>DJGG01000201.1:0-5522 GCA_002432195.1 Desulfobacteraceae bacterium UBA5852
TCGCGAAAATGCTCACCACCACTCGAGGTGGCTCCGCTTTTCGTATCGCGCCGCGCCTTGCCTTTCGGCCTGATGCTTGTTTATCCACAGCCTGTTAGGCGTCGCTCCGAATTCGCGCGTGATGGGGGACCTTCGGCCCTAGAAAAGGACATCACATTGATCGCCAAGGTACTAATGGTCTTCAGCGCGGGCATCATTCTCACGCTCGGTGTCCTGCATCTCGTTTACACGTTCTGGGGCCCGAAACTCACGCCGCGTGACCCTGCCTTGCACGTCAGGATGCGCCAGGTTTCTCCAGTGATCACTAAAGAGACAACCATGTGGCGGGCCTGGGTGGGCTTCAATGCCAGTCATAGCATGGGCGCAATTCTGTTCGGCCTGATCTACGGTTTTCTGGCAATTGTCCACAGCCAGTTGTTATTCCAATCGCCGTTTCTGCTGATGGTCGGTTTGGCAATGCTTGGTGGCTTTTTTACGCTCGGCAAGGTTTATTGGTTCAGCGTCCCGTTCACGGGTGTCGGCATTGCGCTGGCCTGCTATGCCGCAAGCATTCTTGCGTCGCGAGCCTGACCAGGCGCTCGACAGGCTGTGGATAAACTGCACCTGAGGCCCAAATGCTGCATTATGGGCCTCGTGATCGGGGCTCTTCCGAAACGACTGGTGATGAATGCAAAGCCGACACACGGATTTGGTTCGACTGGGCTGGAGCGAGTGGTTCGAGGAAAGGTCGGAGTGCGGGCTCGGGCACACCATTGCCCGGGTTGCCGCGGTCGATCGCGACGTGTTGTGGCTCATGGATCACGCCGGAACCTTCCGGGCAAAGCTGGCCGGCAGCTATCGGTACCGACACCGCCTGTCGCCGGAGTTCCCCTGTGTCGGGGACTGGGTGTGCGTGGAAAAGCGCCCGGCCGACGACTTGGGGATGGTCCACAGGCTTCTGGAGCGACGGACGGTCCTGCGTCGAAAGTCAGCGGGAGAATCCGTCGATTATCAAATGATCGCGGCGAACGTGGACTGCGTGGTCATCGTCCAGTCCTGCCATTTCGACTTCAACCTGAAGCGACTGGAGCGTTATCTCGTCATGGTGCGGGATGGCGGGGCGGATGCGTGTGTCCTGCTCACCAAGATGGATTTGGTGGCGCCCGCAATTCCGGCTTCCCAGTCGGCTGAAATCCGCGCTGCGGGCGTTACGGCGCCGGTGCTGACCTTGAGCAGCGTCACGCGGGAAGGCCTTGACGACCTCCAACGGACCCTGCTGCCCGGCAGGACCTATTGCTTTGTCGGGTCATCGGGGGTTGGCAAGAGCACGATCATCAACGCCCTCATGGGTCGGGAGATGCTCGAGACGAAGGAGGTCAGTGGTACGGGGGAGGGGCGGCATACGACGGTTCGTCGGGAACTGATCATCCTCGAGGGTGGGGGCCTGGTGATCGACAACCCCGGTATGCGTGAGCTCGGGATCCTGGGGGCCGAAAGCGGGATAGGCGAGAGTTTTGCCGACATCATCGGGCTTGCCTCCGGTTGCCGCTACCGCAATTGCGGCCATACCGACGAGCCCGGCTGCGCCGTGCGCGAGGCGCTGGATTCCGGCAGCATCGGTCAGGACCACTATGCCAATTACCTCAAGCTCCGGGAGGAGTCGGCGTTTTATCAGATGTCCTATGCCGAGAAACGAAGGAAGGACCGTGACTTCGGGAGATACATCAAGTCCGCCAAGAGGGATCTCGAAAATTGGTAGCGGATGGTGGTCAATGAAAATGCGCGTCGAAACCTTAAGCCTCGATCCGGAAGTCGAGGCGCTGCTCACGGAAGCCGGCCTGCAGGTTTCCGACTTGTCGGGCAGCCCCAGCCTCCATTTGCTTGGCGTGCGCGAGGGCGGTCGGCTCGTGGGCCTGGTCGGCATCGAAGCCTACGGCTCCGTCGGGTTGCTGCGCTCGTTGGCGGTAACCCCGGTTCGCCGCAATGCCGGCTTAGGGATGCGCCTGGTTTCCAACGCCGAGGCCCTGGCCGCCGCGCGGGGGATCCAAACCCTGTGCCTCCTCACCATCACGGCGGCCGGTTTCTTTGCCCGGCTGGGTTACGGGGTCGTCCCACGGTCCGAGGCTCCGGCAGCCATTGCGGCAACCGCCCAGTTCATGGGACTGTGCCCGGCCTCGTCCACCTTCATGCGCAAGGGGTTGGCCGCGGACCATTCGTTGCCGGGGCGACGGGCCTGACGGGCCGCCGCCCGGGCTCAAATGCCAAGCCACACACATCCGGACCACATCGCATCCCTCGAGGAGCTTTCGAAGGCCGGCGCCGGCTGGGCCTGCCGGAACCGGGCATCGGGCACCGGGCGCTTTCAGTTGACAGCCTTGGGGAATCGGTCTACAAGCGCCGCAACTCAATCCAAATAGATCAGCCGCGTGAAGCCACCAGATTTCCCATGTCGACACCGTTTTTGAATCCCAAACATCGCCTGCTGCGTCGCACGGTCCGCGCCTTTTGCGAGAAGGAGCTGCGTCCCATCGCGGGGCAGATCGACCAGGAGGCGCGCTTTCCCTGGGAAGTGGTGGAAAAAATGGCACGGCTGGGCTACTTCGGCATTCAGGCACCCGTCGATCTGGGTGGCGCCGGCCTGGATGCGGTGAGCTATGCCGTCATCATCGAAGAGGTCTCGCGGGTGAGCGCCGCCATCGGCTTGTGCCTCAGCGTGCACAACAGCGTGGCGCTTTATCCCATTGTGGCCTTTGGAACACCCGAACAGCATCGGCGCTGGGTCCCGGACCTGGCCGGCGGGAAAAAAATCGGGGCCTTCTGCCTCACCGAACCCAACGTGGGATCGGATGCCGGCGCCGTCGCGGCCACGGCCGTGCCCACCCCGGACGGATGGCTGGTGAATGCCAACAAGGTGTTCGTCACCAACGGCGGCATTGCCGACATCTGCCTGGTCTTCGCCCGCACCGACCCGTCAGCCGGCCGCAAGGGCATCAGCGTCATCGTCGCGGAGCGGGGCAGCAAGGGGTTTGTGGTGGGCGACCTGGAGGACCTGTGCGGCATGCGCGCCAACCCGGTATCCTCCATCCGGCTCTACGACTGCACGGTGCCCAAGGACAATCTGCTGGGAAGCCCCGGCCAGGGGTTGGCCATCGGTATGGCGGCCCTGGATACCGGACGCATCGGCATCGCCGCCCAGGCCCTGGGGATCGCCCAGGCCTGCCTGGAGGAAGGCGTGCGCTATGCCAACCAGCGGCAGCAGTTCGGTGTCCTGCTGGCGCGCCACCAGGCCATCCAGATGATGATCGCCGACATGGCCACCCAGGTGGAGGCCTCGCGCATGATGGTCTACCGTGCCGCCGCCCTCAAGGACCAGGGGATGCCGGTCGGTTTGGCGGCCGCCCAGGCCAAGCTCTTCGCTTCCGAGGCCGCCTGCACGGTGAGCGATCTGGCGGTGCAGATCCACGGCGGCTATGGCTATTCCAAGGCCTATGCCGTGGAGCGCTATTACCGCGACGCCCGGGTGACGCGCATTTATGAAGGCACCTCGGAGGT
Source organism: Desulfobacteraceae bacterium UBA5852 (assembly GCA_002432195.1). Taxonomy (GTDB): domain Bacteria; phylum Desulfobacterota; class Desulfobacteria; order Desulfobacterales; family UBA5852; genus UBA5852. The sequence continues at coordinate 3,532 of DJGG01000201.1, forward strand.
CCATCGCCTGGTGATCGCGCGGGAAGTCCTGAACGGCTGATTCCTCGGCCGCGGGTCCCCCCGGGCACGCCATGCGTTGCCCCGACGGGGGGCCCCCGGCTGAATTGGGAAGGTCATGTCCTTGAACAGCATCGTGTGCATCAAATCCGTGGTCCTTTCCGCCCCCGACGGCGTTGGCCGCCGCACGCCGCAGAACAGCGACCTGAATCCCTTCGACCGCCCGGCCCTGGAAGCCGCCCTGCGGATCAAGGCGTCCCTGGGCGGGTCCGTGACCGCCCTTACCATGGGGCCCGCCGTGAGCATCGAGGCGCTGGCCGAGGCCCAGGCCATGGGCGTCGATGGGGCCGTGCTGATCAACGATCCCTCCCTGGCCGGATCCGACACCCTGGTCACCTCCCGGGTGCTGGCGGCCGCCATCGGCCGCTTGACGCCCTATGGGTTTGTTTTTTTCGGGACGCGCTCCGCGGACAGCGACACCGGCCAGGTGGGGCCCCAAACCGCCGCTTTGCTGGGCGTGCCGTTCGTGTCCGGCGTCAAACAGATGCAGCCCGCAAGCGATGATTGGGACATCACTCGCCGGATGGATGAATGGGAGGAGGTGTGGCGGGTCCGCCTGCCGGCGGCGGTGAGCATTCATCCCATGGCTTTTTCGCCCCGGCCGATCCCCCTGGCGGGAATCGCCCAGGCCCATGACCATATGAAGGTGCAGAGCTGGAGTTTGGCCGACCTGGGGCTGCCCGCGGACCGCGTGGGCCTGGCCGGCTCCCCCACCCGGGTGGCCAACTTGAAGAAGGTCAAACGCCAACGCACCTGCCGCATGCTCGACGGCGAGCCCCGCGAACAGGTGGAAGCACTGGTCGCCTACCTGGGAACCAAGGGGCTCATGGGATCATGAGCGAACGGGACATCTGGATATACGGCGACCTGCGCAGCGTGCGCCACTGGCGGGCAAGCCTCAAGGTCCTGGCCAAGGCCGAGGACCTGGCCCGGTCGGCGGGCGCCGGGATCCATATGCTCCTGATGGGCTGGGGAGGGGACGCGCCCGACGGGCCGCGGACCGATCCGGGCGCCTGCGTGACCCTTGCCGCGGCGGCGGCGGAGGCGGCCGCCCTCGGCGTGCAGGCGGTCCATTGCCTGGAGCATCCCCTGCTGGCCGTGCCGCGAACCGACCTCTACGCCCGCGTGCTGGCCGATGTCGTGCGGCAACGCAAGCCCTGGCTGGTGTTGTTCCCCCTCAACGACTTCGGCCGCGAAACCGCGGCCCTCGGCGCCCAACATTGCCAGGCCGGCCTGATCGCGGACAGCAGCGACCTGGTGTGGGACCAGGGCCGGTTTGTGGGGCGCTGCCCGGCCTGGGGGGGGCAGATCATCGCCGACATCACCCTGGCCGACGGATGGCCCACCGCCTTCGTCACCGTCCAGCCCCACGGGGCCAAAGTCCCCACCCCGCGCACCGACCACGGCCGGATCGAACGGATCGTGCCCGATGGCCTCGGCATGCCCGGCGGCCTGGAACTGCTCCGGCGCAGCCTGGAAACGGTGGAAGCCCGACGCCTGGAAGAAGCGGAAACCGTTGTCGTCGGCGGCGCCGGCCTGGGGGATCTGCACGGCTTCGGCCTGGCGCGGACGCTGGCGGCCTCCCTGGGAGGCGAGGTGGGCGCCACCCGGCCGCCGGTGATGAACCACTGGGTGGAGGAAGAGCGCCTCATCGGCCAAACCGGCAAAAATGTGCGCCCCCGGCTGCTCATCTCCGTGGGGACCTCCGGCGCCATGCAATACACCGCCGGCATTGCGGAGGCCGAAACCATCGTGGCGATCAACCGCGACCCGGCCGCGCCGATTTTCCAACTGGCCGATATCGGCATCGTCGCGGACGCCCGCACGCTGCTGCCGCTGTTGAACCAGCGCGCCTTGCAGGCGGGCCTGAGGCGCCTGGCCGATGCCACCTGCGCCCTCGGAGGCCGGGAGGAAGCGCCCAAAGCCGGGTTCGG
>DJGG01000201.1:5546-11869 GCA_002432195.1 Desulfobacteraceae bacterium UBA5852
CACGGCCCGCAACTGGAGCCCGGAAGAGCTGGCCCAGGCCACCGGCCAAACCCCCGAATTCATCGCCCATGTGGAAGCCGACCGGCTGTCGCCGCCGGTCGGCTTCATCCTGCGCATGGCCCAGGCCATGAAGATCGACCCGGGCACCTTCCTGCACAAGGAGGAGCGGGCGGCCATCCGCGACCGCCGCGCCCAGGCCTACTACCAACGCACCCATTCCTACAGCTACACCACCTTGACGCCGGAAGCGGCCAACCGCCACCTGCGCGCCTTCATGGTCACCATCGAAGCCCATCACGACCACAAACCCGTGGCGTACAAACACGAAGGGGAAGAGTTCATCTATGTCGTGGAGGGCGATCTGGGCTTCACCCTGGGGACCCGGGAGCAGGTGCTCAAACCCGGGGAGTCGATCCATTTCAATTCCGATGTCCCGCACAAGCTCAAGAGCCTGTCCGCCCAGCCCACGCGTTGCCTCGTGGTGATCTATACCGTTTGATGCGGCGTGTTCCCCGCAGGCCCCGCCTTCTCCTGGAACGCTTGTCGCCAGGCCATCCGGCTTCCCAAGCGGTCACGGTCATGGGTGCCCCGCTTTCAAACCCCAGCCCTGCGCCCGTCTGCCGAGGATGCGAAAGACGGCCCCACCATCGCATCTTGACCTGCGGCCGGATGCGTGTTTATCCACAGGTTGATAGGCTCGTCCGTCCATCGGGGGGCCGCAGCGCCGCCGGGATCGTCGGCCAACCAAACGAAGAGAGGAGCGCAACATGTTGTACCTGGTGATCAGCAGCCCGCAGCCGGCCAAACCGGAAGATGTCAAGAGCGCACGGGTGCAATTCCGGTCCTGGATGGATGACTTGAAATCGAAGAACAAGGTTGTCTGCTCCTACTACCGGGTGGGCCGCGGCATTGCGGCCATCCTCGACCTGGCCTCCAACGACGAGCTTCACGGGATTTTGACCCAATGGATGGGCATTGTGCCCGTCAGCTTCGATATCTACCCCTTGGCCAGCCCCTCAAAGGCGGAAGAACTTCTCAAATGAATGCGGGATATGGATATTTTCCGGAAATCGTCCCGGATCGACGTCGGGCTGTCCATCACCACCGCGGATGACGCGGTCCGCAAAATTTTCGAGCCCATGGCGCCGCCCATCACGGAACGGCTGGAAGCTTTGGCCGCGTTGCATCGCAACGGCATCCGGACCTACGCGATGATCGCGCCGATTCTCCCCGGAGCGGAAAACCTGATCCGCATGCTGGCGGGCAGCGTCGACTACGTCATCATCGACCGCATGAACTACTCCCACGCCGACAGGATCTACGAAAAGCACGGATGGCAAGAAAAAAATTCGGACGGGTACTTCAGGCGCATGGGGAGCCGAATGGCACATGCTTGTGCCGCGTTGGGTCTCGAGTGCCGGTCGGCCTACTAGAACCCATCGCAAGCGTTTCGGCTCCCGCTCGGTATGGCCGCCGCCGTTCGAATCCCCGGCATCCCGAGCGCTACCACAACAGGCGGCCGCAGGCCATGGGGTCCAAAGAAGCCCCAACAGGCAGCGGCGCCAGGCGACAAACCCATGATGCCTCCCCGCCTAACCGCGCGCAGGGCCCGGATGGAAGACACCGCCGAGATCGCCCGTCTCGCGGCGCAGCTCGGCTATCCCTCCCCCATCGAAGCGTTCGAGGGGCGGCTGGGGCGTCTGCTGGCCATGCCGCACCAACACGTTGCCGTAGTGAATGGGGCGGGTGGGCGCCTGCTCGGCTGGGTGCACGTCGAACAAGGGCTGTCCCTCCAAGGCGGTGATCGCGCGGAAATAATGGGTTTGGTGGTGGACGCCCCGGCGCGTCGAGGGGGAGTGGGCCGGGTGCTGGTGCGGGAGGCCGAGGACTGGGCGGCGGCGCGGGGCCTGGGGACGATCTGCGTCCGCTCGAACGCGGCCCGGGAGGCCTCCCATGCGTTCTACGCGGCCCTGGGCTACGCCCGTGACAAGACGCAGCACGTTTACCGGAAACCGGTACGGCTCACCCATCCGTGACCCACCGCCGGTGAGGGGCACGTCCCGGGAGGCAAGCACCTTCTTCGACCCCTGGCGGGGGAACCATTGCGGCCCGGGGCGCAGTTTATCCACAGCCGGATTAGTGCTATCATCCATTGCGGGCCTGTTCGCGCACGCCCACCGTTCTCGCGTGCGCCGGCTTGTGCGGTGGGGTTTTTACGGGGCAGGCGATCCCCCCCAGCCCATCCGCCGCCCCGACCGCAACGTCCGCCGGCCCCGGATTCGCCGCGTGGCCGGATCCTGAAATTGCCCGGAACCCCGCCGCCACGGGCGTTCCAGGCCGCCTGGCGTCGGCGTGGCGACATGCCACGCCATTCATCCCGGGAGGGAATTCTATGGTCAAGCTCTGCGTCTTCTACCTCGGCAAGCCCTCGGACCCCGCCGCCTTCGACGACTACTATTGGAACCATCACCTCGCCCTCGTCACCCGGTGGCCCCACATCAAGCGCATCGTGCTCAGCAAGGGGCTGCCCGGCGGGGACCTCTACCAGATCACCGAGTTGTATTTCGACAATCGTGAGGCCATGGAGGCGGCCCTGGCTTCCCCGGAGCGCGCCGTGGCGGCCGAGGACGGCAGGAGGCTTCCGGGCTACACCGGCGCGATCGAACGCCAAACCTTCGAGGTTGCCGAATATCCCCTGGGCTAGCAGACTGTGGTCCGGGGCAGGCTGCCCGCACGAGGTGAACGCCCCCATATGCACGCTTTGAGCGGCCATGAAGTGGTGTTTCTCCCGGGGATCGACGGCACGGGCATCTCCTGCGAGCCGTTGCGGCCCCTGCTGCCCCGGGATGTGCCGGTGACGGTCGTGCGCTACCCCACGGACCGGCGGCTAAGCTTCGAGGAAACGCTCCACTGCGCCATGGGCCAGATTCCGTCGGCGGGGAAGGACCCGATCGTCATCGCGGAATCCTTTTCCGGGCCCGTGGCCATCGCCCTGATCGGCTCCGGGAGGCTGCGGGCCAAGTGCCTGATTCTGGCGGCGACATTTGCCCGAACGCCGCGACCGATAGGGCTGACGATCCTGAGCACCCTGCCCCTCGAGCACATGTTGCGCCTTCCCTGGCCCAGGTGTCTGTTGACGCATGTCATCGCGGGGGGGGAGGAAACCACCGATTTGTTTCTCGCCATGTGGCAGAGGGTCAAAAACCTGGTGCCGGCCCGGGTGATGGTGCACCGGCTCGAGGTGATCCGGCACACGGATGTCCGCAGGTGGCTGCCCGGGGTGAGAGTTCCCAGCCTCTATATTCAAGCCGCCGGCGATCGGAGCGTCCCCGCGTCAGCCCTCTTCGATTTTGCGGAAGGGCTTGCCGATCTGAGGGTTGTTCGCCTGAGAGGGCCGCATTTCATTCTCCAGGCCCGGCCCCGGGAAGCCCTGGATGCCATCCAACGCTTCATGGGGCTCGTGAACGCCGGCGTGCTGCCGCGCGGGGAGGGCCGGATCCGGGAGGCGCCATGCCCGGCGTGACCGTTACCTTCATTGGATCCGGGGATGCCTTCGGAAGCGGCGGGAGGCTCCAGACTTGCATTCTCGTGGATGGTCCGGGCGTTCGCTTCGCCGTGGATTTCGGGGCCACCTCGCTTGTCGGATTGCGGCACCAGGGCGTGGATCCAAACGCCATCGATTTGATCCTGCTGACGCACCTGCACGGGGATCACTGCGGAGGCGTACCGTTCCTGCTGGTGGATGCCATGCTCGGGTCCAAGCGAAAGACCGCCCTGACGATTCTCGGTCCGACCGGCACGCAAGCCCACCTGCGTCGGCTGCATGACGCGCTTTTCCCGGGAAGTCCGGTCATGGAGCCCAGGTTCCCATTGGAACACCTAGAGATCCGGCCCGGGGAAACCCTTCACCCCCGGGGTTTGACCGTAACAGCGGCGGCGCGGCACACCCCCGAGACGAATCCATTGGCTGTGCGCATCCAGGTGGGGGACGCGTCCATCGCCTATACCGGCGACGGGGAACTCTCCGACGCCTTGGTGCAACTCGTCTCGGGAGCCGACCTGCTGATTGCCGAGAGCTACTTCTACGACAAGCCGGTCAAGGGGCACCTCAACTACCCGGACATTGCGCGCCTGGACGCGAAACGCATCGTGCTGACGCACATGCACACCAATATGCTTCGACAGATGGCGAACGTGCCTGAAGCGTGTGCCTGCGACGGGTATGTCCTGTCCGTCCGTGGATAAACCGCGTCTCGGGCCGCAAGGCGGAGGTGAGACCCTCACGGAGATGAATCCGGTTCCCACGTGGCCGGGATTGACAAACAACCGGCGGGGCATATTGCTTTTTCACCGCCGGTACTGATCCGGGAGGATGTCCCCCGGGAATTTTTCCGGCCCTCACCCCCGGAAAGCGCTCCGCGACAGGCAGGCTCAGGCACCATGCGGCCTTCGGCGCGCGGAGCGGGGATCACCGTCACGCCGGCGCCGCCCCGGGAGGCGGCCAGACAACGATGCTGTCGCGCGAGGAATCCATAAGGTTGTTGGCCGAATACGGCCAGGGGGCGGGCTGGACCCGGCACTGTCATGCGGTGGCGGAAATGGCGGCGCGGGTCGGCAAGGTTCTGGCGCCCCGGCGCGCCGTCGACGCCGCGTTCCTCTGGTCCGCGGCCCTGCTGCATGACATCGGGCGCTGCGAAACCCACGACCCCATACGGCACGGTGTGGCGGGCTACCGGCTGCTGACGGCGCTGGGCCACGCCAGGGAGGCCCACGTGTGCGCGGCGCATATCCTCTTCGGCCTCGACGCCGCGGAGGCCGCGCAGTTCGGCCTGCCTGGCCGGGACTTCGTGCCGGAGGGCCTGGAGGAGAAACTCGTCGCCCTGGTGGATTTCCTGGTGGAGGTCGATCGGCCCACCACCCTGGCCCAACGGTTTGCGTCCTTGCGCCGGCGCAACACCGACAACGCCTTTTTTCTGGAGCGGCTGGACCGCGCCCAGGACGCCGCAAGGCGCTTCATGACCGGGATCGAAACGGAGATGGGCGTTTCCGTCGAGGGGATCGTCGCGACCCGGGAAGTTTGACCCACCCCAGCCGCCTGCGGATAAACAAGCAACGGGTCGCAAGGCAAGGTGGGTTCCGGCACCCATCGGCGGCGGCCCTGGACGCGATGAAGATCCTGGTGGCGGCGGACATATTCGGCGAGACCGAAGACCTGCGATCCCTGGCCCGATCGTTGGCTGATCATTTCCTCATCGTCTCCCCGCATGCGGAGCCCCAGGCCCGGTTCACCCGTGAGGCGCAGGCCTATGCCGCCTTCCAGGCGGGGGGGGGGATGGACGCCTACGTCGCCGATCTGGCGCGCGCGCTTCGAGGGTACCAACCGGATGCCCTGGTGGGGTTCAGCGCGGGGGCTACCGCGGCCTGGATTGCCTCGGCCGACCCCGCCTGCCGGAATCTCCGGCTGGCCATCCTGTTCTATGGTTCGCGGATCAGGGATTTCCGACATTTGCGGCCGTGCTGCCCGGTCAGGCTCTACTTCGCAGAGCATGAAGAGGCCTTCGATGCCGGCCGCCTCGCCAGGGAACTGGCCGCCGCGGGCATGGAGACGGAAATCTTCGTGGGCTGCCGGCATGGTTTCATGAACCCGCTGTCCCCCGGCTACGATGCGGATGCCCGGCAGGTCGGCCTCGACCTGGCGCGATCCGCCCTGACGTCCGCTTTCCCGGAAGTGGAACCCTCCACGCCCGTCGCGGGACAAAGGCCGCTTTTGCCGGGGACACCACACCTGGATAGAACCGGCAAGCCGCGATGCCACCTGGATCACCTGGCCATTACCGCCCCCTGCCTGGAGGCCGGCGTGGAATTCGTGCGGCGGAGCCTGGGGGTGAGCCCCCAGGTGGGCGGTGCGCACTCGCGCATGGGCACACACAACCAACTGCTGAAGCTGGGGGAGCGGCTCTACCTCGAGGTCATCGCCGTCGATCCCCAGGCGACCCGGCCGAACCGGCCGCGGTGGTTCCGGCTGGATGCTCCCGATTCCGCGCAACCCATCCGGCTGGCCGCCTGGATCGCCCGCACGGACGACATTCAGGCCGCGGCCGGCGCATCCCCCGTGCCCCTGGGCCGGGTGGAGACCATGAGCCGCGGCCCGCTGAGCTGGCTCATTACCATACCGGCCGACGGCAGCCTGCCGCTGGATGGGCTGGCGCCCACCCTCATCCAATGGAGCGCCGGGGGGCACCCGGCGGACATGCTGAAGGACAGCGGTTGTTCCCTCGTGCGCCTGGAGGGGTTCCATCCCGAAGCCCCCAAGGTCGACAGCG
>DJGG01000201.1:11917-14994 GCA_002432195.1 Desulfobacteraceae bacterium UBA5852
TCGAGGGCGAATTCCGTGCCTCACCGCTGCCGCCGGGCCACCAGCCGTACCTCGTGGCCCACATTCGAACCCCCGCGGGCCTGCGGGAGCTGAGGTCTCCCGGCGCGGACACCCGCCAGCCGGGCTAGCCGGCCGGCCGCCCGGGCCTCCGGAAAGTGGGCAGGAACCGGCACCGCCAACTTCCCCACGGCCAACCGGTTCTTCGGCACCCGGGTGCTCCGGGTGCCGGCACTCCGGGCTTGGACCGTCGCCTGGGGACATCCACGCTGGGATCCGCGGTGTGCGGAGGAGGATGTGACCGCATGACCCCTGCACCGGGCACTCCCGGGCCGGCCCCGGGCGGGACTTGGCACAGCCTGCCCGCCGCGGATGTGGTGGCGCGGCTCGGCGCGTCGGCTTCGGGGCTTACCGCCCAGGAGGCGGCGCGGCGCCTGGCGGCCGACGGCCCGAACGAACTGCGGGCGGGCCGGCGCATCCGCCCGCTGCAACTTTTTTTCGGCCAGTTCAGGAGTCTCATCATCTGGGTCCTGATCGCCGCGGGGGTCATCTCCGGCTTCCTCGGCGAGGTGGTGGACGCCGTCGCCATCCTGGCCATCGTGGTGCTCAACGCCGGTATCGGCTTCCATCAGGAATTCAACGCGGAGAAGTCCATCGCGGCGCTCAAGAAACTCACCGCGCCCAAGGCCAAGGTCTGGCGCGACGGTCGCGTGAGCGAAATTCCCGCCGCGGGGGTCGTCGCCGGCGACATCCTCTGCCTGGAAGCCGGCGACCTGGTGGCCGCCGATGCGCGCCTTCTGGAAGCGGCGTCGCTCAAATGCGTCGAGTCCGCCCTCACCGGCGAGTCGGAGGCGGTGGCGAAGCAGCCCGGGACCTTGCCGCGGGAGGATGTCCCCCTCGGCGACCGCGGCAACATGGTGTTCATGGGCACCAGTGTTGCAACGGGCACGGCGCGGGCGGTGGTCGTGGCCACGGCCATGGGCACGGAGCTGGGGCACATCGCGGGGTTGCTGGAGGCGGCGGGGACGGAAGAGAGCACCCCGCTGCAGAAGAAACTCGATGCCTTCGGATACGTCCTGATCTGGGCGGCCCTGGGCATCGTCGCGCTGCTTTTCGTCATGGGACTTTGGCGCGGAGCGAATTTCTTCGAGATGGTCATGACGGCGGTGAGCCTGGCGGTGGCGGCCGTGCCGGAAGGACTTCCCGCCGTCGTCACCGTGGCCCTGGCGCTCGGGGTGTCGCGTATGGCCCGCCGCCGCGCCCTCGTGCGCCGTCTGCCGGCGGTGGAGACCCTGGGGTCGACGACGGTGATCTGCACGGACAAGACCGGCACCTTGACGGCCGGGGAAATGACCGTGCGCGCCCTCTACGTTGCGGATCAAACCTACGACGTAACCGGTGAGGGCTATGGGCCGGACGGCGAGGTGCGCGTCGCGGGCCGCGCGGCGGGGGCGGCCCACGCCGCGGTATTGGGCGAACTGGCGACGGGCCTCATCGCCTGCAACAACGCGCACCTGGTCCAGGAGGACGGGGCCTGGAAGGTCGTGGGTGATCCCACCGAAGGGGCCTTGCTGGCCGCCGGTGCCAAGGCCGGCGGCAACCGGGAAGACATCGCGCGGAAACTGCCCAAGTACCGGGAGATCCCCTTCGACTCCGACCGCAAACGCAACACCGTCGTCCGCCGGATGCCGGAGGGGCACCTCCGCGCCTTCGTCAACGGCGCTCCCGACGTCCTGCTGGAGCGCTGCACGGGCATCTACACCCGCGAGGGCGCGCGCGCCATGACCGACCAGGACCGCCGCCGCATCGCCGCGCAAAACGACGCGATGGCGCGGCAAGCCTTGCGGGTGCTCGGCTCGGCCTGGCGTGATCTGGAGGATGCGGGGCCCGCCGAACTGACGGCGGAGGCCGTGGAACGCGACCTCGTGTTCGTGGGACTTGCGGGGATGTATGACCCGCCGCGCCCGGAAGCCCGGGAGGCCGTGGCCCAGTGCCGTGCCGCCGGCATCCGGGTGGTGATGATCACCGGCGACCATCCGCGCACGGCAATGGCCATCGCCCGGGAAATCGGCATCGCGGCGGACGATGCCCGGGGCATCACGGGCGTCGAGCTGGACCGCATGACCGCGGATGAGCTCCGGCAGCGGACGCCGCAGACAACGGTTTTCGCCCGGGTCACCGCCGAGCACAAGCTGCGCATCGTCCGGGCCTGGAAAGCCCACGACGCGGTGGTCGCCATGACCGGCGACGGGGTCAACGACGCTCCCGCCGTCAAGGGGGCCGACATCGGCGTGGCCATGGGCCGCAGCGGTACCGAGGTTACCAAGCAGGCCTCGGACATGATCGTCACCGATGACAACTTCGCCTCCATCGTGGCCGCCGTCGAGGAGGGCCGGGGCATTTACGACAACATCCGCAAGACCTTGCAGTACCTGCTGGCGGGCAACACCGGGGAGCTGCTCCTGATGACCGCCTGCGTGGGCATCGGCCTGCCGGCGCCGCTCCTGCCGATTCACCTGCTCTGGATCAACCTGGTCACCGACGGCCTGCCCGCCCTGTGCCTGGCCACCGACCCCATCGACGCCGACGTGATGCGGCGCCATCCGCGCCCCCGGTCCGAACCCATAACGGACCGCGGCTTCCTCCGGACCATGCTGTTCACCGGCTTCCTCACGGCCGGCGTGGCCCTGGGGGTCTACCTGCATGCGCTGCAGGCGGGAGACCTCGGGCTGGCGCGTTCTTACGCCTTCGCCGTGCTGGTCTTCGCCGAGCTCCTGCGCGCCTTCGGCGCCCGCAGCGAGATCAAGCCCGTCTGGCGCATCCCCCTGTTCTCCAACCTCAACCTGGTCCTGGTGGTGTCCGTATCCTTCGGCCTCCAGGTCTTGAGCCAGCACAACACGACCCTGGGCCGCTTCCTGAAAACCGCTTCCATGCCGCTGGCCGATTGTTTCCTGCTGCTGATCGTGGGCGCGGTGCCGCTGGTGATCATGGAGATGCTGAAGGTGGCGCGCAGCGCCCGGCGGCATGGCCCGCCCATGGAGGCCTAACAGGCTGTGGCTAAACTGCGCCTCAGGCCGAAA
>DJGG01000271.1:0-16054 GCA_002432195.1 Desulfobacteraceae bacterium UBA5852
GGGGGGTGCCTCCGCCGGCGCACCGGCCCGCTGTCTGAAGCCTTTAGGCTTCGTTGGTCCCGCCGCCCGCCAAGGCATTTCCGCAGCCCGCCGCGACGAATCAGCGCCAACGCCTGCCCGCAGCGACATCGGCGGCGGGGCCTACGAAGCCTTGGGCTGAGTTCGGGCAGGTGCGCCGGCGGAGGCACCCCTCGCCCCGCGCTGGTCACCAAAAGCGGTCATCGCGTTGCGCTTACGTCCCGCTGATCGGAGGAATGGCCGAACGTGCCGGGGGATGCCGGCACAGGGCCCAGGCGGTAACGATTCAACCTCCGCTGGACTCTCCCGGCGCGGCTCCCCGCCGCCCTACTCCGCGCTGCGCAGGCGCCCCAGAAACTCATTGCGCTGGCGGTCCCGGAAGAAGAGCAGCACGAAGCGGATGTGGAGCTTCATGGCGCTGTAGGCCATCTCCGCGTCCCGCCGCTGGATGGCGTAGGCCACCTTGCGGTGCTGGGCCAGGACTTCGTTGCGGTTGACGGGGTCTTCGTAGAGGTGCTGCAGGTTCTCCCGGATGCCCACGAAGAGTAAATCGTAGAAGCTCTTCATCAGGTAGACCTGGATGGGGTTCTTGGTGGCATAGGCGATGGCCATGTGGAAGGAGACATCCTCCTCCGTGCCCAGCTGCCCCCCGTGCACCTCGCGCTCCGTGGCCTCCAGGCAGTTCTGCAGGAGCTGCAGGTCTTCGGCGCTGGCGCGCTCCGCCGCCAGGGCGGCGGCGTTGCACTCCAGGCCCATGCGCACCTCCAGCAGGTCTTCCAGGGTGGCGTCCTCGGCCTCCATGGCCAGCGCCAGGGGGTGCCGGTCCGCGGGCCGCGGGGGGCGCACGAAGGTCCCCTGGCCCTGCTTCTGCTCCAACAGCCCCAGGGCCACCAGCTTGTTGAGGGCGTTGCGCACCGTGGTGCGGCTGACCCCCAGGCTCTGGGCCAGTTCGCGCTCGGGCATGACCTGGTCGCCGGGGCGCAGCTCGCCGCGGTAGATCAACTCCCGCAGCTGGTCATAGACCTGGTCGGAGATGCGCTTGGGCTTGATGGGCCTGAGGCTGGGCATCACAACCCCCTGAGGGAAGCGGCGTAGAGCTCCACGGGGTGCCGCACGGCAATGGCCTCCCCCCCCTGGGACAGGGCGTCGGAGATCTGCAGCATGCAGGCCGGGCACCCCGTGGCCACCACCTGGCAGCCCGTGTCCCGGATCCGCTCCCGCTTGCGCCGGCCGATGCTGCCGGAAAGCGCGTAGTGCTGCAGGTTGAAGCTGCCCCCCATGCCGCAGCACCAGTCGCTCTCCCGCATCTCCACCAGGCGCCAGCCGGCGCTGGCGGCGAGCACCGCCCGGGGCTCCTGAAAGACCTTCAGGGACTTCTTCAGGTGGCAGGGGTCGTGGTAGGTCACCACGCGGGCCCCGTTGACCGGGGGGGCCGGGGTGAGCCCCACGTGGGCCGCCAGGAACTGGTGGATGTCGAGAACCTTCCCGGACAGGCGCCGGGCGCGGTCCTGGAGGTCGGGATCCCCGGCGGTCATCACCGGCCAGAGCTTTTTGATGGTGGCGGTGCAGGTGGCGCAGGCGGTCACCAGCCAGTCGAAGCGCCCCTCCGCGAAGCGTTCCAGGTTGTGCCCCACCAGGCGCCGGAAGGTCTGGGTATCGCCGCTGGAAAGGGCCGGAATGCCGCAGCAGGCCTGCCCGGCGGGCATGTCGATCCCCACCCCGTGGTGGGTCAGCACGTCCACCACGGCCCGGGCCACCCCGGGGAAGACCTTGTCCGCCAGGCAGCCCACGTAAAAGGCCACGCGCAGCCCGGAGGCCCCCGCCGGCCGGTCCAGGGACGGCACCTGCCGGTGGAAGGGAACCGCCGCCAGGGGACGGAAATGCCGGTCGCCGATCAGGGGCGACATCGCCCGGCCGCAGGAGGTGCCCACCACCGCGTTCACCGGCCGGGTGAAGACCTTCTGGAACTTCGCCCCCCACTCCGTGGCCCGGTCGAAGAGCTCCGGGTGGGCCAGCAGGCCCCGGAACACGGCCCGCTTGGCCGGGGAGAGGCCCTGGAAGCCCGCCAGGATTGCCCGGGCCTTGAGGAAGATTTCCAGGGCGTTGACCCCGCTGGGGCAGTTGGCCGCGCAGGAGCCGCACAGTAGGCACTTGTCCAGGCGCGCGGACACCCCCCGGGGATCCTCGAAGAGTTCCTGCATCAGGCCCTCCAGCAGGGCCAGCTTCCCCCGGGCCACGTCCGCCTCGCGGCCCGTTTCGGCGTACAGGGGGCAGACCGCCTGGCACAGGCCGCACTTCATGCAGACCACCAGCTGGTCCTCCAGCTCCCGCATCATGCGGGCCAGCTCACTCATGGGCGTCATGCGGCCGTGCCTCCTATGATCTTGCCGGGATTCAGGATGTTGCGGGGGTCGAGGGCCGCCTTGATGCGCCGGGAGTAGACGATGGTGGCCGGGCTGGTCTCCTTTTCCAGGAATCCGGCCTTGGCGATGCCGATGCCGTGCTCCCCCGACAGCGTCCCCCCCAGGGCCAGGGCCCGGTCGAAGATCTCCGCGATGGCCGCCTCCACCCGGTGCCACTCCCCGGTGTCGCGGCGGTCGGTGAGGATCGTGGGGTGCAGGTTGCCGTCCCCGGCATGCCCGAAGACGCCGATCTCCAGCTGGTATTGGCGGCCGATCTCCCCGATGGCCTGGATCATGGCGGGAATCCGGCTGCGGGGCACGGTGGCGTCCTCCAGCACCAGGGTGGGCTTGAGCTTGGCCAGGGCCGAAAGGGCCATGCGGCGGGCCTCCCAGACCTTGTCGCGCTCGGCGGCGTCCCGGGCCACACGGATGGAGCGGGCGCCAAGCCCCTTGCAGACCTGCTCCACCCGGGCGGCGTCCTCATCCACCTGGCCGGGGTAGCCATCGCACTCCACCAGGAGCATGGCGCCGGCATCCAGGGGCAGACCGGCCTGGCTGTAAGCCTCCACCGCCCGGATGGTAAAATTGTCCATGAATTCCAGGGTGGCGGGCACCACCCGGTCCGCGATGATGGCCGCCACAGCTTCGGAGGCCTTGCCCACCTCGTCGAAGACCGCCATCATGGACTTGCGGTAGGTGGGCAGGGGGATCAGCTTCAGAATGATCTCGTTGAAGACCCCCAGGGTACCCTCCGAGGCCACCATGAGCCCCGTGAGGTTGTAGCCGCTGACGCACTTCACCGTGCGCCCCCCGGTTTTCACCAGCGCGCCGTTGACGTCGAAGAAGTCCAGCCCCATGACGTAGTCCCGCGTCACCCCGTACTTGANNCTCCACGGCCGCCGCCAGCTTGGCCGTCACCACCCCCGGCTGCACCCGGGCGTAGAGGTCGGCCTCGTTGATCTCCAGGATGCGGTTGAGGGCGTTGGTGAGCACCACCACCCCCCCGCGCGACGGGATGGTGCCACCGCTCAAGTTGCTGCCGGCCCCGCGCACGGTGAGGGGCAGGCGGTTCTCGTTGCACAGGCCCACCACGCGGCCCAGGGCTTCGCTGGTGGTGGGACGCACGACGATGCCCGGCACCACCTGGTCGAGGACGGCGGCATCGTAAGCGTAGGTCACCAGGTCGGCCTTCTCCGTGAGGACGTTCGCGTCCCCCACGATGCCCTGCAGTTCCCGCACCACGGTCTTGTGGCTCATAAGCCTCCCGAATTGAGATATGTCTTTATTGTTTTTTGGTACTACCATTTAAACGGCCATCCGGTTCCCCGGCGCATCGTCCGGCAACCAGGCCAGGACCGCCTGTATCACCAATATCAGACACAAAAAAGCAAATCAAGCCATTTTTAATTTCCTGTTGACAGGGATGGAACGCATCGAATAGGTTCTTGGTATTACCAATCACCGTGGCCGTTCCGCCGTGGCCGCGGGGCGCTTCCCTAGACCTTCATCACCGTCGCGCCGTACCCCATAAGGAGGAAACCCATGAGCCTGGGTCTGCAATCGTTCCTGGCGGTCATGCCCATCCTGGCCGCCGCCGTGCTTCTGGTGGGCTTTCGCTGGCCGGCCAAGCGGGCCATGCCCATCTGCTACATCGTGGCCGTGGCCATCGCGGTCACCTTCTGGAAAGTGGATCCCGTGCGCGTGGCCGCCTCCACGATCCAGGGCCTGTTCATCACCGCCAGCATCCTGTTCATCATTTTCGGGGCCATCCTGCTGCTCAACACCCTCAAGCACTCCGGCGCCATCACCGCCATCCGTTCCGGGTTCTCCAGCATCAGCACGGACCGCCGGGTGCAGCTGGTGCTGATCGCCTGGCTCTTCGGCGCCTTCATCGAGGGGGCCTCGGGTTTCGGCACCCCCGCCGCCATCGCCGCCCCGCTCATGGTGGCCGTGGGCTTCCCGGCCCTATGCGCCGTCATGATCGGCATGATGATCCAGAGCACGCCGGTCACCTTCGGCGCCGTGGGAACCCCCATCCTGATCGGGGTCCGGGGCGGGCTGGAAAACCCGGAGCTCACCGCCCAGCTCGCCCGGGCGGGCACGGACTTCCACCAGTACCTGATGCTCATCACGGCGCAGAGCGCGGCCATGCACGCCATCGCCGGGACCTTCATCCCCCTGTTCATGACCGTCATGATGACGCGCTTCTTCGGGCGCCACAAGTCCTGGTCCGAGGGCCTTTCCATCACCCCCTTCGCCATCCTGGGGGGCCTGGCCTTCACGGTGCCCTATGCGCTCACGGGAATCTTCCTGGGCCCCGAGTTCCCTTCCCTCGTGGGCGCCTTGATCGGCCTGGCCGTCATGTCCCTGGCGGCCAAGAAGGGGTTCCTGGTCCCCAAGGACACCTGGGACTTCCCCCCCCGCGCGGAATGGGGGCCGAACTGGACCAGCCGGCTGGAGATCAAGCTGGAAGCGCTCACGGCCAAGCGCCCCATGAACCTGGCCATGGCCTGGGCGCCCTATGTGCTCGTGGCCGTCGTCCTGGTGCTCACCCGGCTGCGCCAACTGCCCCTGGAGGCCTGGCTCAAAAGCGTCACCCTGGGCTGGAGCAACATCTTCGGCACGGGCATCGGCGGCTCCCTCGAGCCCCTCTACCTGCCCGGCTCCATCCTCGTCTTCGTGGTGCTGGTCACCTTCTTCCTGCACCACATGACCGGCAGCGAGCTGGGCAAGGCCGTCCGGGAATCCGGCGCCATCCTGCTGGGGGCCGGGTTCGTCCTGCTGTTCACCATCCCCATGGTCCGGGTCTACATCAACTCCGGCGTCAATGCCGGCGGCTACGCCAGCATGCCCCTGGCCATGGCCCAGTGGGTGGCCGCCAACGTGGGCCACGTCTGGCCTTTCTTCGCCCCCTTCATCGGCGCCCTGGGGGCCTTCATCGCCGGAAGCAACACGGTGAGCAACCTGATGTTCAGCCTTTTCCAGAACGGTGTGGCCCAGAACCTGCTGATCCCCGGCTCCCTGGTGGTCGCCCTCCAGGCCGTGGGTGCGGCGGCCGGCAACATGTTCTGCATCCACAACGTCGTGGCCGCCTCGGCCACGGTGGGCCTTTTGGGGCAGGAGGGCATCACCCTGCGGCGCACGATCATTCCCACCGTGTACTACTGCTGCCTGGTGGGCATTATCGGCTTGATCGCCATATACGGCTTCGGTTACCGTGACGCGGTCAGCCTCCTGCTGGCCGCCGGCCAATGAGCGCCCCCCAGCGGCGCCCTCGGCAGGATCACCGCCAAGCCGTGCACGGGAGACCCTCAGGATGACCTCGACCCACGACATGCGGCAACTGTTCCAGGCCAAGGCGGAGGCCGTCTCCGCCGTCGTCCGCACCGTGGCCTCGCCCCAGGAGGCCTTGGCCTACACCGTGGAGCTGTGCCACGGCAAGGAGGCCTGCCAACTGCTCATCGCCGGCTGCGGCGAGGCCCTCTCGCCGAAGGCCCGGGAGCTCTGCGACCTCAAGCCGCAGAAGGTCATCGCGGCTCCCGGGCTGCCCCCCGCCGAGGGGGAGGCCCTGGGCCGCCTGTGCGCCGCGCGCGGCATCCACCTCACGGACCGCCCCCTGCGGGAGCACCTGGCGGGCATCGACATCGGCCTGACCTATGCGGACTACGGCATCGCCGACACCGGCACCCTGGTGATCGACTCCAGCAGCGAGCAGCTGCGCCTGGCCACGATGATCAGCGAAATCCACGTGGCCCTGCTGCCCCTTTCGCGGCTGCGGGCCACGGCCTACGACCTGGAGGCGGAGCTTGGCGCCCTGATGGGCCGCGCCCCCAACTACACCGCTTTCATCACCGGGGCCAGCCGCACGGCCGACATCGAACGCGTGCTGGCCTTGGGCGTCCACGGCCCGCTGGAGCTCCACATCCTGGTCTGGGAGGACAAGTGATGCAAACCGCCAAGAGCCTCAAGGAGTACAAGCGGCAGCTTCAGGAAGCCCTGGACAACGGATTCCTGCGCGGCACCCTGGACAAGTTCGCCGTGGCCTACCCCGCCGGCCGGGCCAAGGCCTTCCAGGGCATCGACGTGGAAGCCCTGGTGGCCGAGATCGCCGCGGCCAAGGATGCCGCCATCGACTGCCTGGACGACCTTTACCACCAGTTCCGGGACAACGCCGCGGCCCGCGGCATCCACGTCCACCTGGCCGCCGACGCGAACGCGGCCAACCGCCTGGTGGCCGAGATCGCCCGGGAGACGGGCTGCCGCCGGATCGTCAAGTCCAAGTCCATGACCGCCGAGGAGACCCTTCTCAACCACCACCTGGAAGCCGCGGGCCTGGAAGTCACCGAGACCGACCTGGGGGAGTGGATCATCCAGCTGCGCCACGAGGGGCCCTCCCATATGGTGATGCCGGCCATCCACCTCTCCCGCCACCAGGTGGCCGACCTCTTCGGCGAGGTCACCGGAAGCCCCCAGGACCCGGACATCGAGCGCCTGGTGAAGGTGGCCCGCCGGGAGCTGCGCCGGAAGTACGTGGAAGCCGACATGGGCATCACGGGGGCCAACTTCGCCATCGCCGACACCGCCACCCTGGGGCTCACCACCAACGAGGGCAACGCCCGCCTGGTGACCACCCTGCCCCGGGTCCACGTGGCCCTCGTGGGGCTGGAGAAGCTCACCCCCACGCTCCACGACGCCCTGCGCGTCAACCGGGCCCTGCCCCGCAACGCCACCGGCCAGGCCATCACCTCCTACGTCACCTGGATCACGGGCCCCAGCCCCTGGGAGGGCACGCCGGCCGGCGAGCGCCAGATGCACGTGATCTTCCTGGACAACGGCCGCCGGGAGCTCGCCCGCGACCCCACCTTCCGCCAGGTGCTGCGCTGCGTGCGCTGCGGGGCCTGCGCCAACGTCTGCCCGGTCTACCGCATGGTGGGAGGCCACCAGTACGGGCACATCTACATCGGGGCCATCGGGCTCATCGTGACCTACTTCTTCCACGGGCGCGACAACGCCCGCAACCTGGTGCAGAACTGCATCAACTGCGGGGCCTGCAAGGCCGTCTGCGCGGCGGGCATCGACCTGCCGTACCTCATCAAGGAGATCCACGCCCGCATCCAGACGGAGGAAGGCCACCCCCTGCCCAACCGCCTGCTGAGCCTGGTGCTGGAGAACCGCAAGCTCTTCCACGGCCTGCTGCGCGCGGCGCGGGCGGCCCAGAAACCGGTCACCGGGGGCACGGCCTACCTGCGCCACCTGCCCATGCTCTTCGCCCGGCAGCACGACTTCCGGGCCCTGCCGGCCATCGCCGCGCGCCCCTTCCGGGACCGCTGGCCGGCCCTGCGGCCCAGCGTGGCGCATCCCCGCTTACGGGCCGCCCTGTTCGCGGGCTGCGTCCAGGACTTCGTCTATCCCGAGCAGTTGGAAGCCGCCGTGGGCCTCCTGGCCGGCGCCCAGGTGGGCCTGGAGTTTCCCGACGGTCAGTCCTGCTGCGGCCTGCCGGTGCAGATGATGGGGGAGAACGATGCCGCCCGGCGGGTGGCGGCCCGGAACGTTCAGGCCGTGGACCCGGACGGCTGCGACGTGATCCTGACCCTTTGCGCCTCCTGCGCCTCCCACCTGAAGAACGCCTATCCCCGCCTGCTCGCGGACGACCCGGCCCTGGCCGGGCGGGCCCGGGATTTTGCCGCCCGGGTGATGCCCTTCTCCCAGTTCGCCGCCGAGGTCCTGGAGATCCCCGCCGAGGCCTTCCAGGCCGGCGGGCCCCGGGCCACCTACCACGCCCCCTGCCACCTCTGCCGGGGACTGGGCGTGCGCCAGGCGCCCAAGGACCTGATCGCCCGGGGGGGGTTCGACTTCGTGGCGGCCTCCGAGGAGGAGACCTGCTGCGGCTTCGGGGGGACCTACTCGGGGAAATTCCCCCAGGTCTCCTCCCAGATCCTGGCCCGCAAACTGGCCGACGTGGAGGCCACCGGGGCCGAGGTCCTGATCACCGAGTGCCCGGGCTGCGTCATGCAGCTGCGGGGCGGGGCCCGGCACCGGGGAATGGGCCTGCGGGTGCTGCATCTGGCCGAGGCCCTGGCGGAGCGCCTGCGCTAGCCGCCCCCGGATAAACGGCGCACCAGGCCGAAGGCCTGCGTTGCGACCATCGCGAAACTGCTCACAACCCACAGGGTTGCTCCGCTTTTCGCTTCCGGCCGCGCCTTGGCCTTCGGCCCGGTGCTTGTTTCTCCGGGGGCGGCCCGTTGAGACGGATAAACGGCGCTTCCGGGCGATCACGTTTACCTTTACAAACCGGGTGGATTCGAATAAGAAATTGATCTTTGTTCAATCGCCTCTCCGTGGTCCCGTCCCGCCCGCGCCCGCCGGGGCCTTAGGAAATACTTCAATACCAAAGGAGCTATTTTCATGGCTAAACAGATGATGACGATCGACGGAAACACGGCCGCCGCGCATGTGGCCTACGCCTTGAGCGACGTCTCCGCTATCTACCCCATCACGCCCTCCTCCCCCATCGGCGAAATCGCGGACGAGTGGGCCGCCAACGGACGCCGCAACATCTTCGGCCAGGCCATGACGGTCCGGCAGCTGCAGTCCGAGGCCGGGGCCGCCGCCGCGGTGCACGGGTCGCTGGCCGCCGGGGCCCTGACGACCACCTTCACGGCCTCCCAGGGCCTGCTGCTGATGATCCCCAACATGTACAAGATCGCCGGCGAGCTGTTGCCGGCGGTGTTCCATGTCACCGCCCGGGCCGTGGCCGCCCATGCCCTGTCCATCTTCGGCGACCACCAGGACGTCATGGCGGTGCGCCAGACCGGGTTTGCCCTGCTGGCCTCGGCCTCGGTCCAGGAAGCCATGGATCTCGCCCTGGTGGCGCACCTGGCGGCCCTCGAGGCCAGCGTTCCCTTCGTCCACTTCTTCGACGGCTTCCGCACCTCCCACGAGATCCAGAAGATCGAAGCCATCGCCTACGACGACATGGCCAAGCTCGTGAACCGCGAGACCCTGAAGGCCTTTCGGGCCCGGGGCGCCAACCCCGAGCGCCCCGAACTGCGGGGCACGGCCCAGAACCCGGATGTCTATTTCCAGGGGCGCGAGCGCGCCAACCCTTACTACCTCAAGACCCCGGGCGTCGTGGCCCACATCATGCAGCAGGTCAGCACCCTCACCGGCCGCCCCTATCACCCCTTCGACTACGTGGGGCACCCCGAAGCCCGGGACGTGATCGTCGCCATGGGGTCGTCCTGCGAAACCGTGGAAGAGGTAATCCAGCGCCAGGTGGCCGGGGGCGCCAAGGTCGGCCTGGTGAAGGTGCGCCTCTACCGGCCCTTCGCCCCCGAGTATTTCTTCGCGGTGCTCCCGCCCACGGTCCAGCGCCTCACCGTGCTCGACCGCACCAAGGAGCCCGGGGCCCTGGGCGACCCCCTCTATCTCGACATCTGCACGGCCTTCATGGAAAAGGGGCAGGTCCCCAAGATCCTGGGAGGGCGCTACGGTCTGGGCTCCAAGGAGTTCAACCCGGCCATGGTGAAGGCCGTCCTGGACAACATGGCCTCGGCCACCCCCAAGAACCACTTCACCGTGGGCATCGTGGACGACGTCACCCAGACCTCCCTGCCCGTGGACCCGGCCTACACCACGGCCCCCGAGGGCACGGTGGCCTGCAAGTTCTGGGGCCTGGGGGCCGACGGCACGGTGGGCGCCAACAAGAGCGCCATCAAGATCATCGGCAACAACACCGACATGTACGCCCAGGCCTACTTCGCCTACGATTCCAAGAAATCCGGCGGGGTCACCATCTCGCACCTGCGCTTCGGCAAGAAGCCGATCCAGTCCACCTACCTCATCGACCATGCCGACTACGTGGCCTGCCACAAGGACAACTACGTCAACGTCTACGACGTGCTCGCGGGGATCAAGGCCGGGGGCACCTTCGTGCTCAACTCCCCCTGGAGCCTGGCGGAGATGGAGGAGAAGCTTCCGGCGGCCATGCGGCGCACCATCGCCACCCGGAAGCTCAAGTTCTACAACATCGACGCGGTCAAGATCGCCCAGGAAGTGGGCCTGGGCGGGCGCATCAACATGATCATGCAGACGGCCTTCTTCAAGCTGGCCAACGTGCTCCCGGTGGACGAGGCCATCGGCTACCTCAAGAACGAAATCAAGAAGATGTTCGGCAAGAAGGGCGAGAAGATCATTCAGATGAACTGGGACGCCGTGGACCGCACCCTGAACCACCTCCAGGAGGTGGCCTATCCGGCGGCCTGGGCCCAGGCGGTGGAAGCCCCCGACGCCGGGGAGTCCCTGCCGGACTTCGTCAAGAACGTCATGATCCCCATGAACGCCCAGCGGGGGGACCAGCTGCCGGTGAGCGCCTTCAGCCCCGACGGCATCTTCCCCGTGGCCACCTCCCGATACGAGAAGCGCGGGGTGGCCATCCTGGCGCCCGAGTGGATCATGGACAACTGCATCCAGTGCAACCAGTGCTCCATGGTCTGCCCCCACGCGGCCATCCGCCCCTACCTCCTCACCGAGGCCGAGGCGGCCGCGGCACCGGCGAGCTTCGCCAGCAAGAAAGCCCTTGGCAAGGAGCTCAAGGGCTACCAGTTCCGCATGCAGGTCTTTCCCCTGGACTGCATGGGCTGCGGCAACTGCGCGGACATCTGCCCGGCCAAGCAGTCCGCCCTGGTGATGAAGCCCCTGGAAACCCAGACCCCGGAGCAGGTCCCCAACCAGCAGTACGCCGTCACCCTGCCGCCGCGGGGCCAGCTGATGAAGCGCAACACCCTCAAGGGGAGCCAATTCGTCCAGCCCCTGCTGGAGTTCTCCGGGGCCTGCGCGGGCTGCGGCGAAACGCCCTACGCCAAGCTGCTCACCCAGCTCTTCGGTGAACGCATGATCATCGGCAACGCCACGGGCTGCTCCTCCATCTGGGGCGGCTCGGCGCCGGCCATCCCCTACTGCGTCAACGCGGACGGCCACGGCCCCACCTGGGGCAACTCGCTTTTCGAAGACCCGGCCGAGTTCACCTACGGCATGTTCCTGGGCGCCCTCCACCAGCGCCGCAACCTGGCCGCGCTGGCCCGCAAGGCCCTGGCCACGGAGATCGCGCCGGACGTCAAGGAAGCGCTGACCGGCTGGCTGGAGGGCATGCAGGACCCCGAGGGCTCCCGGGCCTACGGCGACAAGCTGAAGGCCCTGCTGCCCAAGCACACCGGCAGCCCCCTCCTGGCGGAAATCCTCGACCTCGCGCCGCTGTTCACCAAGAAGTCCTACTGGGTCTTCCTGGGCGACGGGGCCGCCTACGACATCGCCTACGGCGGCCTGGACCACGTGATGGCCTCCGGCGAAGACATCAACATCATGATCTACGACACCGAGGTCTACTCCAACACCGGCGGCCAGTCCTCCAAGGCCACCCCCACGGGTTCGGTGGCCAAGTTCGCGGCCTCCGGCAAGAAGACCGCCAAGAAAGACCTGGGCGCCATGGCCATGACCTACGGTTACGTCTACGTGGCCAGCGTGGGCATGGGGGCCAACAAGCAGCAGCTCCTGAAGGCCGTCAGCGAAGCCGAGGCCTACGACGGGCCGTCCCTCATCATGGCCTACGCCCCCTGCATCAACCACGGCATCAAGCGCGGCATGGGCAAGAGCCAGGCGGAGACCGCCCTGGCGGTGGCCAGCGGCTACTGGCCCCTCTACCGCTTCAACCCCACCCTCAAGGCCGAGGGCAAGAATCCCTTCGTCCTGGATTCCAAGGAACCCGACGGCTCCCTGCGGGATTTCCTGGCCGGGGAAGTGCGCTACGCGTCCCTGCAGAAGACCTTCCCCGAGGAGGCCGCCACGCTTTCGGCCCGCCTGGAGCAGGAGATCCTGGAGCGCTACCGGACCTTCAAACGCCAGGCCGACACGGTCTACGCGGCGCCGTCCGTGGAGCCCGCGCCCCTGCCGGATTCCCGGGCGGCCGGCGACCCGGTCTGCACCCTTTCGGGAACGGCCGAGCACACCCGCCCCGGCAACGGCGACCCCTGCGATGACGGCCGGGCGGGCGTCAAACCCGAGGCCTGAAGCGGCGTATAGCCGCCTGTGGATAGCCCCAGCCCGACAAGCCCCCTGGCACGACCCGTGCCCGGGGGCTTTTTTCGCGCTTTCTCCCCCGGCCCGGGCATGACAAGCGCCGGGGATGTCTGCTATGGACACGCCATGCGCGCCCCTTCACCCCACAGCCCGACCCCCGGGTGCCGGCACTGCGGCACCTGCTGCCGCAAGGGCGGCCCCATCCTGCACCTGCCCGACCGGGACCTGGTGGCGGCGGGGCACCTGCCGGCCGACACCCTAGTGACCCTTCGGCCCGGCGAAACCGTCTACGACCCCGTGACCGGCCGCACCGCCCCCAACCCCGGGGAAGCCATCAAGCTCCGGGGGCGCACGGAGGCCGACTGGCACTGCGTGTTCCACGACGAGACGCTCGGCTGCCGCATCCACCCCCACCGGCCTTCCCAGTGCCGCGCGCTCCAGTGCTGGGCCCCGGAGGCCCTGGCGGCCCTCTACACCCGCCCGCGCCTCACCCGCCGGGATCTCCTGGGCGCCCAGGCAGGGCTTTGGGACCTTCTGGCGGAGCACGCGGAGCGCTGCGATATCACCCGCCTCCGGAGACTGGCGGACGGGCTGGAGCGCGATCCGGCGGCCGTGGAGGCCATCGGCCGCATGCTGGCCTATGATCAGGCCCTGCGGGAGACCCTCGTGGAAACCGGGCGCACCCGGCCCGAACATCTCGACTTTCTCCTGGGCCGTGCACTGGAGCGCATCCTGCCGGATTTCGGCCTGCGGCTCGAAACGGGCCGCCGCCTCAGGCGCGTGAGGTGACTTGGGGGGGGACGTGGGGGCCCCAGGGAGATTGAAATGCGGGAAGCGCACATACCTGGCTGCGCGCGCCGGGCAACGCCGCCGTGCCGGGAGGCATGGGCCAGCGAATGCCACCGTATGGATGACCGTGACCGCTTAGTCCCGGGGATTCCCGGGGTAATAGACCCCCGGCCGGCGGTGGGGCAGGAAGTAGCGCATGGGGTGCTCCCGCACCCGGGCCAGGTCCGCCCCCTTGAGGTCCACCACCAGCAGGTCCTCCCCGCCGCTCAGGGCACTGGCCAGCAAGCCACCGTCCGGCCCCCAGCAGGCTCCCACCCCCGGAAAAGCCAGACCGGCGCCGTTGTCCCCGGCCTGGTTGCAGGCCACCACGAAGATGCCGTTGTCGAAGGCCCGGGCCGGCAGGTGGCGCGTCCAGGACTGGAGCTTGGCCTGGGGCGCCCCCCGGGGGGAGGCGTGGGGGTAGAAGACCACGTCGGCCCCCGCCAGGGCCATGCGGGTGGTGAGTTCCGGAAAGTGGGCGTCGTAGCATAGCTGGATGCCGAAGCGCACGCCCTCCCGGCGGAAGAGGGGCACGGCGTCTCCCGGATGGAACAGCCCCTTCTCGGGGGGGGCCGTGTGCAGCTTGCGGTAGACCAGCGGCTCCCCCGCGGGGGGCACCACCAGGTGGGCGGCGCAAAGACGGCCGTCCGCGTCCTCCTCGGCCAGGCCGGCCAGAAGCCACGCGTCGTGCCGGCGGGCGATGGCCTGCAGGCGGCGGCTGGCCGGGCCGGGGATGGGTTGCGCCCATTGACGCATGGCCGGACGGGTGGTGTAGCCCGAGAGGTGCAGCTCCGGGAAGCAGACGATGCGGGCCCCCCGCCGGACGGCTTCCGCGGCCCAGTGGTCCGTGCGTTCCAGGTTGGCCTCCAGGGCCCCCAGGGGGGATCGCATGATAACGGCGGCGATGCGGATGTCGTCCATGGGGACCCCCCGGCGCGGGTGGCCGTCGCTGCGCGGCGCCATCGGCCCCAAGGCCGCCGGTCGGCCCGGGGCACAGCGCATCCACAGCCGTCGTGGCGTTTCAGACGTCGAATTTGGCCCAGATCTTGAAAACCCGGGTGGCGGGAAGGTCGAGAATCCGCTCCACTCCGGTCTCCTCCCGGATGGCCGCCAGATGGCTCGCGATCTCTTCCATGGAGGGGGCGATAACGGTGAACCAGACGTTGAAGCGGTGATGATCCCGCAGGTAGTTGTGGGTCACCCCGGAGTAGCGGTTGACGGCCCGGGCGAAGCGCTCCACCTCCGCCGCCGGCACCTCGGCGGCACAAAGCGTGCTCACGAAGCCGAGCTTGTCGGGGGAGAAATTGCCCCCGATGCGGCGGATGATGCCGTCGGCCCGCAGGCGCGCGACCCGTGCCAGGACGTCCGCTTCACTGAGGCCCATCTCCCGGCCGATGTCGTCGTAGGGCCGGGGGGTGATGGGAAAGTTAGACTGGATCCGGTTGAGCAGGCGGCGGTCCGTGTCGTCCAGGGGCGGTGGTGGCTCGGCATGCATGGAAACGGTTCCCGTGGGATGGCGGCGGGGCGCCGGACGGCCGCCATCAGCGGAAGAGGAGCCGCACGCTGCGGCGCCGGGGTCCATCGAACTCGCAGAAGAAGATCCCCTGCCAGGTGCCCAGCTGCAGGCGCCCGCCTTCCACCGCCACCCACTGGGAGGCCCCCACGAGGGTCGCCTTGATGTGGGCGGCCGAGTTGCCCTCCTGGTGGCGGTAGCCGGCATCCCAGGGAATGACCTGGTTGAGCACCTTGAGAATGTCCCCGCCCACCGTGGGATCGGCGTTTTCGTTGATGGTCACCGCGGCGGTGGTATGGGGCACGAAAACCAGGCAGAGCCCCTCGGAAAGCCCACTGGCGTCCAAGGCTTCCTGCACCCGGGCGGTGATGTCGATCAACTCCGTGCGGGCCTGGGTCTGGAGATGGAGCATCACGGGGCGGCCCCTCCGGCAAACAAAAGGCCCTGCCGCGTGGGCAGGGCCTTGTGGCAGGNNGCAGGCCGGCCATCTTGCAGGCTCCCTTGCCCGGTCCGGAGGGAAACAGCTCGTAGATGTGCTTCAGCTTGAAGCCGGTGACCTTGGAGAGCACGCGCACCATGGGGGCAATGCCGTTCTTCTCGTAGTATTCCTGGAGCACCTGGATCACCTTGCGGTGTTCTTCGCTCAGCTCCTCGATGCCCTCCTGGGCCTTGACATACTGGATCCACTCTTCGCACTTGCCATCTTCGTAATTTTGAATGAATCCGTCTTCGTCAACGGCGAAACTTTTTCCCTGGAAATCAATCGTGGCCATTAATCATACCCTCCTTTTGATAGAAATATGGTCGGCTTACAGCCGTTTATCCTCCATCGCGAGCCGTACTTGATTCCGGTCTACCTATAGCATCGGGTTTCCGATGTCAATACGAAAAACGCCGCCCGCCGCGGGGCCGCGGGGGTTGCCGGGGCCTGCGCCTCCCCCGTCTTTTCTATTGCCCGGGCCGGGACTCCTTGGGTATGGTGGCCCCCATGGAGCCTTTTCCGCCGCCCCCCCCGCGCATCGTGGTGATCTGCGGCCCCACGGGGGTCGGCAAGACCTCCGCGGCCATCGCCCTGGCCCGGCGCTTCGCGGGGGAGATCATCGGCGCCGACTCCCTGCAGGTCTACCGCGGCCTGGACATCGGCAGCGCCAAGCCCACGGCCGCCGAACAGGCCCAGGTGGCCCACCACCTCATCGACGTGGCCGCCGCCGACGAGCCC
>DJGG01000271.1:16074-16279 GCA_002432195.1 Desulfobacteraceae bacterium UBA5852
AGCCCTTCGACGCCCAGCGCTACGCCCGCCTGGCCGGCGAGGTCGCGACCCGGCTGGCGGCAGAGGGGCGCACCCCCTTCGTCGTGGGGGGAACGGGGCTCTACATCAAGGCCCTGATCCACGGCCTGTTCCCGGGGGACCGACCCGACCCCGCGGTGCGCCGCCGCCTCCAGGCCGAGGCCCGGGCCTCGGGCCCCGCCGCCCT
>DJGG01000067.1:0-7624 GCA_002432195.1 Desulfobacteraceae bacterium UBA5852
GGCCAGGCTGTGCTCGATTTCCCCTGCCGGACCGTGGATCGCCAGGCGCAGGTCCAGGGCATAGGCGGGTTCCGCCTGCACCACGGCGCCCGTAAGGCGGAAGCCCTCCGCCGCGGGCCGCAGCGCGACCTCCTCCAGGGCCAGGCGGGGGGCCCCGGGGCGGGCGACCCATTGGCGGAAGAAGTTCTCCAGGTCTTCTCCGCTTTGGGCCTCGAAGACCTCCTGGATATGGGCCCACCCCGTGGGGGCGAAAAGGCGCGCGGCGTAGAGACGGCGCAAGCCCGCCCAGAAGACGGCGTCGCCCACCCGCCGACGCAGCATGTGGAAAACCATGGCGCCCTTGTCGTAGCCGATGGCCTTGGTCAGGGGGTCGGTGCGGCTCTGGAAACGATCCAGCGCGAACTCCTCGCCGCCGGAAACCAGATCCGCGTAGTTGCGCAGGTACTGGCGCCGGTGATCCCGGGCCGCGGCCGGCGAGTGTCGCTCCTCGTAGAGGTGCTCCGCCACGTAGCTGGTCAGCCCCTCGCTCCAGTTGCCGCCCGCCTCCGCCACCAGGACGCCGTTGCCCCACCAGCAGTGGGCGATTTCGTGCCCCAGGCTGGTGCCGATGATGAAAGGCAGCCGGAGCACTCGGGTCCCCAGCAGGGTGAAGGAGGGGAAGCCGTAGCCCGTGGGGAAGAAATTCTCCACCACGGCGAACTGGGGGAAGGCATAGGGGCCGAAGAGATTTTCGTATAAGGCCAGGAAGCGCGTGGAGGCCTCCAGGTAGCCGGCGGCCAGGTGGCGGCTGGCGGGGAGCAGGTAGGTGGACACCTTCACCTTTCCGGCCCGGCGCCGGGTCACCTCGAAGGGGCCGGCCGCCAGCGCGAGCGGTTCCACGGCGCGCGCCACCTGCCAGCGGCTGACGGTGGCCGAAAGGGTGGTGACCGTCCCGAGGGAGCGACCGCCCGTCACCGCCAGCATGCCGGCCGGTGCTTCCACTTCCAGCGTGAGGGTTTCCCGGGCCCCGGCCAGGGAGGGGTACCAGCCGGCGCCCCCCAGCAGCAGGACGCCTTCCGGGGAGATGGTTCCGGTGACGCCGTAACCGGGGTTGTCGGTGTTCACCGGCTGGACCGGTACCGGGTCGTCGAAGCGGGCCGCATAAGCCAGGCGCAGGGTCAGCGTGCCGTGCCGTTCGGCGGGCGCCAGGTCCACGGCCAGATGCCCGCCGGACCGCCGTACGGTTCGGGAGGCGCCGCCGATTTCCAACGCGTGGATGACCGCCTGTGGTCCGAGAAATAGCGTGAGGGTGGCGGCGCCACCCGGCTGGACGCTCAGGTGGTCCTCGCCTTCCAGGCGCTGGGTGGCGGGCAGCAGTCGTAACCGCAGGCGGTGGTCGGCCGCCAGGTCGGCGGAAGCGGAGGCTTGGCCCAGGGCGAGCAGCGACCACGCGCCGGCAAGCACGGCCAGGCAGAGCCCCCATCGCGGGAAGACATGCGGCATGCGCGGTGCTCCTGTCGGCAGGCTGGGGACCGCGACCGGGTCCGTGGTGGTGGGGCACGCCGCCGTCCGGTTTTCCCGTGCGGCGCCCAGCAGGCTGCGGATGAACCGGCATCGGGCCGAAAGGCATGGCATGGGCCGATGGGAAAAGCCACGCCACCTTTAAGGGTTGTGAGCATTTTCCCGAGGCTTGCAATCCCGCCGTCGGGGGGACAATCCGGCCGGAGGCGCAGTTGATCCACCGCCTGCTAGCGCCATGGTAGGACCCGGCGGTGGCTTGTCAAAGCCCCGTGGGCCGGGCCGGTGGTGCGGGGCGGGCTTTCGATTGACCTTCCGGGCGAACTGTAATATGCTCCGGCGCAAGGTAACGCCCTCAAATTGCGGGTAAATTTGAACCTGATGCTACGTATGGCCCGTTTTTTGCCTGGATCCGGCCAGACCAAAACCGGCGGCGGCCTCCAGCGGCCGGAGATTTGCCGATGAATGCAATCGCCCAACTCAAGGTGGATCACCTGATCGGCGCCGACGTGGGAACGGCCACCATCCTGAAGGAGTTGGCCCGTGGGGGCATGGCCATCGTCTTCGTGGCCTACCAGCGGACCCTCAAACGCCAGATCGCCCTCAAGATCCTGCCCAAGAGTCTTCTGACCCCGGCCACGGCCCGGCGGTTCCAGCAGGAGGCCGAATCGGCCGCCATCCTGGCCCACCCCAACATCATTCCGATCTACGAGGTCGGCGAAACGGACGACTTCCTCTATTTCACCATGCAGCTGGTGCAGGGGCATTCCCTGTCCGGGGCGATCGACCGGGTGCGCAAGAGCATCCTGCCCAGCCGGCGTTGCATACCGCTGGAGGAAGCCCTGCGGGTGATGGTGCCGGTCTTGGACGCCCTCGATTACGCCCACCGGCAGGGCATCGTGCACCGGGACATCAAGCCGGACAACATCCTCATCGAGAAGCACACGCAACGCCCGCTGGTCACGGATTTCGGTGTGGCCCGGATCCTGCGCGGGGAAGACGAACAGCATCCCATGATCCAGGGAACCCCCATCTACATGCCGCCGGAGCAGGTCCTGGGCCAGGGCATCGACGGCCGCAGCGACATCTATGCGGCCGGGACCATGCTCTTCAAGATGCTATCCCCGGACCTGCCGCTGCCCGAATTCGATTCCAAGGTGGCCCTGCTGAAGTTGAAGCTCCGGCGCCAGCAGGGTATTTTCACCAAGCGGCCCTCGGAGGTCAATCCGCTTCTGGACGAGACCATGGACCGCATTATCCTTAAGGCGACGGCCTTCCGCCCGGAAGAACGCTACGCATCGTGTCGCGCCTTCATCGAGGATCTGCAAACCTACCAAAGGCGGATGCAGAACTGACCGCGGAGCCCACGATGGCCGAAGGGACACCCCTTAACAAATCCGAACTGGACAAGCTCAGCCGCCTCTTCTCCCTGCTGTTCAACCGGGCGTCCATGTACCAGGTCAACCATCCGTACACGACGCAGTCCATCGCCGATTTCCACAAGGCCCTCGCCGCCGGCCTGCGGGCGCACTCGCCCCTGGTGATCATCATGAACCGCGAGCAGTTTTTCATCGAAGAGGAACCGTTCGACCCGCGCATCAACACCGCCCGCATGGCCGCCCACTTCAAGAAGGCCGCGGTGCAGTCGGTGTCTTTCACCGTCGGGGTGGGTGCCGCGGAGATCACCGAATTCGTCCGGATTTTCATCGACCTCACCACCCACGCCAGCGGCGAGATGATGAAAAAAGCCCTCCAGCGGGCCGGGGCCGAGCACATCCGGATCAACCACGTTTTCTTCGCCAAGGTCACCGAAGACGAGACCGTGGTGACCCGGGAGCAGTTGGCCGCCGCCGCGCCGGAAGCCGCCGGCCTCCCGGGCTCCAACGCGATGGATATCCTGGCCGGCGGCATGATCCTGGAAGAGCTCGAAAAGGCGCTCACCCTGCGCAACGTCATCGACAACCCCGGCGGGACGTGCAAGGTGCTCATCGACTCCGACCTGGCCGCCGCCCGGGAAAGCGGCCGGGGCGACGTCCGCTCGGGGCCGGTGATCGTCAAGCAGCTCAACCGCCTGGCGCAGGAAGCCGAGGAGCTGTCGGTGGGGGCCGAGGGCGCCACCCTGGGAGAACTGGCCGAGGCGGTTTTCGACATGAAGCGCAAGCTGCTCCACGGCATCGAGGCCCACAAGGCCGTGGGCGTCCTGTACGAGGACGAGGAGCAGATCCGCCAGGGGGCCGACACCCTCACCGATCGGGTGTTCATCCGGCTCATCCGGGCCGAGTACCGCAAGGGGGAGGTCACGGTGCAGCGGCTGGCGCAGGTCCTGCGCCGCCTGGTGCCCGACCCCGCGGAGCTCCAACGGTTGTTGCCCGCCCTCCGGACCGCGCTGCTCGAGGAGGGCATGCCCCCTGGGGATTACCTGGCGCTGACCAGCGAGCTGGGCCGCGAGCTGCAAACCAAGGGCGTGGTGCAGGCGCTGCAGGAAAGCGCCGCATCCATCGGGGCGGACGCCGAGGAACTGGTCGACGAGGTCGTCAGCCGGCCGCAGATGGCCGCGGAACTCATTTTCCTGGCGGCCGAGATGCGGCGGGCCACCGGCGACGAGCACGTGCTGAGCGACCTCCTGGTGAACTACCTGGAACGCCTGGGTCCCCCCCTGGCCATGGAGCAGCTGGCTGCCGAGGGTTTCAAGGGGGACGATCACGCCCGGAGCGTGGTGCAGCGGGTGCACCAGGAGATTTTCCAGCGCCTCCGGGGCCGCGCCATGGGTGACGACCTGCTGGCGGGGGTGGAAGCCCGCCTCAAGGAGCGCCTGGACGAGATGCTGGGCAAGATCAAGGCCGAGTGGAGCCAGCGCCAGGCGCCCACGCCGGACGGCCGGGGCGCCGCTCCGGTCTCCCTGCTGGGGGCCCTGGAAGGGGCCTCCGAGGGCGGCGAGGACTTTGCGCGCATCGTCGAGGAAATCCGCTACTCCCTGCGCCGCCGGGGGGTGGACGAAAACAACGTCCAGGAGATCTATCGCGAGGTGACCCGGGGAAAGCTCGCCTGGCAACAACATCACGAGAAGAAGGACCTCCCGCGCGGGGTGCTCAACCGCAGCAGCATCCTCTACTTCATCGACAAGGAGGTCCACCGGGCCCAGCGCTACGGGACACCCTTTTCGGCCCTGACCTTCGCCATCCTGCGGGCGATTCCCCGCAAGAAGGCGGTGAAGGGCGCCATCGATCCCAAAACCATCAACCAGTCGGTCCTGCGCCGGCTGGCCTGGGTGGTGCGGGAGCCGGACATGGTGGGCCAGCTGGACAAGGGGCGCTTTGTGGCGGTGCTTCCCATGACCATGGCCGGCGATGCCCAGATAGCGCGCAAGCGGATCCTCGGGGAACTCCACAAACACGTCTACGTGGTCAACGATGTGCCCCTGAAGGTCAAACTGGCCGCCGTGGCCACCGATTTTCACCACGACGAGATGGCCTCCATGAAGGATTTCCTCGGCCGGGCCGAGCGGGATCTCTACAGCCTGCTGGTCCGCCTGCGCAACATCCGCGAACTGATGTAAGTCCCCGGTGCCCGGCCGCCGCGGCAGCGCGCAACCGATCCCGGACCCCCAGGAGCCCAACCATGCCCTTGCCGGCTTTTCCCGTGCGCCCCCGCCGCTACCGGCTGCGAATCGAGCCGGAGACGGGCCTGTCGCGTTTCCGGGGCCGGGCAAGCATCGCCCTGGAGGCCGCGGAACCCACGCGCAGCGTGGTTCTGCAATCCGTGGGCTTGGAGATCGAGGCCATCCGTCTGGATGCCGGCGGCCGGCAGCCGCCGGTGGTCTGGTCCCTGGCGGAGGGCGCCGAAAGCCTGCGGGTGGAATGGCCCGAGGCCGTGACCGGTCCCTTCGAGCTGACCATCGCCTATGCCGGGGCCATCGGGGGCGGCATGGCCGGTTTCTACCGTAGCGCCTATGGCCGCGGCAAAAACCGTCGCCCCCTGGCCGTGACCCAGTTCCAGGAAAGCGATGCCCGGCGGGCCTTTCCCTGCCTGGATCACCCGCGCTTCAAGGCCGCCTTCGAGGTGCAATTGGTGGTGGGCCCGGGGCTGGAGGGGATCTCCAACGGGCCCCTCGTGGAGGTCGCGGACCTGGCCGACGGCCGGCGCTGCCTCCGTTTCGGCCGCACCCCGGTCATGTCCACCTACCTGGTCTTCTGGGCCGTGGGATCCTTTGAAACCGCGGTCCACGCGGCCGACCCGCGCCTGCGGGCCGTGACCGGCCCCGGTGACGTCCATCTGGCGGGGCCGGCCCTGGACTTCGGCGCCCGGGCGCTGGCCTTCTGCGAGCGGTACTTCGGGATTGCCTATCCCCTGGCCAAGCTGGACCTCATCGCGGTGCCGGATTTCGCCTTCGGGGCCATGGAGAACTGGGGAGCCATGACCTTCCGGGAGAATCTCCTGCTGGACGATCCCGTCCGGACTTCCCGGGCGGGAAGGGAGCGCATCCGGGAGACCGTGGCCCACGAGATTACCCACCAGTGGTTCGGCAACCTGGTGACCCCCGCCGAGTGGACCTACCTCTGGCTCAACGAGAGCTTCGCCACCTATTTCGGCTACGGCATCGTGGACCACCACCACCCCGACTGGGGGGTCTGGGACCAGTTCCTGCTCTCCCAGACCGCCCCCGCCCTGGAGCGCGATGGGCTGGGGGTGGATACCCCCATCGAGATCCCGGGGGGCGAGCACCTGGTGATCAACTCCAGCACGGCGCCCATCATCTACAGCAAGGGCGGCAGCCTCCTGCGCCAGTTCCGGGCGCACCTGGGGGAGGAACGCTTCCGCCGCGGGCTGCAGGGCTTTCTGGCCCGGCACGCCTACGGCTGCGCTTCGAGTCGGGATTTCTGGCGGGCCTTCGAGGCCCCGGAGGCGGAATCGCCCCTGGACTTGATGCGCCCCTGGGTGGAGCAGGCCGGCTACCCCCTGGTCACGGCCCGGCGCGACGGCGCCTGGCTGCACCTGCACCAGGCCCGATTTGCCTACCTAACCGGGGACCGGTCGGCCCTCTGGCCCATACCCCTGGGCCTGCGCACCCTGGACGCCCGGGGCCGGCCCACGGCCCACCCGCGCATCCTGACCGACCGGGAAGCCGTCGTGCCCTTGGGGGATGCGGCGGCCTACCAGTTGAACGCCGGCCGCACCGGTTTCTTCCGGACGCATTACGCGCCGCCGGTCGACCTGGAGGCCTTGGGACGCCATTACACCGTCCTGGATCCCGCCGACCGCTGGGGGCTGCAGGAGGATCTGTTCGCCCTGGTGCGGGCCGGCGCCGTCCCCGCGGGTCGTTACCTGGACTGGCTGCGGACCTGCGGGATGGAGACCGCCGATCTTCCCCTTACCGGGATGGCCCAGCACGTGCTGGAACTCTACCGCGTGCTGGGCCAGCGGGACCGGCCGGCCGTGGCCGAGGCCGGAAGACGGCTCAGTGAGGCCATCCTGGGGCGCATCGGGCTGGATCCCCGGGCCGGCGAGCCCCACGGGACGGCGCGTCTGCGGGATGAGCTCCTGTGGCCGGCGGTGCTCTATGACGCCTCCGGGGTGGGAACGCGGCTGCGGGGGATGCTGCGCGCGCTGGAAGGCGGCGCGGCGCCCCACCCCGATCTGCTCAAAGGCCTGCTGCAGGCCGGGGCCTGGCTTGAGGGGCTGAGGTTTCTGGACCCCCTGGTGGGGCGCTTCCGGCAGGCCGCCAGCGAGCATGAGCGCCTGGCGGTGCTGGCGGCTCTGGGGAGCTTCCAGGCGCCCGAGGCCCTGCACCAGGCCTGGGAGTTTGTCGTGGGGGAGGTGCCGGAGCGCATCGGCTACGTGGCGCTGGTGGCCATGGCGGCCAACCCGTCCGCCGGCCCGCATCTCTGGGGATGGCTGGCGGGCAGCCGGTCGCGTCTGGGGGGCTTCCATCCCTTGCTCTTCGAGCGCGTCCTGGGGGCCCTCATCCCGGCCGCGGGCCTATCCGAGGCGCAACGGGTGGAAGGAGACGCGCGGGAGCTGCTGGCGGGGAATCCGCCTTGCGCGGACGCCGTGCGCCTGGCCCTGGAGCGCCTGGCCATCAACCGGCGCCTGCGCCTGGCGGGACTGGATTAGAACCCATCTCAAAAAA
>DJGG01000067.1:7682-8235 GCA_002432195.1 Desulfobacteraceae bacterium UBA5852
CAGCCGGTTGTCTGCGGTTTGAAATCCGCATCCGCCTTGACCTGGGGCCCAAAATCCGTTTTTTGCGATGGGTTCTAGTCGCGCCAACCCGGGGTGCGCCGCGCCGGGGCCAGGGCGTGCCGGAGAGCTCCCCCGGTTTCACGTTTCCCGGGGCCAGTGTCCCGCAAGCCCGTTGGCCGGCACACGCCCAGACCTCCCCATGCGCTTAACAGCGACCCTCTGGATTCGGCCCTGCCGGCCGATGGGTTCAGGACCCCGGCCAAGGATCCCCGCTGTCAGGGACCGGCCTCCCGGCGCCGGCGTACGGTGATGCTCTCCCCTCCGATCCCCCAGTTGTCCGTGTCCACTTCCTCGATCACCACCACGGTGGTGGCGGGGTTCTTGCCCAGGACCTCCTGGAGCAGGCGGGTGGCGCCGGCGATCAGCCGGGCCTTCTGCTCGGCGGTGGCCCCTTCACGGGTGATCTTGATGTTGACATAGGGCATGGTGCCTCCTTGTCGGCCGCGTCCCCCCAGCATGCCGGGGCGTTAACAGGCTGTGGATAACCTGCGCC
>DJGG01000067.1:8334-11776 GCA_002432195.1 Desulfobacteraceae bacterium UBA5852
CGCATCGCGCCGCGCCTTGCTTTTCGGCCCGATGCTTGTTTATCCACAGCCCGTTAAGGGGCCGGTTTCGGGTGATGCAGCGTCTTGACGGTGTAATGGCGCATGAGCCACTTGCTCAGGCCGTCCAGGCCCGGGAAGAGCACGCGCTCGGTGATGTTGGCCTGGTCGAGGCGGTCACGGAACTCCCACTTGAGATGCGCCGGGATGATGATCTTGCGCCAGATGGCGGGGTTGCGGGCCAGCCAGTGGTCCATGCGCGCCGCGGGCTCCGAGAGGGTGGAGAAGAAGGCGAACTGGTTGACGATGCGGTCGTCGATGGAGGGCGGTTCGAAGAAGATCACGAAGGGACGCGCGGCCATGCGGGGGAGCTCGGCGAGGGAGGGTACCAGCTCCGCCAGCATCTCCACGGTGAAGACGTTGGCCCCCTCCCGGGCCAGCCCCTGCTTCAGCTTATCCGGCAGCAGCTGGTGCGTCTGGACATAGTTGACCGCCCAGACGGCCCCGTCGGTGTGATAGTTTTCCAGGTTGGTGAGGGCGAAGTGGATGGCCACCAGGGGCGAGTAGGTCCAGTCCATCAGGCGCGTGGGCAGCCCGTGGTGCTGGGCCACCGCCAGCCAGTTCCAGACCGAATCCCGTTCCACCACGTTGCGGTGGGCGTACTTGCGGAAATTGCGCAGCAGATGCCGCTCCAACTCCACGAAGGCGCCCCCCAGCCGGGTCAAGGTGGTCTCCAGGGGGTAGCGGGCGTCCGAGAGCCCGCGAAAGGCGCACCGGGAGCGGTAGCGGTCGATCTCCGCGTCCCAGGAATCGGCGAACAGCAGATCCTGCAATTGGTTCCAGTTCTGGACACGGATCGGGGCGGGGTCGGTCATGGGGGCAAATTCTCTTCCGATGGGCGGCAAGCCTGTTAGCGCCCGTGTTTGGCGGCGATTCCCAGGTGCTTCAGCCGGAATCGAAGTGGTTTCAGGCCGGCGGCAGGCACGGTTCCGATTGGCAGGTGTGGACCTCCACGGTGATGTGCATCAACTCCTCGAAATTGCGCAGCAACTCCTTGTAGTGGGCGGGAGCCTTGGGGAAGTGGGTGACCACGGAGACCACGGCCGCCAGGCGGCCGGGACCGATGCGCCAGACGTGCAGGTCGGCCACGCGGTTGTCGCTGTCGGCCTCGATGGCGCGGTAAATCGCCGCCACCTGGTCCAGGCTGACATCGCGGTCCAGCAGGATGCGGCTGGTCTCCCCCATCAATCCCCAGGCCCAGCCCAGGATCACCACGGCGCCCACCAGGCCCATGGCAGGGTCCATCCAGTTCCAGCCGAAGAACTTGCCCGTCACCAGGGCGGCGATGGCCAGGAGCGAGGTCAGGGCGTCGGCCAGCACGTGGAGGTAGGCCGCCTTGAGGTTGTGGTCGCCGTGCGGATGGCCGTGGGTGTGCCCCTCCGGGGAATGCCCGACCGCGTGAGCGCCTTGCAGCAGCCAGGCGCTCACCAGGTTGACCGCCAGCCCCGCCACGGCCACCAGGATCGCCTCCTCGAAGCGGATGGGCACGGGGCGTTGGAACCGGGCCAGGGATTCCGCCCCCATCAGCAGCGCCACCAGCGCCAGCACGATGGCGCTGGTGTAGCCCCCCAGGATCCCGATCTTGCCGGTGCCGAAGCTGTAAAGGGGGTTGTCGGCGTGGCGCCGCGCCAGGTAGTAAGCCAACGCGGTGATTCCCAGGGCGGCGGCATGGGTCCCCATGTGCCAGCCGTCCGCCAGCAGCGCCATGGACCCGAAGCTGATGCCCGCCGCGATCTCGGCCACCATCATGGCCAGGGTGAGGCCGATCACCCGATGGGTCTGCTTTTCGTTCTCCCGGCTGCCGTGGTGGAACCGGTGGGTGTGCTTCCACTTGTCCAGCGTGTAGATGTGCATGGGACTCCATTGGCCCGCTGTCAGGGCTCCAGGCGGACCCGATCCCCGGGGGCCAGGCCCTGGCTTTCGAGGGCGTTGACCTCCAGCACCAGGCGGGCCGGCTCGCCGGACGGGATGGCGTCCAGGGCAAAGGGCCGCCCGGGCATTACGCTGACGATCCGCAGGTCGTCCCCGATGAACACCAGTCCCAGTTCCACGGGGGTGTCCTTCATCCAGAAGGAGCGCGGGCCTTCCTGGGGGTAGACGAACAGCAGCCCCTCCCCGGCGGGCAGCCGCGGGCAGTGCATCAGCCCCCGGGTGCGCCCTTCCGGGGTGTCGACCCGGGCGATGCGGAAGCGGGCCACCTGCTGTTGGTCCCTCCAGACGGCGAGGTGCCCGTCGGTGGTGTAGCCGCAGAAGTCCCCCCGGGCCGTACTTGCCGCGCCGGCCAGGATCGCCGCCGCCAGGATCGTGCCCAGCATCCGGCGGCCCTGCCGCCGGCCACGGTGCCGGAAGGTTCTCACGGTGCCGCTTCCCCCGGAAGCGCGGCCAGCGCCACCGGGCGCCCGGTGTGGTCGGGGAGGCTGAACGGGGGGGCGCTTCGGCCCTCCTGGATCGTCATGGGCGGTGGCTCCTTTCGTGACCGCGGGAGGCCCATGGGCCTCGACCGCCCCATTTCCGGGAAACAACGCTCAGAGGCTGCGATCGCTGCTGCGCAACCACAGCACCGCAGCCAACCCCCACACGGCATTCAGCACCACCACCACCAGGGGGGTCAGGCTGCCCAAATTAAGGCCCAGGAAGCCGGCGTGCAACCGGGTGGGGAAGACGTAGAGAAGCTGGACGATGGTGGGGCCCAGGCTGATGACAAGGGCCCGGGTGACCACCGTGGAGCGCGCCAGGGGCAGCAGCAGCAAAAGCCCCCAGATTCCGCCCCAGACCACCCGGGGGTAGAGCCAGGCGGGGGTCAGGTGGGGCGCCAGGCGCACCTGCAGGGCGGCGGTGACGCCGTGGGCGCCGGCCAGCCAGAGGACCAGGCCGTTCACCAGGCCCCCCACGGCGCCGGCGGCAAGGGCGAGGGAGAGTTTGCGCAGGAGATTACTCATATCAGCACCATCCGCGAAGTGGCGCGCCGCCGGCCGGCCTGTGAGCGCGCAAGGGCTGCGCCCGCGTGGCGGGTGCGCATCGTCAGGTTGAGGAAGCCGATTCCCCGGACCGCCGGCAGCGCTCAGCCCAGGGCCACGTCCAGGGTCATCATGACGGCGAACCCGGCCATGGCCCCCAGGGTGGAGATGTCGGTGTTCTTGTCCATCTGGGATTCGGGGATCAGCTCCTCCACCACCACGTAGATCATGGCCCCGGCCGCAAAGGAGAGGGCATACGGCAGGATCGGCCGCATGAGGATGACGGCCGCCGCCCCCAGGACCCCGGCCACGGGCTCCACGACCCCGGAGAGTTGGCCGTACCAGAAGCTCTTGAGGCGCGAGAGCCCTTCCCGGCGCAGGGGCACGGACACGGCGGTGCCCTCCGGGAAGTTCTGGATGCCGATGCC
>DJGG01000074.1 GCA_002432195.1 Desulfobacteraceae bacterium UBA5852
GCGGCGTGCTGGGAGCGCACCTGGGCGCGCTGCAACTCCCGGGTCTGGACTTCCTTGACCTGGCGGGCGAGGCTCTGGTTGTGGGCGTTCAACTCGGTGTTCCGGGCGTCGATGAGCTGCCCCAGGCGCGCGAGATCGACTCTCAGGCCTTCCAGGGCCACGCGGGTCTGCCCCTCGGCTTTGGTCGCGGCGGCGGCGGCCCGCTCGGCCGCCAGGGCCTCCTCGTCGGCGCGCTGGCGGCGACGCGCCAGGGTTTGCTTGGTATTTTCGGCGTTCTGGTAGACGTTGCGGTAGCGGGCCTCCTGGGTCACGAGGTCCATCAGGCGCCCCTTGGCGGCTTCCGCCTGGGCGGCGAGCTCCGTCGCCTGCCCGGACACCACCTGGGCGGCCGCCCGCTCCTGCTCCAGTTCCCGGCGCACGGCGGTCACCTGGCCTTCCAGTTCCTGGATCTGGGCCTGGGAACCTTCGATTTCCACCGTGATCTTGGCGTTTTTTTGCTCCAGGTCCCGGCGGGCCTCTTCCAGAGCCTCGGTCTCGCCGGCCAGGCGGCCGGTTTCCTCCCGCAGGTGCGCCAGATCGTTTTCCGTGCGGTCCAGTCCCCGCTGGAGTTCGAAACGCCGGGTCTTGCGGTCGGCGATGGCCTGGTTCTTCTCCCAGCGCTGGAGCTTGACGGCCTCCACGGCGGCATCCAGCTTTTTCAGCTCGGTGAGATCGCCGATGTCACTGTCCCGGAGTTGCCCGAGCAGTTCGGCGGTATCCCGGATCTGGCCGTCGTAGCTGTCGTAGTAATGGATGGCCAGCAGGGCATCCATGGTCTTGATGCGCTCCTGGTAGCCCCTGTAGAGCTCGGCCTTGCGCGCCTGGCGCTTGAGTCCCGCCATCTGACGCTTGATTTCGGCGATGATATCCATCACCCGGTACAGGTTCTGCTGGGTGCCCTGAACCTTGCGCAGGGCCTCGATGCGGCGCTGCTTGAAGCGCGTGACCCCGGCGGCCTCCTCCAGGAAGAAGCGCCGCTCCTCGGGACCGGCATCGGTGATGGCGCCGATGTTGCCCTGCTGGATCACGGCATAGGAGCGGGCCCCCATGCCGCTGCCCAGGAACAGGTTGGTGACGTCCTTGAGGCGGCAGGGGTGCTTGTTGAGCAGGTAGGCGCTTTCCCCCGAACGGTAGAGGCGGCGGGTGACCATGATCTCGGCGTAGTCCCGGAGGTCCTCCGGCGCCGAACCGTTGTCGTTGGCCAGGATCAGGTTCACCTCGGCCATGTTGAGGGGCGGCTTGCCGCTGGCACCGGCGAAGATCACGTCTTCCATGGACTTGCCGCGCAGCTGCTTGACGCTCTGCTCCCCCATGACCCAGCGCAGGGCGTCCAGGATGTTGCTCTTGCCGCACCCGTTGGGCCCCACCACCGCCGAGATGCCGGCGGGAAAATGGATCACGGATTTGTCGAGGAAGGATTTGAAGCCGTGAATTTCCAGCTTTTTCAATCGCATGGCGGTGCCAGCTCCTGTTGCGCCGACTGCGCGGGGACGGGGTGACGGGGCCCTCGGGGAACACGCACACCGGAAATTCGCGGAAGCGGGGGAAGGTCTGGCGGCCCCGGCGAAGGGGCGTCGAATCGGCCCGCACCGGCCGGTCTTCCCGGCAACCAGACCCCGTCGCCGGGGAAACCGGCCTGTCTGTCCCGGGGAATCTAGCATAGAAACCCTCGGGGTGTAAAGGAAAAACACAACAGGGGGTAGGCTCCCCGGGAATGCGGCACAAGATGTGGTGGCACCGCCGGGCCACGGCCGTCGGCGACCACCGCGCCGGGCGGGCGGGGCGGCGAGCGGTCCCCGGGACGGGATCAAAGGATCTGGCTCAGGAAGAGTTTGGTGCGTTCGTTGATGGGGTTGATGAAGAAATGTTCCGGAGTGCCCTCCTCCACGATCTGGCCCTCGTCCATGAAAATGACGCGGTCGGCCACTTCCCGGGCGAGCTTTTTCATGACATCCAGAACCTCGCCGATCATTTCGGGGTCCAGGGCCGAGGTGGGTTCGTCGAAAAGCATGATCTTGGGCTCCATGGCCAGGGCGCGGGCGATGGCCACCCGCTGCTGCTGCCCTCCGGAGAGCTGGTCGGGGTAGACATTGATCTTGTCCTTGATTCCCACTTTTTCCAGCAGGGCCATGGCTTTCGCGTGGGCCTCCTCCCGGCTGCGCCTGCGCACGACGCGTTGGGCCAGGGTGATGTTGTCCAGGACGGTCTTGTGGGGGAAGAGGTTGAAGGACTGGAAGACCATCCCCACTTCGGCGCGCACCTTGTTGATGTCCGTCTTTTTGTCCAGGATATCGATGCCGTCGATGTAGATGTGGCCCTGATTGGCCGTCTCCAGGCGGTTGAGGCAGCGCAGCAGCGTGCTCTTGCCCGAGCCGGAGGGGCCGATGACCACCACCACCTCCCCGGCCCTGACCGCGGCGCTCACGTCCACCAGGGCCCGGACCTTGTGGGGCACGTAGAACGTTTTGTGGATGTTGCGGACGTCGATCACGAGACCAGCAGCCTCCTTTCCAGGTATTGCAGCAGCATGGACAGGGTGAAGGTCAGGGCCAGGTAGAGCACGGCGCAGATGAACCAGAGCTCGAAGGGCGCCAGGCTCGTGGTGACGACCTCGCGGGTGGCCTTGGTGAGCTCGCGGATGGCGATGATGCCCAGCAGCGAGGAGTCCTTGATGAGGCTGATGAACTGGCCGGCCAGGGGCGGGATGATGCGCCGGAAGGCCTGGGGCAGGATCACGCAGCGCATGCACTGGAAGTAGTTCATGCCCAGCGAGCGTGCGGCCTCCGTCTGCCCCCGGTGGATGGACTGGATGCCCGCACGCACGATCTCGGCCACATAGGCCCCGGCGAAGGTGGCCAGCGACCCCACGCCGAACCAGATGGCCGGGACCTGGCCGATGCCCTGCTGGGCGAGCAGGGTGTTGATCAGCGTGCCTAAAACGAAGTACCAGATCATGATCTGCACCAGCAGGGGGGAGCCGCGGATCAGCTCGATGTAGGTCATGGCGGTCCACTTCAGGGCCGGGTTGGAGGAGAGGCGGGCGATGCCGGTGATGAACCCGATCACGATGCCGAAGAGGATGGCGATGACACTCACCTTCAGGGTAAGCCAGAGGCCCTCCATGAGGATTCCCGGCTGCCACTCGGCGTGGGCGGCCAGCAGGTCCCCGGGGTAGACCGTATCCCCCTTGGCCACTTTCAGCGCGCTTTTCCCCACCGCGTAGACGGCCTCTTCGTCGCGACCCTTGACCACCACCGCGGTGGCGCCGCCCTCCGTGCGGATGGCGTCCACCTCGCCCTTGATGTCGGCCCGCACCTCGATCTGCCGGTGGGAGACGAAATACTGCGGGACGCGGTACCAGCGCCAGACGTAATCGATTTCCAGGGTAGCGAGGTAGAGGCCCCCCACCACCGCCGCCAACAGCAGAAGGAAAACCCCCGCCCAGAGGTAAAACGAGGGTTCCCGGCGGATTCTGACGAGTTCAGAAGATGCGTCCATGGCTCCCTGTAACGTTTGTCTGCCGGTTGTGGGAAGGAAGGGCGGCGGCCAGCCCTCCGGAACGGGTCTGGTTCGGCTGGCCGCCGGGACGTTTCCGCGGGGTTACTTGGTGACGCTCTTGTACCACTCGGTGCTCTGAATCCATTTGGCGTAGATGTCGTCGTAGCGGCCGTCGTTTTTCACCTGGCGCAGGAAGTTGTTCAGCCAGTTGATGAGGTCGGGGTCGCCCTTGCGCACGGCCCAGGCCAGGGGCTCGAAGGTGAAGGGTTTGTCCAGGAAGATCAGCTTGCCGGTGCCCTGCTCGGCCATGAAGACCACGCAGTAGGGCAGGTCGTAGACGAAGGCGTCGGCCTTGCCGTTGACCACTTCCAGGGCGGCCTCGGGCTCGGTCTCGAAGGATTTGTAGGTGGCCTTGGGAATCATGCGCTTGACCGCCTGTTCACCGGTGGTGCCCAGCTTCGAGGTGACCGTGTACTTGGGATCGTTGAGGTCCTTGTAGGACTTGATGGCGTCCGCATGCTTCTGGTTGATCAGGATGGTCTGCCCCACGACGATGTAGGGATCGGCGAAGTTGATCTTGAGGTTGCGCTCCTGGGTGACGGTCATGCCGCTCATGATGATGTCGAACTTGTCGGTGAGCAGGGCGGGAATGATGCCGTCCCAGGCCGTGTTGACGGGCGTGAACTTGACCCCCATGGCTTTGGCCATTTCCTTGGCCATGTCGATGTCGAAGCCCACGAAATTGCCGGTGCTGTCGGTCATCTCGAAGGGCATGTAGCCGGCTTCGAAGCCCACGCGCAGCTCGCCGCGTTTCAGGATTTCCTCGAGGGTGGACTGCCGGATCAGATCCATGCGCGCGGAGGCCCCCCCGCCGCCCTGGGAGGCGAGCGCCTGGGTGACGGCCTTCTCCACCTCG
Organism: Desulfobacteraceae bacterium UBA5852; assembly: GCA_002432195.1. Classification (GTDB taxonomy): domain Bacteria; phylum Desulfobacterota; class Desulfobacteria; order Desulfobacterales; family UBA5852; genus UBA5852. The sequence goes on from DJGG01000074.1 coordinate 4,454, forward strand.
GCCTGGATGTCCACCTGGGGCGCGGCCTGCTGGGCCTGCTGACCGCAGCCGATCAGGGCCAATGCTGCGCACAAGAACACCCCTGCCACGACTCCCGTGAAACCAGCATGTCGTCTCATCAAAAGCTCCTCCTTTGTCGTTCGGGTGGGTGGAAGCAACGGAATCTTGGATTTGGTCGGTACGCGCGCGCGGGCTCCCCGCCACCGAAGGGTCGGCGCCGGGGTCACGCCCGACCCGGCGGAAACCCGTAGCGCGCGCGGCGCTGCCCGGGCCATGCGCAAAGCAGCCGATATGTATCATATCGGTATGGGATGACAAGGGGTTTTGCGCCCCTGCGCCCCTTAGGGGCTTTGCCGGGAACGGTCAAGGGAAATGGGGAAAGCCGTTGAACCGGCTCGTTTCCCTGTGGTATCAAGGGGACGACAAGGCGTCGTCCCGGGAACCCCAACGGCCTCCGGATAGAATCCCCATCCATCCGCCGCGGATACCCTGACCNNCCGCGCCCTCCGGGCGGCCGACGGGTGCCGCCGCCCTCCCGCCGGGGGCCCGCGCCCATGCCGGTAAGCGGCAGGCCCCAACGGCGTCCTGTTCCCGAGCGGCGACGCTCACTGACCAAGGAGAGATCACCATGCCGCGCGCATCCGCCACCACCCTGGAAAACCTTTTGAGTCAACCCCAGGTGCAGAAGGCCATCAGCCACATCAACCCCGGTCTCATTGCCCGGCGTGCCTTTCAGCCGCCCCGCTGCGCGGTGTTCGACCAGCCCTGCACGGTGCTGGAAGAGGCCGAGGGTTTCCGCTTCGAGCTGGACAAGGAGGCGCGCCGGCAGCTGCCGCGCATCATCGCCAACCGGGTGCAGGTGGTCAAGGGGGCCGCCACCCTGAGCCCCAACCTGCGCGAGGCCTACCACCGGGCCCGGCACATCGGCATCGTTTTTTCGGGGGGGCCCGCCCCCGGCGGTCACAACGTGATCGCCGGGCTCTTCGACGCCGCCCGCAGGGCCAACCCCGATACGCGCCTGTTCGGGTTCCTGATGGGGCCGGAGGGCATCGTCGAGGGGGAGTACGTCGAGATCACGGCGGAACTCGTGGACGAATACCGCAACCTGGGCGGCTTCACCATGATCCGCACCGGGCGCTCCAAGATCGACACCCGGGAGAAGATGGAGCTGTCCCGGCAGACCTGCCGGGAGCTGGGCCTGGATGCCCTGGTCATCGTGGGCGGGGATGACTCCAACACCAACGCCGCGTTCCTGGCCGAGGACATGCTCGAGGACGGCATTCAGGTGATCGGCGTGCCCAAAACCATCGACGGGGACGTCCAGGTGCGGGATGCCGACGGCCGGGTGCTCTGCGCCATTTCCTTCGGCTTCCACTCCGCGGCCCGGGCCTTTTCCCAGGACATCAGCAATCTCTGCATCGACTGCAGCTCGGACCGCAAATACTGGCACATCTGCAAGGTGATGGGCCGCTCGGCCAGCCACCTGGCCCTGGAGGTGGCCCTCCAGACCCACGCCAACCTCACCCTGGTGGGCGAAGACCTGGCCGAGTATGTTGACCCGCGGCGCATCGCCGCCGCGGCTGAGACGGGGCGCACGGATTTCACGGCCTACGGCATCACCCTGCGGCACCTGTCGCGGGTGATCTGCGATGCCATCGTGCGCCGGGCCGCCGTGGGGAAAAATTGCGGCGTGCTGGTGATCCCCGAGGGCGTGCTGGAATTCATCAACGAGATCCAGGTCTTCATCATCAAGCTCTCCACCATCCTCGCGGGCTACAACGACACCCACGACATCGACTTCCACTCCGCCTTCCCGCGCCTGGAGGACAAGCTGGAGTACCTGCGGCGGCTGGCCAAGGACATGCTCAAGGAATCGGCTCCCGGCATCTGGAACGCCCGGGACGACGAGCTCTTCAACGACCTGCCGGACTTCTTCCAGGAAGGGCTCCTCACGGAGCGCGACAGCCACGGCAACTTCCAGTTCTCCCTGGTGGAGACCGACAAGGTGCTCATGGGGCTGGTGTCCGATTACCTCAATATCCTGCGGGAGAAGGGGGTTTACAAAATGGGCATCGAGCGCTCCTACTACCTCAAGACCCTGGAGAAGGCCCGCCTTGTCCCCGACCGTTACGCCCCGGCGCTTTTCAAGGACCCCCAGACCGATTACCTGATCGTCAAGGAATCGATCATCTCTCTCAAGACCCTCAAGCAGGCCTTGGTGCGGGCACACCTGCTGAAGGACGAGGAAGAGGTGCCGCCGGCCGTGGAAAAGATTTTCAAGAAGTCCGTTCCCAAGTTCCAGACCCAGACCCATTTTTACGGCTACGACGGCCGGGGCAGTCACCCCACGCGGTTCGATTGCATGTACACCTACAACCTGGGCCTCACGGTCTTCAGCCTGATCGCCAACGGGGCCACGGGGCAGATGGCCGGCATCCGCAACCTGGAGAAGGACTTCGGGGAGTGGGAGCCCATGGGCATCCCCATCGCGCCCCTGATGCACCTGGAGGAGCGCAAGGGCAAGCTTTCCCTGGTGCTGGAAAAGAGCCTGGTGGACACCCGCGCCGTGGCCTTCCAGGTGGTAAAGTCCTGCCGGGAGGCATGGCTGGCGGCCTTTGCGGGGGAGGATCGCTACCGGCAGCCGGCGCCGATTCTCTTCGACGGCAAGAGCGAGGAGGAGCGCCCCCTGACCCTGGAGCTCAACGCCCTGGAGGAAAGGCCCGGCGACTGACCGCCGGAGCGGGGACAGCCCGCCGGAAGCCTTGAAAAGCCAAGCCACGGAGGTGCGCGCCATGACATCCACCCGACAATCCCCCGGCGACGACCGCTCCCGCAGCATCGTGGCCGATGCCCGCCAGGCTCGGGAAGAGCGCGAAAAGTCCTATCGCGCCCAGGCCATGAAGCTCTTCCCCCCCATCTGCGCCCGCTGCGGGCGCGAATTCGGCGGCAAGCGGCTGCGGGAGCTCACCGTGCACCACAAGGATCACGACCACGAGAACAACCCCCCCGATGGGAGCAACTGGGAGCTGTTGTGCCTCTATTGCCATGAAAACGAGCACGCGCGGCAGGCGGTGGCCGACGCCTACGTCCAGGCCTCGCCCGGCCGGGATGCTGGCCCCGGGGAGGGGTTCAAGGCCCTGGCCGGCCTGGCCGACCTCCTGCGCAAGCGCCAGGACCAGGGGTGATCCCCGCGGGCATCGCCGCGCGGCCGCCGCGGGGTGACGGCGGCGCCCGGCAAGGGTCACGCGGGACTTGACATTGGACCGGTTTGTGATAAAAGCACTCCTTCGGCCGGCGGAAGCGACGCGCGCCTCGACCTCTCCAAGCGGAACCTGACCTCAACGCTTTCCGCCGGCCGGCCTTTTTCGATCCCCCTCCCGCCCCCCTGGCCTACTCCACTCTCCGCCGGTGCACCGGCAGCCTGAAGCGAATTCCCCCCGGGTGGCGGAATTGGTCCCCCGCGCCCTGACGCCTTGCCCTCCCACCGGTCTTTGGCTATGATGCCGGCGTGACCGACCTTGGGTCTGGAAATCCTGGGAAGAGGAGGGCGGCGGAATGGGCAAACGGTCCCGGTGGTGCGGGCTGGTTATGGCAGGGACGGTCTGCGCGCTGGTATGGTCCGGCGGAGCCCTGGCCACCATTTACAAATTCCAGCGCCCGGACGGCAGCTGGTGCTACACGGACGACCCGGCGGAACTCCCGGACCAGGCGACGACCGTGCCGGAAAGCGGCGGGCCCCCGGCGGGTGCGGCGGGGGGTGTCGACCTGGCGGCGGCCCTGACGGCCCACCTGGCCCCCCGCACCCCCATCGAGGCGGCCGTGGCGGGCACCCTGGTGGTCCAAAGCCTGTTTGGACGGGGAACGGGATTTTTCGTTTCCCCCCAGGGGCACATCCTCACCAACCGTCACGTCATTCAGACCACCGACCAGCCCAAGGCCCAGTACGATGCCTACGCCGAGCAGGTGGAAGCGGCCGCCGCCGACGGCGAAGCCGATCTGCGGGCCGAAGAGCGCGGCCTCAAGGAGGCCCGTGCGGACCTGCAGCAGGTGCGGGGGCAGATGCCCCCGGCCCTCTATGACCAGCGCCTGCGGGCCCTGGAGGCCCGGGAGGCCTCCGTGGATCGCCGGCGCCGCTGGCTGCGCGGCCAGCGGGACGCCATCCGCGACAGCCGCCAGAACGTCGCCTATGCCAACAGCCTCGATCACCTGAACCGCTCCTTCCGGATCACCCTGGCGGACAAGAGCGAGCATTTCGCCTATCTGGTGGCGGCCAGCGACCAGCTCGACCTGGCCCTGCTGAAGCTGGACGGCTTCCGCACCCCTTGCCTGCAGGCGGGCGATTTCCGGACGATCCCCATGGGGAGCACGGTTTATGCCGTGGGCAACCCCATCGACTCGAGCCACTCGGTGGCCCGCGGGGTGCTCTCGGGCACCGAGGCGGGCTACATCCAGACCGATGCCAAGATCTATCCCGGCAACAGCGGGGGGCCGTTGCTGTCGGAAGATGGCCGGGTCATCGGGGTCAACACCCTCAAGCGCATCACCCAGAAGTTCGAGGGACTGGGTTTCGCCATTCCCATCGGTCCGGCCCTGGCGGAGTTCCGGTCCTGGCTGCCGGCCCAATGAGGCCCGGCGTTCCGTGGATGGTTGCTGGGACGCTTCACGGGCGATAGAACCCATCTCCAAAAAGCAAACGGGCAAATAGCACCCCCGAGATCGCCGAAGCTCCGGCGCTCCTCCCGAAGGAAGAAACCGTGGACGGCACCCGGTCGGCGCGGTGCTCACTCGTGGCGCAGGGCCTCGATGGGGTCGAGCCGGGCCGCCTGCCGGGCGGGAAAGAAGCCGAAGATCACCCCCACGGCGCCGGAGAAGAGAAAAGCGGCCGCCACGATTCCCGGGCTGAAAACGAAGGGCACATCCAGCAGGCGCGTCCCCAGGGCGGCGCCGGCCAGTCCCAGGGCGATGCCGCACAGGCCTCCCAGGGAGGCCAGCACCACGGCCTCCACCATAAACTGGAGGAGCACGTCCCGCTCCAGGGCACCGATGGCCAGACGGGTGCCGATCTCCCGCGTCCGTTCCGTGACCGACACCAGCATGATGTTCATGATCCCGATGCCCCCCACCAGGAGGCTCACGGCCGCCACGGCCCCTAGCAGGGCGGTGAGCACCCGGGTGGTGCCGGTGAGGGTGGCGACGATCTCCTGCATGTCCCGGACGGTGAAATCGTCCTCCTGGTCGAGGCCGATGCGCCGCCGCTCCCGCATGAGGCGCGTCAAGTCGGCCTGCACCTTGGCGGTGGAATCCCCGTCGGCGGCCGACACCATGATGGTCCCGACGTCGGTCCGGCCCGTGATGCGCCGCTGCAGGGTGCGCAGGGGGATCAGGACGACATCGTCCTGGTCGGTGCCGAAACTGGATAGCCCCTTGGCGGCCAGCACGCCGACCACCTTGAAGGCGATCTTGCCCAGGCGGATGGTGGCCCCCAGGGGATCGTCCCCGCTGAAGAGCTCCCGGTGCACGGTGTGTCCCAGGATGCAGACGGCCTGGCCGGCGCGCACCTCCCCGTCCGTGAAGGGGCGGCCCATCGCCAGCGGCCAGTCCCGCACCTCCAGATAGGCGTTGGTGCTGCCGGTGGCGGTGGTGGCCCAGTTGCTGTTGCCGTAGATGGCCTGGGCGGACCGGCTGGACACAGGGGCCACCGCCCGGAGGCCGGGAATCTCCCGGGCGATGGCGACGGCGTCGGCCGACTCGAAGGGGACGGTGCTGAGGCGCGCGCCGCCGGGCCCGCCAAACACTTGCCCGGGTCGCACCTGGAGCATGTTGCTGCCCATTGCGGCTATGTCGGCGGTGACCTTGGCGGTAGCCCCGCTGCCCAGGGTCACCAAGGTGATCACGGCGGCCACCCCGATGACGATCCCCAGCACGGTCAGGGAGGACCGTAGGGCATTGCGGCGGATGGCCCGCAGGGACAGCAGGATGGTTTCCCAGAGCATCACTGGCGCTCCTTCCCGTCGGCGTCGGCCAGGATCCGGCCGTCCCGGAAGTGGATCTGGCGGCCGGCATAGGCGGCCATCTCCGGGTCGTGGGTGACCATCAGGATGGTGATGTCCTGGTCCCGGTTGAAGGCGGTCAGGAGCTCCATGATCTCCACGCTGCGGGCCGAATCCAGGTTGCCCGTGGGCTCGTCGGCCAACAGCACGGCGGGGCGGGTGACGATTGCCCGGGCGATGGCCACCCGCTGCTGCTGGCCGCCGGACAGTTCCCCCGGGGAGTGCCGCTCCCAGTCGGAGAGACCCACGGCCGCCAGGGCCCGTCGGGCGGCGTGGTGGCGCGGCCGGGCCGGAATGCCCCGGTAGATCAGGGGCAGCTCGACGTTTTCCAGGGCCGAGGTGCGGTTGAGGAGGTTGAAGCCCTGGAAGACGAAGCCCAGGTAGTGGCGCCGGAGCAGGGCCCGCTGATCCCGGGTGAGGCGCCCCACGTCCACGCCCTCGAAAAGGAAGCGACCGCCGGTGGGGGTGTCCAGGCAGCCCAGAATGTTCATGCAGGTGGACTTGCCCGAGCCGCTGGGGCCCATCACGGCCACGAACTCGCCCCGGCCGATGCGGAAGTCGATGCCGTGCAGGGCCACCATGGCGGCCTGCCCGTGGCCATAGACCTTGGTGACGCCCTGCAGCTCGATGAGGGGCGGGGGACTGCTGGTCGCTCGGGCGCTGCTCATGGCTTGACGTCCACTGTGTCCACCACCAGGACCGCCCCGAGGGCGAGGTCCCCGGAGGTGATGACCGTAAGGGCGCCGTCGGTGGCCCCGGTGACCACCGCTACGGCCCGTAGTTCGCCCCCCTGCAGGACCCAGACCTGCCGCGCCTGGCTCTTGGGGAGGGTCTCGACGCCGGCACGTTTGGGTCGGCGGGGGGGGCGGGGGAGAAGGAGGGAGACGAGCCCATGCCGTTCCCCGGAGGCGGTCGGGGTGGCCTGGGGGGGGCTGAAGCGCAGGGCCGCATTGGGCACCAACAGACCGTCCGCCACCCGGTCCACCGTGATCTCGGCCGTGGCCGTCATGCCGGGGCGCAGGACCAGATCCGGGTTGTCCACCTTCAAGATGGTCTTGTAGGTCACCACCCCCTCGGTGGTGGCCGACCCATAGCGCACCTGGGTAATCTGGGCCGCAAACTCCCGCTCGGGGTAGGCGTCCACGGTGAAGGTGGCGGATTGGCCCTCCTGGACCCGTCCCACGTCGGCCTCGTCCACGTCCACCTGCAACTCCATCTGGGTGAGGTCCTCGGCCAGGGTGAAGAGCACGGGGGCCTGGAGGGAGGCGGCCACGGTCTGGCCGGGGTCCACGCTGCGGGTGAGCACGAGACCCTCCACCGGGGAGACGATCACGGTCTTGGTGAGATTGGTCTCGTCCACTTTTAAAGTAGCCCGGGCCTCGGCCACCTGGGCCCGGGCGCTGGCCTCCCCGGCCCGGGCGCGGGCCAGGGAGGCCTCGGCCGCGTCCACATCGAGGGGCGAGACGGCCCGGGCGTTGAGCGCGCTCAGACGGCGCAGGCGTTCCAGGTTGAGATCGGCCTCCCGGACGGTGGCCTGGGCCTCCAGGACCATGGCCTGGGCGGATTCCAGGGCGGCGCGCGAGCGCAGCACCTCGGCCTGGAACTTGGTGGGGTCCAGGTTCGCCAGCGGCTGACCCACGCGGACGCGGTCGTTGAAATCCACCTCCACGGTCTTGACGATCCCCGACAGCTCGCTGCCCACCTCCACCTCGTTGGTGGGAGCCAGGCTGCCCGTGGCCGTGACCGTGATGGTGAGGTCCCCGCGGCGCACCTCCTGGGTCACGTAGCGCAGCCCCTCGGCGGTGGGGCGCAGGAAGACCCAGAGCCCCGCCGGCAAGGTCAGCAGGGCGGCCGCCGCGGCGACGATCCACAACCGGCGACGGCGGTGGCGGGCGGCGCCCGCATCGATGCCCAGGGTGGCGGCGATGTCCCGGGAATCGGTTTCGTGGGGTGGTTTCATGCGCGGTTCCTGTGTGGGGGTTGAGGGCTCGGGGCGTCCCCGGGGCGGGCGACACTGGACAGCCTCATCCTATCGATGAATTGTGGCCACTCCATGGAGGTGCGGTGTGCGTTCCATGGAGATCGGCATTGGCGGCTAGGATCCCGGGGGGGCCTCCACCCCCGGGGATTCCGCCAGGCTGGTCCAGCCGCCCCCCAGGGCTTTGTAGAGGCGCACCAGGTTGGCCGTGACGGTGCCGGTGCTCTCGGCCAGTTGGTCCTGCAGCACGAGCAGGGCCCGCTGGGCGTCGAGGACGTTGCTGAAGTCCACCAGGCCCACCTTGTACTGGTCCTGGGACAGGTCCACGGCCCGCTGGGCGGCAATCGTGGCGGCGATCAGGGATTCCCGGCGGACCTGCTCCTCGGCGAAGGCCGTGAGGGCGTTTTCCGCCTCCTCCAGGGCCAGGAGCACGGAGGCCTCGTATTGGTAGAGCGTCTGTTCCTGGAGCGCCGACTGGATCTCGATGTTGCGGCGGATGGCCCCGGCGTCGAAGATGTTCCAGGTGACCCGGGGGCCGATTTGCCAGAAGCGGCTCGAGGACAGAAAGAGGTCGCTGCCCGACAGGGATTCCAGCCCGATGCCCCCGCTCAGCTGCAGCCGGGGGTAGAGGTCGGCGGTGGCCACGCCGATGCGGGCGCTGGCGGCGGCCAGGAGACGCTCGCTGCGGCGCACGTCCGGGCGCCGCCGCAGGGTTTCGGCCGGCACCCCCACCGCCACGCTGGGCGGGGTGACCGGAATGGGCCGATGGCCTTCCAGCTCCGGGTGCACCGCCCCCGGGGCGGCCCCGGTGAGCACGGCCAGGCGGTTCTTGTCGCCTTCCAGGCCGGCGCGCAGGCCCGGCAGGGCGGCACGGGAACTCTCCAGGTTGTAAAGCGCTTGCTGCACGGCCAACTCGTCGCTCAGGCCGGCCTCGAAGCGCGAGCGGGTGAGCTGGTAGGTTTCCTCCTGGGCGGCAATGTTGGCCTCGGCCACCGCCAGGCGGGCCTGGAAGGTACGGGCTTCCACGTAGTTGAGGGCCACCTCCGCCAGAAGGCTCACCAGGACGTCCCGGAGGTCCTCCTCGCTGGCGGCCAGATCGGCATCCGCGGCCTCCACCCCCCGGCGCACGCCCCCGAAAATGTCCACCTCCCAGCCGGCGTCGATGCCCACATCGTAGAGCTCACTTTCCCGGCCGGAGCCGACGTCGGCGCTGCTGCGGCTCTTGGAATAGCCGCCCGAGGCGTCCACGAAGGGAAAGTAGCCGGACCAGGCCAGCCCCCGGCGCGCCCGGGCCTCCCGCACCCGCGCCCGGGCCTGGTCCAGATCCTGATTGGCCGCGATGCTGCGCTCCATGAGGCGGGAAAGCAGGGGGTCGTCGAGGGTCTCCCACCAGCGCGCCAGGGCCTGGGGGTCGGCGGCCGCGGACCTCAGGCCGCCCTCGAGGCCGGTGTTCCAGGTCGCGGGGGGCGGGAAATCCGGCGGGGCATAGTCGGGCCCCACCGTGACGCAGCCGCCCAGGAGCCAAAGGGCGGCGGCGGCCGCCAGCAGCCGGGAGGGCCCGCAGCGTGTGGCACGGGTCGTCCGCCGGGCAGCGGTGGCGGTGTCAGGGATCCATGTGGCGGGCATCTCGATCTCCCTTGGGGCGCGTGGGGCGGTGGGGGCGGCGGGCCTATGCTCCTGGCCGATAGCAGAGTTCCGGGAGAAATTCAAATCTCGCCGCGGACCGCCGGAGGGAGGACCGGGGGCGCCGCCGCCGAGCCTGACGATGCGCGGCACAGGGTCGGGCCGCATCGTTCGGGTGGTCGCGGGAGGCGGCATCAGATCCCGCGCCGGGGAGGGCGCCGGCGGCCGGTAGGCAGTTCCGCGGCGCCCAGGAAGCCATCGCCGTTGCGGTCGAGTTGCTGGAAGCGGGCCAGCCACTCGTCCCGGGAGACCTGGCCGTCGGCATCGCCGTCCATGCGCTGCAGCAGGCCCCGGGGATGGCGCATGCCCGGCGCCCCCGGAGGCGCTTCCGCGGCGCTGACACAGCCGTCGCCGTCGCGGTCCAGGCGGCGGAAGCGGCAGTCCGGGCCCGGGAACTCTTCCCGGCTGATCCGTCCGTCGCCGTCACGATCGAATTGCTGGACGAACCCCGGAGGGTCGGGATCGGCGAGATTTTCGGCGGACTGGGCGGCGGCAGGGCCGACGGGCAGGGCCAGGATCGCGGCGGCCAGGATGGGGATCAGGGTGGATGGGCGGGTCATGGGCGTCCTCCTTGGAGGCAAGGATGGGGGTTCGCGGGCGGCCTGCGGCCGCCGCGGCATGGGCCTGTATTACCCCGCCATTGTGGAGAAAACATGGAGGAAAGATGGGAAGGTGATGGTGGCCCCGCAAAGTCTTTGCCTTGCCCCGGGCGCTATATTAGAACCCATCTCAAAAAATGTCTTTTGGCCCCATCTCAGCGTTGGAGGCGTTTTCAAATCCTCGACAACCAGAAGGTTGCCTGCGGTTTGAAAAACCGCCGCCGCCTTGACCTGGGGGCCAAAATCCGGTTTTTGAGATGGGTTATAGTGTCGTGTCCCGGAAGTTGTTGGGTAAAAATTCCGAATCGTTTGATCCCGTTGGACGGGCATGGGGGTGGGGGGTTGCGCTCCCAGGGAACGGGCAAAACTCGCCCTCAAGAGC
>DJGG01000168.1:0-1650 GCA_002432195.1 Desulfobacteraceae bacterium UBA5852
TTTATCCACAGGCTGTCAGGGCATCGACGTTGGTGAACGCGTGGGAAGCGGAAGGATCCGGTTCATGTCCGCCAGCATCCTCCGGGCATCCTGCTGGAAATAGACGTTCCAGGCGCGGGGTCCCTGGAGGCGCACCGGGTCTTGGGCGGCCTCCAGACGGGCCTGCCCGCCGGGGGCCGCCGGCCGGTCGAGATCGGGGGCGGGGGGCGGCCGCCATGTCATGCAACCCCCCAGGCTTGCCAGGAGCAGCACGCCCAGCCAAAGGGTGGAGGAGGTCCGGGCCATGGGCAGGCCTTTCGACGTGGTCGGCGGGAGGTCGACGGAAGCCGGATGGAAGTCCGCCCGGGGCGGGGACCGCCTCGGGCGCCTTTCGGCAGCGGCGAGTATGGCAGAAAAACCGTAGGCCTTCAACAGGCTGGTACGCCCTTCCCCGGTGCTGGCGGGTGGTGGCGCGCCTGCCGGTTTCCTCGGCGGGCAAGACCGACCGCCGGGCCGTCCAGGCCCTCTTCGAAAGCCCGGAGGAGCCAGGGGCCCGCATGTCCGAACCCTGACGGCCGGACCGCGCCCTCAGGGGGCCGGGAAGAAGCCGTCCTCGAGGAACCGCCGCCAGAGGTCCTTGAAGGCGGGCACGGTGTGCCCTCCGTCGGTCCGGTAGACCCTTGCCGCCGGCAGGATGGCGGCCAGCAGCCGCTGGCCGTCCCCGTAATGATCTTCTTCCCCGTATCCCAGGTAAAGCGGCGGGCCTGCGCCGGGGCCTCCCGCGTAGGTCGTCTGCAGCCAGTGCCAGAGCCTCCGCTCCCCCTCTTCCGCGGGTTGGTAGAATCCCGGCTGCCAGGCGGCCAGCCCCCCGGCCGCCCGGATCTCCTCGACGATCTCCGCAGAGCCCAGCACCGGGGCGATGAGAAAGATCCCCGCGATGCCCTCGGGGTAGTCCCGGGCGTAGAGCAGCGCCCCCGCCCCCCCCATGGACACCCCCACGAGATAGATCCTGCGGTAGCCCGCCGCCCGGGCCGGGTCGATCACGTCGGTCTTCAGGCGGATCGTCAGGGTGCCGTCCGCGTAATAGCCCACGTGGGCATTGGGGGCGGCCATGTCGTAGGGCAGTCCGCGGGACTGGATGTCGGCCACCAGGCCCTCCTCGGCGAAACTCGCGTGGTCGCCCCCTATGCCGCGGAGGAATACCAGGAGGTTGGCCTCCGGCTGCCCGCGGCCCGAGGCGTAGCGCAGGACCTCCACGGGCGTTGGCGTGGCCAGGGCGCAGGCAGCGAGCGCCAGGAGGGCCGCCAGGGGTGCCAGCCAGGGGATGCGGCGTCGCGTCATGGGGAATCTCCTTGTCTGGGCAGGGCCCGCACCCACGCCGGGGCCCGGAAGCGCCCGCCCCCCAGGGGGCGCATGCGCAAATCGCGCACCGTCTCGCAGGGGTTGCCGGCCGCATCGTCGATGCGCAGGTGGAAACGCAGCCCCTCGGCCCCGCCACCCAGGGGTTGGACCCAGATGCGATAGCCTTCCCCGGTGCGGGTGGGACGATGGATGGTGCGCCGGGCAAATCCCACCGGGAAGGCCACCCATCCGTGATAACGCTGGCCCCAGGCGCAGGCCAGGTGGAAGGCGGCATCCAGGGGCAGGCAGGCCCCGCCCCCCCCGGCCAGG
>DJGG01000168.1:1658-5278 GCA_002432195.1 Desulfobacteraceae bacterium UBA5852
CAGGGCGCCGCCCAGGGCTCCCTCCGGCCAGAGGTGGATTTCCCCTTGAAGGTTGCGGAACATGGGGCCGAAGGGCACCAGTTCGGCGTAGACCCGCCCGGCGGAAACCTGCAGGGCTCCCGGCGGCGCCGCGGGCGGGGGGGGCTCGCCGGCCGCCCCCGGCGCCCCCGTGAAACGGCAGGCGACGTGCACCAGGCTCCGGCGGATGCCGCTCGCCGGGGAGCGGTGTTCCGTCACCAGGGCCGCTCCGCAGGACCCGTCGGCGTAACGGGTGATCTCGTTGACCGCGGCCAATTCCGCTGCGCCTTCGGGCAGGTGGAGCATGCGGGCGAAGGCGGCCTCGAGGGTGGCGTCCGGGGTCAGCCCGGGGCAGCCGGAAGCGGTGCTTTCCGCCAGCAGGCCCAGGGCCACCACGGCCGGCAGCATGGCGCGGCCGTCGAAACGGTGGTCCCGCAGCCAGGCCGGCAGCGGGATGGCCAGGGGCCGCCGCAGGCGGCCGGCTACCGGGGGAAGGTCTGCCATAGGTGGAGGGTCTTCCCGTCGATGCCCACCGGGACGCCGGCCTGGTTGGTGGCGCAGTGCCGGGTGAACCCCCGGCAGACGAGGGCGCCGGTCCTGCGGTGGGTGATCACGTAGTCGAACCCCAGCCGCACCCGCTCCCTGGGGCCGGGGCGGGTATGGATCCAGATGGGGTCGTCGTAGTGCAGGGGGCTGTGGTAGGTGAGGCCGATCTCGATGATGGGGTAGACGAAGCCGTCCGCTTCCACCTCCCGGTAGGGGTAGCCGGCCTCCCGCATGAGGCTGGCCCGCCCCAACTCGAAGTAGCGCAGGTAGTTGCCGTGGTAGACCACCTGGGAGCGATCGGTGTCGGCGTAAAGAATGCGGGTGCGGCAGCGGTGCCAGACGCGGCCGTCGTGGGCGTCCCGCACGTAGCGGCCTTCCGCGTCCAGCGGCGCCGGGAGGAAAGGCGGCGGTCGCATGTCAGACCCCTTTCAGAACGATGCAGCAGTTGGTGCCGCCGAAGCCGAAGGCGTTGGAGAGCACGAATTCGTGGGCCTGCCGCCGGGCGCCCTCGGGCACCACGTCGAGATCCGGGAAGGCCGGATCCGGGATGTGGTTGATGGTGGGCAGGATCAATCCCTGCCGCAGGCCCTCCACGGCCAGGGCGGCCTCGATGGCCGCCGCCGCCCCCAGGCTGTGGCCGATCTGGGACTTGTTGGCCGACACCGCCACCCGGGGCAGACCCGCGCCGAAAACGGCCCGCAGACACTCCACCTCCACGGCATCCCCCTTGAGGGTGGAGGTGCCGTGGGCGTTGACCACCGGAATGTCCCCGGGGGCCAGGCCCGCGTCCTCGATGGCCTGGCCCAGGGCGCGCACGATGGTGGCGGCGTTGGGCAGGGTGAAGTGGTGGGCGTCGGAGGTCCAGCCCACCCCCAGGACCTCGGCCCGCGCCTGGAGGCCGTGGGCCTTTACGGCCTCCCCGGCGGCCAGCACCAGGGCGCCGCCGCCTTCGGCGAGCACGAAACCCTTGCGGTCGCGGCTGAAGGGCCGCGAGGCCTGGCGCGGGTCGGCGTACGCCCGGTCCTTGGGCCCCACGGCGATGGTGGCCAGCATGTTGGCGAAACCGTGGACGATCTCGGGGAGCAGGCAGGTGTCCACCCCTCCCACCACGGCGAAGTCGCAATCCCCGTCGCGGATCATGCGGGCCCCCAGGCCGATGGCGTGGTTCCCCGAGGCGCAGGCCCCCTGGGGGGAGAAAATGGGGCCCGTGAAGCCCTCCCGCATCCCGGCCCTGCCCGCCGGCAGGTTGGCGCAGAGGTTGGGAAGCAGGTAGGGGCTCACCTTGAGGGGCCCGCGGCGGGTGAAATTATCCATGGCCACCCGGTAGGCGTCGGAACCGTTCAGGGCCGAGCCCATGAGGCAGGCCGTGCGGGGACCCGTGACGCCGTCCAGGACGAGGCCGGCGTGGGCCAGGGCCTCCCGCACCACCGCCAGGGTGACCCAGACGAAACCGGCGTTCCAGTTCTGGAGGTCCTTGGGGTCGGCCCCCTCCAGGGCGGCCGGGTCCCAGCCGGGGATCTCCCCCACCACGTCGCAGCGGGTGTCCAGGCGGCAGCGGGTGAGCCGGGCGAAGCCGGCCTCCCCCTTCACGGCGCGCTCCCAGGTGGCCGCGAAGGTGCGCCCCAGGGGTGTGGCCGCCCCATACCCCACCACGAAGACCCGCCGGTTTTGAGGTGCTTTCATTACCGGAGCCTCTCCAGCACCACGCAGGCGTTGCAGCCGCCGAAGCCGAAGGCGTTCTTGAGCACGAAGGTCTGATCCAGGCGCCGGGCGCCGTCGGCCACGCAGTCCAGCCGGATGGCCGGGTCGGGCACGTGGTTGATCGTGGGGGGCAGCCAGCCGCGCCGCAGGCCTTCCAGGGCCAGGATGGTCTCGATGGCGCTGGAGGCCCCCATGGCGTGCCCGGTCATGGACTTGTTGGCCGTCACCGGGGGGACCGCCTCCCCGAACACCGCCCGCAGAGCGTCGTGCTCCACCTGGTCGCCGACGCGCGTGGAGGTTCCATGGGCGTTGACCGCCGCGATCCCCCCGGGCTTGACACCGGCATCGGCCAGGGCCTCGGCCACGCAGCGGGTCACGGTGGCCAGGTTGGGGGCCACGAAGTGGTGGGCGTCGGAGGTCATGCCCCATCCGGCGACGGCCGCCCTGGCCTCCAGGCCGTGGGCCCGGGCGAATTCCGCGGCCGCCAGCAGGATGCACCCCGCGCCCTCGGCCACCACGAAGCCGCGCCTTCCTGCGGCGAAGGGCCGGCTGGCCCTGGCGGGTGCTTCCGGCGGGGCCCCGGGCTTGGGTGCAAAGGCCCCGTTCATGGTGGCAAAGCCGGCCACGATGGGCTCCACGAGGCAGAAATCCACCGCCCCGCAGATGGCCACGTCCGCCCGTCCCAGGGCAATCAGCATGGCCCCCACGATGAGCGAGCTGACCCCCGTGGCGCAGGCCGTGATGCTGGCGGTGATGGGGCCGGTGGCGCCGGTGAGCATGGAAACCTTGCCGCCCACCATGTTGATGCAGGCGTTGGGATTGCTGAAGGGGTGGGGCAGCTTCCCCTCCCCTCGCATGCGCCGGTCCGCCGCCAGCACCGCGTCCTGGCCCCCCACGGCGCTGCTGAAGGTCACGGCCACCCGGGGGGCCACGTCAGGGGTGATGGCGAGCCCGCTGCGGGCCAGGGCCCGGTGCACCACCAGGAGGGCGTGAGGATAGATGGGGGAAGTCCAGTTGGCCATCTGGCGGGGCGACAGGAACGGGTAGGGCGCCGGGTCGAAGTCCGGCACCTGGCCGGCGATGGTCACGGGAAAGCCCTCCGGCAGGGGGAAGCGCGTCAGGGGGCCCACGCCGCTCTCCCCGGCCAGGGCCCGCCGCCACTGGTCCTCCAGGTCCGTCCCCAGGGGGGAGACCATGTCGTAACCGATCACCACCGCACGCCTGTCGTTCATGCCCGGTCCACCGCCGTCCATCCATGGGAAGGAACCCGGATGGTCGCCCTCCCGAAAGCCTTCGCGCTGGTATCCGCCGGCATCGGACTCCACCGGGGGGTGGGTCGCCGCGACGGCCGTTCC
>DJGG01000297.1:0-748 GCA_002432195.1 Desulfobacteraceae bacterium UBA5852
CAACGGGGCCGGCAAGACCACGCTGTTCAACATGATCAGCGGCGTTTACCAGCCGACCACCGGCCGCATCCGGTTGCGGGGCGAGGAAATCCAGGGCGACAGGCCCCACAGAATCGCCAAGCGGGGCATCGGGCGCACCTACCAGGTCTGCCAGCCGTTCAAGGACCTGACGGCCGTGGAAAACGTGCTGATGGCCTATGGCACGGCCCATTACGATACCCTGGGGTGCCTGGGCAGCTACCGGAAGAAGCCCCACCTGGAGAAGGCCCGGGAGCTGCTGGCGCGTGTGGGTCTGGCCAACTTCGCGGACCGCGAGGCCAAGGACCTGCCCCTGGCCTACCAGCGCCGCATGGAAATCGCCCGGGCGCTCGCCCTGAACCCCGAGGTCATCCTGCTGGACGAATCGGCCGCGGGGCTGACGCACGAGGAATCCCTCGACCTGATCCAGCTGATCCGCAGCCTCAAGGACGAAGGCCGGTCCATCATGCTCATCGAGCACAACATGCGGGTGGCCATGGCGGTCTCCGAACGCCTCTACGTGCTGGACCACGGCGAACTCATCTTCCAGGGCGCGCCCCAGCAGGTCCAGGAAGATCCGCGCGTCATCGAAGCCTACCTGGGAAGCGAGCACGACTATGTTAAAAGTAACTGATCTTTCGGTCTACTACGGAAAGATTCGGGCGCTCGAAGGCATTAGCCTCACCGTCGAGGAAGGCGAATTGGTGACGGTCATCGGGGCCAACGGCGC
>DJGG01000297.1:767-9332 GCA_002432195.1 Desulfobacteraceae bacterium UBA5852
CGGGGAAGACCACCCTGGTCAAGGCCATCATGGGCCTGCTGCCCATGCGCAGCGGGCAGATGACCTTCAACGGCGTGGATTTGTCCACCATCCCGCCCTGGGAGCGCACCGCCCACCGCATCGCCTACGTCCCGGAAGGTTCCCGGGTGTTTCGCGACCTCAGCGTCAAGGATAACATCCGCATGGGGGCCTTTTCCCGGAAAGACGACGGCGTCGATGCGGACATGGAGGAGGTGTACGACCTGTTCCCCCGTCTGAAGGACCGCCNNGCGAACAGCAGATGCTGGCCATTGCCCGCAGCCTGGTGTCCAGGCCCAAACTGCTCCTGATCGACGAGATGAGCCTGGGCCTCATGCCCGTGCTGGTGGCGATGCTCTTCAAGCTGATCCAGGACCTCTGCAGGAAGAAGATCTCCATCCTCCTGATCGAGCAGAACGCCAAGAAGGCGCTGGAAATCGCCAACCGCGGCTATCTCATCGAAAACGGGCGCGTGGTCCTCGAAGGCCAGGCCGCCGCGCTGCTGCAGAACGACAAGGTCAAGGCCGCTTACCTGGGCGGATGAGCCATCGCGCCTGACCGCCCACCGCGGGCGGGAGAACCGCAAAACCCACGAGGAGTTCATATGCGCAGAGCACTGGAAGGCGTCCGGGTCCTGGACCTGACCCGGGTACTCAGCGGTCCCTTCTGTACGGCGATCCTGGCCGACATGGGCGCCGAGGTCATCAAGGTGGAACATCCCGAGGGGGGGGATCTCTCCCGGGAGCCCTCGGTGGCGGTGAACGGCGAAAGCTATTATTTCATGTCCCTGAACCGCGGGAAAAAGGGAATCACCCTGAACCTGAAGACCCCCGAAGGGGTCCGGATCCTCAAGGAGCTGGCGGCCGGTTCGGACGTGCTCATCGAGAACTTCCGCCCCAGCGTCATGGAGAAGCTGGGATTGTCCTATGCGGACATCCGCCAGGTGAAACCGGACATCATCTACCTGTCCATATCGGGCTTCGGGCAGAACAGCCCCCTGGCCAATCTGCCGGCCTTCGACATCGTGGCCCAGGCCATGGGCGGCCTCATGAGCATCACCGGGCAGGCCGGAAGCCCCCCCACCCGCGTCGGCGCCTCCCTGGGGGACACCTCCACGGCGCTCTACGCCGCCTTTGCCGTGGTCACGGCCCTCTATCACCGGCGAATCCACGGCGTGGGGCAATTCATCGACGTGGCCATGGTGGATTCGATCTTCTCCCTGCTGGAAATGTCGCTTTTCAAATATCTGGGCCGGGGAGAGGTTCCGGGCCGCATCGGCAGCCGCCACCCCACGAGCTACCCTTACGACGTGTTCCGGGCCGCGGACGGCTATTTCGTGATCGCCACCTTCGACAACCCCGGCTTCACGCGCCTGTGCGAGGCCATGGGACAGCCCGATCTGGCTTCCCGGGAAGAATTCGCGACGGATACGCTCCGCGGCCGACACGCCGAGGCGCTGAAGGCCGTCATCGAAGCCTGGGCCTCCGCAATGACGGTGGATCAGGTCATCGCCATCCTGGAGCGCAAGCGGGTCCCGGTCTCACCGATCTACAACATCGACCAGATCGCCGAAAGCGAGCACATCAAGGCCCGGGAAATGCTGGTGGAAATCGAGCACCCCGTGGCCGGAAAGGTCCGCCTTCCGGCCCTCCCCGTGAAATTCGCGGCGACGCCGGCCGTGATCGCCTCTCCGCCGCCGGCCCTGGGCCAGCATTCCGCGGAGGTGCTGGAGACCATTCTGAAGTATTCCCCCGAGCGCATCGCCGCCCTAAGGAAGGCGGGCATCATTTGACCCCCAACCAAAAACGGGCCGTCCCGCGCACGGCCATCGAGGAGAAACCCCATGCTCACCAACGCCGAGATCTCCAATTCCATGACGGTGAAATTGGAGGACCTTTTTGCGGAACTCCCTGAGGCGCCGCCCTTTGTCGACGGCATCCGCCGCGCCCCGAACCGGGGATTCCGGCTGACCCCGGACGACACGGTGCTGGCCTTGAAAAACGCCCTGCGCTACGTGCCCGAGAAGTGGCACGCCACCCTGGCGCCCGAGTTCCTGAACGAACTGCTCACCACCGGCCGGGTCTACGCCTACCGCTTCCGGCCCGCGGGGCCCATCAAGGGGCAGCCCATCGAGGCTTACGCGGGCAACTGCGTGGAAGGCAGGGCCTTCCAGGTGATGATCGACAACAACCTGGATTTCGATGTGGCCCTCTACCCCTACGAGCTGGTCACCTACGGGGAAACCGGCCAGGTCTGCCAGAACTGGATGCAGTATCGGCTGATCAAGCGCTACCTGGAGATCCTCACCCCCCACCAGACCCTGGTAATGGAATCGGGGCATCCCCTGGGCCTCTTCGAATCGACCCCGGAGGCCCCCCGGGTGATCGTCACCAACGCCCTGATGGTGGGCATGTTCGACGACCAGGAGAACTGGCATCGCGCCATGGCCCTGGGGGTGGCCAACTACGGCCAGATGACGGCGGGGGGCTGGATGTACATCGGGCCCCAGGGGATCGTGCACGGCACCTACAACACGATCCTCAACGCCTGCCGCCTGAAGCTGGGCCTGGACAACAGCGGCGACATGTCCGGCATCCTCTTCGTCACCTCCGGCCTGGGCGGCATGAGCGGGGCCCAGGGGAAAGCGGTGGAAATCGCCAAGGGGGTGGGCATCATTGCCGAAGTGGACCGTTCGCGCATCGAGACCCGGCACCGCCAGGGCTGGGTGAGCCGGGTGGTCGCGGACCCCGCCGAGGCCTTCCGCCTGGCCCGGCAATACCAGGACCAGCGGCAGCCCCTGTCCATCGCCTTCCACGGCAACATCGTGGACCTGCTGCAGTATGCCGTGGACCACGCGGTGCCCATCGAACTGCTCTCGGACCAGACCTCCTGCCACGTGGCCTACGACGGCGGCTACTGCCCCCAGGGCCTGACCTTCGAGGAGCGCACCGCCATGCTCGAAACCGACCGGCAGCGCTTCCGGGAGCTGGTGGACCGCTCCCTGGCCAAGCAGTACGCGCTGATCCGGACCTTGGTGGCCCGGGGATCCTATTTCTTCGACTACGGCAACAACTTCATGCGGGCCGTATATGACGCCGGGGTGACGGAAATCTGCCGCAACGGCCGGGACACCCTGGACGGCTTCGTCTGGCCCAGCTACGTGGAAGATATCATGGGGCCGCTGCTCTTCGATTACGGCTACGGGCCGTTCCGCTGGGTGTGCCTGAGCGGCAGGAGCGAGGACCTGGCCAAGACCGACCGGGCGGCCATGGAGTGCATCGACCCCGACCGCCGCTTCCAGGACCGGGACAACTACCTCTGGGTGCGGGACGCTTTCGAGAACAAGCTGGTGGTCGGCACCCAGGCGCGGATCCTGTACTCGGACGCCCTGGGCCGCATGAACATCGCCCTGAAGTTCAATGAATTGGTACGTCAGGGGGCCATCGGGCCGGTGATGCTCGGCCGGGATCACCACGACACCGGCGGAACCGATTCCCCCTACCGCGAGACGGCCAACATCAAGGACGGCAGCAACATCATGGCCGACATGGCCACCCAGTGCTTTGCCGGCAACGCCGCCCGGGGAATGAGCCTGGTGGCGCTGCACAACGGCGGTGGCGTGGGCATCGGCCGGGCGATCAACGGGGGCTTCGGCCTGGTGCTGGACGGCAGCCCGCGCATCGACGCCATCATCCGCCGCGCGATCCCCTGGGACGTCATGGGCGGGGTGGCCCGGCGGGCCTGGGCGCGCAACCCCAACTCCATCGCCACGAGCATGGAGTACAACGCCCTCAAGCAGGGCCGCGACCACATCACCCTGCCGTACCTGGCCGACGAGGACCGGCTGCGGCGGCTGGTGGACCAGTCGCTTGCGGCGGGCAGGCAGCCCTCCTGAGCGCAAGACGCACATGGCGGGAGGCGCAGCGGCCCCTCCCGCCAAGTGCCGGGAGCCCTTCCCCGGAGGCAAGGCCATGACCAACGGAAACCTGATCGTCAAGAACGCCGCCGAACTGGTCACCTGCAGCGGATTTGCGGCCAAGGTCGGCCCGGCGATGAACGACCTGCGCATCATTGCCGACGGCGCGGTGGTCGCGCGCCAGGGCGTCATCGAGGCCGTGGGGCCCAGCGCCAAGGTGCTGGACGGCATGGATACCCGTGGATTCACCGTTATCGATGCCGCCGGCCGGGCCGTGCTGCCGGGATTCGTGGATTCGCACACGCATTTCGTTTTCGGCGGTTACCGGGCCGAGGAGTTTTCCTGGCGCCTGCGCGGGGACAGCTACATGCAGATCATGGAGCGCGGGGGCGGCATCGTGAGCACCGTGGCGGCAACCCGCGCGGCTTCCCGGGAGGAATTGGTCGCCAGCGGCCTCAAGCGGCTGGACTCCATGCTCGCCTTCGGGGTGACCACCGTGGAAGGCAAGAGCGGCTACGGCCTGGATCTGGACACCGAGATCAAGCAGCTCGAAGCCATGGGCGACATCGACGCCGCCCATCCCGTGGACGTGGTGCGCACCTTTATGGGGGCCCACGCCGTGCCGGCCGAGTACCAGGGGCGCGAGGACGCCTTCATCGACTACCTCATCGCCGAGGTGCTCCCCCGGGTGGTGGCGGGGCGCCTGGCGGAGTTCTGCGACATCTTCTGCGAAAAGAAGGTTTTCTCCATCGCCCAGTCCCGCCGGCTCCTGGGCCGCGCCATGGCGTTGGGCCTCAAGGCCAAGCTGCACGCCGACGAAATCGTGCAGCTCGGCGGCGCCGAGCTGGCGGCCGAGCTGGGGGCCGTATCGGCGGACCACCTGCTGCAGGCCTCCGAGGCCGGCATCCGGGACCTGGCGGCGGCCGGGGTGATCGCCACGCTGCTGCCGGGCACCGCCTTCAGCCTCAAGGAGCCCTACGCCCGGGGACGCCACATGATCGACAGCGGCTGCGCCGTGGCCCTGGCCTCGGACCTGAACCCGGGAAGCTGTTTTTCGGAGTCCATCCCCCTGGTCATGGCCCTGGCCACCCTCTACATGGCCATCACGCCGGAGGAGGCCGTCACGGCCCTGACCCTCAACGGCGCCGCCGCCCTCGGCAGGGCGGATAGCATCGGCAGCATCGATGTGGGCAAGGCCGCGGATCTCGTGATCCACGAGTTCCCCTCCTACCGGTTTCTGCCCTACCACATCGGCGTCAGCACGGTGGAGAAGGTCGTCAAACGCGGCCGCCTGGTCTTCGACAAAACCCAACGGGAGGCATACCGTGCTTGCTGACCTGTCGCTGGCGGAGTTCCTGGAACAGACGGCCTCCAAAGCTCCGGTACCCGGCGGGGGGAGCGTGGCGGCCCTCAACGGCGGCATCGCGGCCGGGCTGGTGGAGATGGTGGCCCGCCTGACCATCGGCCGCAAGGGCTTCGAGGCCGTCAGCGGGCGGATGGGTGAGCTGGCCGCAACCGCCGGGAGCTATCGCCGGCGTATGCTCCACAATGTCGACCGGGATTCCGAGGCCTTCGCCCAGGTCCTGCAGGCCTTCCGGATGCCCAGGGGGACCGGCGCGCAGCAGCGGGAAAGGGAGGCCGCCATCCAGGAAGCCTACAAGGCGGCCGCACGGATTCCCCTGGAGGTGGCCGAGGACGCCCTGCAACTGATCGATCTGGCGACGGAGGTGGTCGCGGGGGGCAATCCGAACGCCGTGAGCGATGGGGCCGTCGGCGTTCTGACGGCCCGCACCGCGGTGCTCGGGGCCGTGTTCAATGTGCGCATCAACCTCCAGTCCATCCGGGACGTGGAATGGGTGGCCGCCCTGCGGGGGCGCGCCGATGCCCTGGAGGCCGGGGCCCTGGACAAGGAACGGCGATTCCTGGCGGCCTTGAAACTGTAAGGGGGCGCAGCCGTCCAACCCCGCCGGTCCCCGGGGAATCGTCCGGACGGATTCAATGGGGGAGTTCGAGCGATGCGTCGCTACTACGCCGAAAAGCTGTCGGCCCAGCGCTTGCAGCGCTGTTATGCCGTGGCCCCGCCGCGGGTGCGTCAATTCCTCGAGGCGGAAATCGCCCACGTCCAAAGCCGGCTCCCCCGCGGGCGCGTCCTGGACCTGGGGTGCGGCTACGGCCGCACGATCCGCCCCATGCTGGACCCCTCGCGCCGCTTCGTGGGCGTCGACAACTCCCACGCCAACCTGGTGATGGCCCGGGCTTACGTGGGCGCACCGGCCTCGGCCTGCGCCTTCCTGCAGATGGACGCGGCCCGCCTGGGTTTTGCCGACGGGTGCTTCGACGCGGTGCTCTGCCTGCAAAACGGGATCTCGGCTTTTCATGTCGATCCCCTCGGCCTGCTGCGGGAAATGCTCCGGGTGGCGCGCCCCGGGGGCATGCTGCTGCTGTCGAGCTATGCCGCCGGTTTCTGGGACCACCGGATGGAGTGGTTCCGGCGGCAGGCCGATGAGGGGCTGCTGGGGGAGATCGACTGGAACGCCACGGGCGACGGGGTGATCGTCTGCAAGGACGGGTTCCGGGCGGTGACCTTCGGCCCCGGGGATTTCGCGGCCCTGGCACGGGAGGCGGGGATCGTGCCCGCGATTTACGAAATCGACGGATCCAGCGTATTTTGCGAGGTGCGGGTCCCACAACGGCCGCTGTAGCAGCGGATCCCAGTCCCCCGCCACCCCGGCGGGCGCCCAAGGGCGGCTCACCGCAAAACAGATCCCATCACATCCGGGGGACACGCAGTCGGCGTGCGGACGCCCGGCCGTTGGGCAATGGTCCCCCAGGGAGGAAGGCGGATGGAGTTGACGGCGGACGAGCGGCGGATGCTCGAAGGGCAGGACGGCGAGGGAACGGCGCTGGCCATGAAGATCCTGGTGGGCATTGGAGAGGCTTTCAGGGCGCGGCGTTTTGCCGGGATCAGCCGCGCCCACGTGGCCTTGAGCAACCAGGAGGGCGATCTCTGGTTTGCCGAAAAACTGGCCGCCCAGGGCGCCCGCTGCCGCGTTCCGCCCACGGTCAACCCGGGGTTCTGCCTCGCGGTCTTCCCGGCCGAGGGGATGGCCACGCCGGAGGAGACCGCCATGATGCAGCGGACCTTCCAGGCCTACCGGACCCTCGGGGCCCGCCTGAGCTTCAGCTGCACCCCCTACCTCTTCGACAATATCCCGCGGTTGGGCGAAATCGTGGCCTTCTCCGAATCGAGCGCCACGCCCTATGTGAATTCCGTGTGGGGCGCACGATCCAACCGGGAGGCGGCCCAAAGCGCTCTGTGCGCGGCCGTCACCGGCGTGACGCCCGAGTACGGCCTGTTGCAGGCCGCAAACCGGAAGGCCACCGTCGTCGTGGAGGTGGACGCCGACCTGGCGGACGACTTCGCCTACCAGCTCCTCGGATGGGTGCTGCCCAAGAAAATCGCCCACCGGATTCCGGCCTTCGTCGGCATCCCCGGCGATGTGTCCCCGGAAGCCTTGATGAACCTGGGCGCCCAGCTCAACACCTCCGGTGCCGTGCCCATGTACCACATCATCGGGGTCACCCCCGAGGCCCCTACGTTGGAAGCCGCCTGTCAGGGGCAGGCGCCGGAGACGACCATCCGCATCCGCCAGGGGGACCTTGACGCGCAGCTGGAGGAGCTCTCCGCGTCGCCCGGTCCCATCGACTTCGTCATGTTCGGCTGTCCCCACTTCACCATCCGGCAGGTGGAGCGCGTGGCGCAGCGGCTGCGCGGCCAACGACTCAAGACCGAGATGTGGATTCTGACCTCGGCCTACACCTTGAACCTGGCCCGGCGCATGGGACTCCAGGAGGCCATCGAAGCCGCCGGAGGGCGCATCGTGGCCGACACCTGCGTCGACCAGCCCTGCTGGAAGCACCTGGCCGGAAAAACCGGCGCCACGGATTCGCCCAAGTGCGCCTACTACTGCCACCGCCGGGACCTGCGCTTTGTCCTGCGGAGTCTCGACGGGTGCGTCCGGGCGGCCTTGAAAGGACGGGTGGAATGAGCCGGAAGCGGGTCTTTGCGTGTCACCGGATTTCCCCGGGGACTGCCTGGGGGGAGGCGCTGTTGTCCGTGGACGACATCTGCTTTTACCTGGTCGATCCCCAGACCGGCATCGTCCTGGAAAAGGGCCACGATGCCGAAGGACGGTCCGTCAGCGGGAAAGTCCTCATTTTTCCCTCGGGGAAGGGCAGCTCCGTCGTGCAGACCGATGGGCTCTACCATCTGCAGAAGAACGGACAGGGCCCGACCGCCATGATCGTCCGGCATCCGGATACTGTCCTGGTGGCCGCCGCCATTATCATGGGAATCCCGCTGGTGGACGATGTCGACGAGGAATTTTACCGGCTCCTGGGCAGCGGCCGCCGGGTGACGGTGGATGCCGATGGACAGACCGTGACCTTGGAGGAATAGATCCGGATCGGGGGGCAGGCATAACGTGGGCAGGCGGCTGCGGATGGCACATGTTCCGGCGCATGGCCGGCAAGCGCCAGGATTCCTGGAAGGAAGGCCATGGGCGGTACGCTCCCCAGCGCTGCCGGGACTTCCATGGCTGGGACCCAGAATCCGCATCCGCGGGGCGTGC
>DJGG01000297.1:9419-9606 GCA_002432195.1 Desulfobacteraceae bacterium UBA5852
GGGCACAAGGCAACCGGTGGGGTTACAGGTCCAGCCAGATGTCGGCCTCGCCGCCGCAATGGCTGCAGACGGCGTGGCCCTTGATTTTGCCATGGGTTTGGGGCCGGGCGGGGGGGGCGACGGGGGCGGCTTCCCGGGCGGGGGACGCCTCCTCCAGGGAGCAGGTGATCGCCATCTCGGCCTCGTT
>DJGG01000221.1:0-266 GCA_002432195.1 Desulfobacteraceae bacterium UBA5852
CCAGGGGCTGGCGGCGGCCGCCGCCAGCCGCGCCACCGTCAGGTGCTCCAGCTCCAGGGCCAGCGCCAACTCCCCCCAATCCGGCGAATCCACCCAGGCGCGCAGGACGAGCCTCTCCGGCGGCCGTTCCACCAGGCGCAGGCGCGCCTCCCCCGGGCCCTGCGGATGAAGGTCGCCCAAGGGCGGCTTTCCGTGGAGGCCGCCGGGGGCGTCCGGGAAGACCAGCCGCCAGCCGTGCAGGGCGATGGCCAGGTCGCGCGGTTCCC
>DJGG01000221.1:297-26592 GCA_002432195.1 Desulfobacteraceae bacterium UBA5852
AGCCAGCGGCGCCATAGACCTCGGCGCGCGCCGCCCGCAACGTCGCCCGGGAGGCGCGGCCCCGCAGCCGCACCCCGGAGAGGCGGATGCGGGGCTCCCGCCAGCCCACCGCCAGGTCCGCGTAGTGCAGCTCCCAGCCCCCGGGCCAGGCCGCCACCGAAGCCGCCACGTGCCGCGCTGCCTCCTTGCGCAAGTACCACCGTCCCACCAGAAGGCCGGCCACCAGGACGGCCGCCAGGCAGAACCCCAGGACCAGAGCGATCCGGCGGCCGCGGGGCGGGGACCGATGGGGGGTGGAGGGCGGGGAGGCGGCGCGCATGGCGGGCTCAGGCNNCGCCCGTCGACTTTCACGCTGAGGGCCTGAGCCAGGCGGATGTGGCGCACGTAGGGCCCGCGGGCAGTGGCGGTCTGCCCGCGAAACCAATCCCAGTCGATGGTGCCGTGGGCCTCGTGCAACACCGTCAGGTAGCAGATGCCGGCGGAGGTGATGTTCTGGAAGAAGTGCGAGCCCTGGGAGGCCTCGGCCTTGAGGGTGGCGGCCGCGGTTTCGATCACCGCGCCGACGGCCGAGATGTCCTGCCAGACCACGGGGATGCCCAGCCAGCGGTCGGACGAGCCCCAGCGCCCGGGTCCCACCAGCAGGTAGCGGCGGCCGGCGTTTTTCAACTCCGCGTTGAGCCGCCCCACCTCGGCGGCGATGGCCAGCGTATGGGCCGGGTCGAAGGTCCGGGGATCCACCAGCACGATGTCCTCCAGGCGGTCGTAGCGGCCGTTGCCCAGGGCCAGGCGCGCGTAGCAGATGGCATTCCTTTTTTCCGCCTCTGTGATGGTGATGTGCTCCTGGCGCTCGAACTGGGACATGGGCCGGATCTGCAGGAGGCTGAATTCCGCAGGGGCATGCGGTTCCCGGGGGAGGTTGACGGCGAATTCGATCTCCACGGGGCCGCCCATGCCGCGGCGTCCCAGCTCCAGCAGGTCGCCGATGATGGCCGCCAGGGGCGGGCGGTCGTGTTTGAGCACGCCGGCGAAGGTCACCACCGGGTAGCCGGGGACCGTGAGGGTGTCCCGGATGCGATGCTCGCCGGGGGTGTAGGTGCTCAGCAGGGCCCGGAAATGGTCGCGCTCCGGCAGGTCGTCGATTTCCAGGCGTCGCAGGGGCGGATCGGCGTCCCCGGCATCCTGCCGCGCCGCGGCCAGGTCGATGGCCTGGAAGAAACGCTGGGAGGTCTTCAGGATGTCTTCCACGCCGGAAAACTGGGGCAACAGCTGGGGGTGGCGTGGGCAGAAGCGCAGGGCGCGGATGCCTTCCTCCTCGCCGGCGCCCAGCCCCAGGGCGAGGATGGCCATGCCGTCCTCGGCCTTCATGGGCCCCACGGGATAGAAATTGAAGGCGTGCGCCCGGCCGGAAATGGCCGGAAAGAAAAGATCCCCGTGCGCCTGGCCGGTGAGGCGCTGGATCAGCACGGCCATCTTCTCCTGCTCGGTGCGGTGCCCGGTGCTGCGGGCATAGGTGCGCGCACGCTCCAGAAAGATGGAGGCGAAGACTAGCTTGACGGCCCGCACCAGGCGTCGGTGACGCACCCCGGTGTCCGGGTGGCTGTTGGCCAAAAGGTAGGTCTGGTAAAGACCCGTGAAGGGCTGGTGCTGGGCGTCCTCCAGGAGGCTGGAGGAGCGTACCGCCAGGGGGTAGCGGGATTTCCCCAGGAAAACCCCCAGGGCGCGGTCGAGCCAGTCCGGCAGGCAGCCTTCCAGGAACACGTTGCGGATCGCGGCGTCGGTTTGCGCGCGGGAGGACATGTCGCCCAGGCCGTTTTGCTCCATGAAGTCGTCGAAGGCCTCGGTGGAGATCACCAGGGTTTTGGGCACCCCCAGGGTGACCCCGGGGTATTTGTCGGCCAGTTCCCGGTGCTGGCGCAGCTGGTTGGCGAAAAAGGCCAAGCCGCGCGCCTTGCCCCCCAGGGAGCCACGGCCGATCTTGGTGAAATCGGCTTCGGGGTCGAAGCGCTCGGGGTCGAAATCCGTGACCACGCCGCGTTGGCGGCCGCGCCGGCGGGCCCGCAGGCAGTCCACCAGGTAGCCCTTGAGCTCCCCGGCGTCGGCGAAGTCGTCCACCTTGACCGGCTTGAGCCGGGCGGCCAGAAGGATCTCCGAGCGGGCCATGAGCCAGGTGGAGAAATCGTTGCGCTGCCCGTGGCGCAGCACCACGTCGTCCGGCAACCCGGGGAGCACCTCCTCCAATTCGTGGAGATTGGCCGCCCGGGCCACTTCGCTGCCGTCGGCGCGGCGGAAGACGAAATCGCCGAAGCCCAGCTGCTCCTGGAAGAAGCGGCGGATCTCGTGGTGCAGGATGGGAGAGTTCTTGGTGATGAAAACCGCCGGGATGCTTTCCGCCCGGGCGCGGTTGTCCTCCTCGGAGCTCAGGTTGAGCAGGGGCAGCTCGGGAAGCTCCCCGCGGATCATCTGCAGAAGGCGGAAGCCCGCGTCGGCATCCAGGCGCCCGCCCCGGGGGAAGCGCACGTCCGAGAGCACCGCCAGGAGGTAGGGCTTGAAGCGGCGATAGAGCGCCAGGGCGCCTTCATAGGAGCTGGCCAGCAGGATCTTGGGCCGGGCCCGCATGCGGAAGAAGCGGTGCTCCTCGTTGAGGGATTCCTCCATGACGGCCTGGGTCTGGGTGACGATGACCTTGTAGAGCAGGGGCAGCAGGGAGGAGTAGTAGACCGGCGAATCCTCCACCAGGATCACCACCCGCACCCGGGCCCGGGTGGTGTCGAAGGCCACGTTCATGTCGTCTTCGGCGCTCTTGATGAGGGCCAGCAGGAGATCGGCGTTGCCCGACCAGATGAAGACGCGGTCGATGTAGGTCCTGTCCAGGCAGCGCGGGTCGAGGTTGAGCAGGCTGGCGTTGTGGGTCAGGAGGAAGACCGGCAGCCGCGGATGGCGATCCTTGATGCGCTGCCCCAGCTCATGGGCCGGCATGTCGTCCAGGCGGGGCATGGTGATGACGAAGTCGAACTGCTTGCGCTCCAGGAGCTCCAGGGCTTCGCCGGCGGTGGAGACCCAGCTCAACTGGGGCGGGCGGGAGAGGTTCAGCCCGCGGTACTCCTCGATGATCCGCTGGGCCAGGCGGCCTTCCTCCTCCATGATGTAGGCGTCGTAGGGGCTGGAAACCAGGAGGACGGCTTTGACCTTGCGGGCCATGAGCTCGTGAAAGACCTTGAAGGAAAGGTCGAAATCGTCGCTGGCCAGCCTGGAGCTGAGGGGCGCCATGATCACCTGTCCTGGGAATGCGGGGCCGCCGCCGGGGCGCGGCCGCGGCCGGGGTTGCGCTTTCCGTGGCCCGGACCCGTCCCGCGCGTCGGGCTTTCTTCTATAGCGGATAATCGGCCGCCAAACAACCCGCGGCCGAGGGCGCCGGGGCTTGCGGAAAACGGTTGACGGCCCGCCCGCCAGTTGTTAGCCTGACGCCGCTCCTGGGTTGGAACCATCTGAAATTAAAACCGGTTTGGTGATGGGCGCATGAAAATCGCACTGGCTCAGATCAACCCCACGATTGCCGATTTCGCGGGCAATGCCGCGGTCATGGCGCGCATGGCCGCCGACGCCCGTCGCCGGGGATGCGACCTGGTGATCTTCCCCGAACTGGCCTTGTCCGGCTATCCCCCCCGGGACCTGCTCGAAAAGGACGAATTCGTCGGCGCCAACCTGGCGGCCCTGGACCATCTGATGGCTACCGTGGCGGGCATCGGCGTCATCACCGGTTTTGTGGACCGCAACCCCGAGGACGGCGGCAAACCCCTGTTCAACGCGGCCGTGCTTTTCGAGAACGGCCGCGAAATACACCGCTGCCACAAGCGCCTGCTGCCGGCCTACGACGTCTTCGAAGAAAGCCGCTACTTCGAGCCGGGCCGCGCCTGCGCGGTATGCGCCTTCAAGGGGCGCCGCCTCGGGCTGACCATTTGCGAGGACGTCTGGAACGACCCGGACTTTTTCCGGCGCCGCATCTACTCCCGGGACCCCGTGGCCGCCATGGCCGCCGCCGGGGCGGACCTGATCGTCAACGTCTCGGCTTCCCCCTTTCACGTGGGCAAGCGCGATTTCCGCCTGCGCATGCTGGCGGGCATGGCCCGCAAATACGGGCTGGCCGTGGTGCACGTCAACCAGGTGGGGGGCAACGACAGCCTGGTTTTCGACGGCATCAGCGCCGCCTTCGACGCCGCCGGGGCGCTGGCGGCCCGGGGGAGCGATTTCGAGGAGGACCTGGTGGTCTGGGACACGGACGCACCGGCGGCCGGCGGGTCCCTGCACGCCATCGCCGCCGACGACGTGGCCTCGGTGCTCAAGGCCCTGGAGACCGGCACCCGGGACTATGTGCACAAATGCGGCTTTAGCCAGGTGGTCGTCGGGTTGAGCGGCGGGATCGATTCCGCCGTCACGGCGGCCGTGGCCGTCCGGGCCCTGGGGGCCGCCAACGTGCGCGGGGTGTTCATGCCCTCGGTCTACACCTCGGCCGACAACTACACCGACACCGCCCATCTGGCGGGCAACCTGGGCATCGGCTATGAGGTCATCCCCATCGACACCGTGTTCCAGGAGTTTCTCAAGCCCCTGGCCCCGGGTTTCGACCCCGGCGCCCCGGGGATCACCGAGCAGAACATCCAGGCCCGCATCCGGGGGACCATGCTGATGGCGCTTTCCAACCGGGATGGGGCCCTGGTGCTCTCCACGGGCAACAAGTCGGAGCTGGCGGTGGGCTACTGCACCCTTTACGGGGACATGAACGGGGGCTTGGCCGTGATTTCGGATGTGCCCAAGACGATGGTGTATGACCTGGCCCATTGCATCAATTCCGCCGCCGGGGTGATCCCCCAACGGGTGATCGACAAGGCGCCTTCGGCCGAATTGGCCCCCGACCAGGCCGACGAGGATGAGCTGCCTCCCTACCGGGTCCTCGACGCCATCCTCAAGGGGGCCGTGGAGGAGTCCAAGAGTGCGGCCCAGCTGGCCGCCGAAGGGTTCGATGCGGCGGTGGTGCGGGATGTGCTGGCCCGGGTGGCGCGCAGTGAATACAAGCGCCAGCAGGCGGCCCCCGGCATCAAGGTCACCTCCAAGGCGTTCGGCAGCGGGCGCCGCTATCCCATCGCCCAGCGCTTCCGCACCGTGCCGGGCGCCCCGCCCGCCTGAGGCCTCAGGCGGGCGTCCCGGCGGACTGCCGGCGGCTTCCCTGGCGGGTGCCCCGCCGGCGCAGGGTCGCCTGGATCATCTGCCGGGTCTCCTGCTTGCGCAGCGACCACGCGGGCGCCACCAGCTCGGCCGGGTGGGGGTCGCCGGTGAGGCGCTGGATCACCATTTCCGGCGGCAGGCGTTCCAGCACATCGCACACCAGGTCCACGTAAGCCGCCTGCTCCAGGCAGGCGTACGCCTCCCGCCGGTAAAGGGCCTCCAGGGGTGTGCCCCGCACCACGTAAAGCAGGTGCAGCTTGACGCCGGCCACGGGCAGGCGCGCCAGGTAGTCGGCCGTGGCCAGCATTTCCGCGCGCCCCTCCCCGGGAAGCCCCAGGATCACGTGGGCGCAGACGGGCAGACCGCGTGCGTGGGTGGCGGTCACGGCGCGCTCGAAGCAGGCCACGTCGTGGCCGCGGTTGATGGCCGCGAGCGTGCGGTCGCAGGCCGACTGGAGACCGTACTCCACCCAGACAAGCCGCCTGCGGGCCAGGTCCGCCAGGAGATCCAGCACGGGCGCGCCCACGCAGTCGGGGCGGGTGCCGATGGACAGCCCCAGGACGCCGGGGACGGCCAGGGCTTCCGTGTAGAGGGTTGCTAGTTGCTCCACCGGGGCGTAGGTGTTGGAAAAGGACTGGAAATAGGCCATGAAGCCGGCGGCTTTGTAGCGCCGGGCCAGGAAGGCCATGCCGCGCTCCAACTGGAGGGTAATGCTCTCTCCCCGGGCATGGGCCCCGGTGCCCGATCCCCGCGGGTTGCAGAAGAGGCACCCCCCGCGGCCGAGGGTGCCGTCGCGGTTGGGGCAGGAGAGGCCGGCATCCACGCTGATCTTGTGGACCCGGAAGCCGAAGCGGCGCCGGAAGTAGGTGTTCAGGTCGTAGTAGAGGGGCTCCATCGGGGCGCCTCGCGCTTGACCCCCCGCCACAGGGATACTATACCGGAGTTGCGGTGGCGGGGCACGATTCCCGCCGCCGCGGTTTTTTCTTGGCAACCCATATTCGGATGCCACCGGCCGTCCGTCAAGCCCCATCCCGGGGCCCGACGGCGGGCCGTCCCGGCCGCCGCCACCGGTGTTGGGGAAGATGGGCTCGTATCCGCCTGAATTTGACGTCATCGTCGTGGGGGCCGGACATGCCGGCATCGAGGCCGCCCTGGCCGCCGCCCGCATGGGATGCCGGGTGCTGGTGCTGGCCATCGACCTGGACAAGGTGGGGGCCATGCCCTGCAGCCCCTCCATCGGGGGTACGGCCAAGGGGCAGCTGGTGCGGGAGATCGACGCCCTGGGGGGGCAGATGGCCCGGGCGACCGACCAGAGCGCCATCCAATACCGCACCCTGAACACCAAGAAGGGGCCGGCTGTCCAGTCGACCCGGACCCAGAATGACAAGGGGCGCTACCATACCATCATGAAGGGCGTCCTGGAGCGCACGCCGGGCCTGGAGCTCAAGCAGGCCATGGCGGAACGGCTGGTGGTGGAGGACGGCCGCGTCCAGGGCCTCACGGACGCCACGGGCTTCAGCTACCGCACCGGCGCCGTGGTGCTGGCCACGGGCACTTTCCTGAGCGGCCGGGTGCACATCGGGTTCCACTCCTTTCAGGCCGGCCGCGCGGGGGAATTCGCCAGCTACGGCCTGGCGGCCAACCTGCGGGAACTGGGCTTCGAACTGGGGCGCATGAAGACCGGCACCCCGCCCCGGCTGCGCCGCGCCAGCATCGACTTCTCCCGCTTCACGGTCCAGGACCAACCCGAGCCGCCCCGCCCCTTTTCCTTTTTTACCCGCGAGATCCGCCTGCCCCAGGTGCCGAGCCACATCGGCTACACCAGCCCCCGGGTGCACGCCATCGTAAGGGGCAACCTTCAGCATTCGGCCCTTTACGGCGGGGTGATTACGGGGGTGCGGGCGCGCTATTGCCCTTCCTTCGAGGACAAGGTGGTGCGCTTCCCCGACCGGGACCGTCACCAGGTGGTCCTGGAGCCGGAAGGCCTGGAAACCGAGGAGATCTACGCCAGCGGCCTGGGCAACAGCCTGCCGCTGGAGATCCAGCTTCAGGTGGTGCGTGCCGTGGACGGGCTGGAGGCGGCCGAGATCATGCGGCCGGCCTACGCCATCGAGTACGACTACGTCGTGCCGACGCAGCTCACTCCCTGGCTGGAGACGAAGGCTGTCTCCGGACTCTTCTGCGCCGGGCAGATCAACGGNNCGCCATCGAGTACGACTACGTCAATCCCCTGCAGCTCAGGGCGAACCTGGAAACCAAGGCGGTGGGAGGGCTCTTCCTGGCCGGCCAGATCAACGGCACCTCCGGCTACGAGGAGGCGGCGGCCCAGGGGCTGTGGGCGGGAATCAATGCCGCCTGTCGGGTGCAGGCACGCCCGCCCTTCCGGCTGGACCGCTCCCAGGCCTATATGGGGGTGCTCATCGACGACCTGGTGACCCGGGGGACCCGGGAGCCTTACCGCATGTTCACTTCCCGGGCCGAGTACCGCCTGCTGCTGCGGGAGGACAACGCCGACCAGCGTCTGATGGAGATCGGCGCGGCTTATGGGCTCGTGCCCCCCTCGGCCGTGGAGCGCATGCGGGACCGGCGCCGGCGGATCACCGGCGAGATCGCCCGCATCAAAGGGACCGTGGTAGCCCCCACCCCGGAGATCAACGCGGATCTCGCGGCGCGCGGCACGGCCGCGCTCACCAGCGGGATGCATCTGGACAAGCTCTTACGGCGGGTGGAATTGGACTACGCGACCGTGCGGCGTTGGGCCCCGCCGCCCGAGGAGCTGCCGGAAGACCTCGCCCGCCAGGTGGCCGTTGAAATCAAATACGAAGGCTACATCCAGCGTCAGCTGCGGGAGATCGAGCGCTTCCGGGACCTGGAGAATATCCGCCTGCCCGAGACCCTGGACTTCGAGGCCGTGCACGGGCTGTCCAACGAGCTCAAGGAGAAGTTGGCCCGCGTGCGGCCCGAAACCCTGGGCCAGGCCTCGCGCATCGAGGGCATGACCCCCGCGGCCCTCGGGGTCCTCATGATCGCTTTGAAGGCGGGGCGCATCCAAAACCCCTGACCGGGGGGCCGCAGGGGTACGCGGGTCGCGTTGACATGCCCGTGATATCGCTTTATTTTTACTGCCTGAGACGGTTTCCGGTGATCCACGGCCTGCACACCGCCGGGCGGGGTCGGGCACTTGCGAGGTGAAAGACAACCATGGCTGATACCGATTACTACACCGTTCTCGGTCTCGCGAAAAACGCCAGCGAGGCCGAGATCAAGAAGGCCTACCGCAAGATGGCCATGAAGTACCATCCCGACCATGCCCAGGGGGACGCGTCCTCCGAGGAGAAATTCAAGCAGATCTCCGAAGCCTATGCCGTGCTGAGCGACCCCGAGAAACGGCGCCAGTACGACATGTACGGGTCGGAGGGCTTCCGTCAGCAATATTCCCAGGAAGACATCTTCCGCAACTTCGATTTCGGGAGTATCTTCCGCGAGTTTGGCTTCGGGGAAGGCTTTTCCCAGGGGGGGCGCGGGGGGACGCGCTTCACTTTCGGCGGCGAAAGGCCGTTCGGCACGCGCAGGGGAGGGCATGCGGCCGCGCGCGGCTCCGACCTGGAATACGAGCTGTCCCTGAGCCTTGGCGACGTCGCCAGCGGCACCACCAAGACGTTCAACCTCCAGCGGGAGGGCCGCACCGAAACCCTGACGGTCAAGATTCCCAAGGGCATGATCACCGGCAAACGGATCCGCCTGGCCGGCAAGGGCAACCCCAGTCCCTTCGGGGGGCCGCCGGGCGATCTCTTCATCCGCTCCCGGGTGGAGGACGACGCGCTGTTCACCAGCGACGGCTACGACCTGCTCACCCACCTGGAAATCCCCTTGAGCCAGGCGGCGCTCGGCACTTCCGTGGAGGTGCCGGCCCTGGATCGCAAGTCCCTGCGCCTCAAGGTCCCTCCGGGCACGCGCCACGGGACCAAGCTGCGCCTAGCCGGCCATGGCCTTCCGCACATGCGCGGCGATGCCCGCGGCGATCTCTTCGTGGTCGTGCAGATCGCCATCCCCCGGTCCATCACCTCCGAGCAGCGCGAATTGCTGCGGCAGCTGGCCGCCACCGGTCTGTAAGCAATTTAATTCATTGACATCCATACAACATTCTTATAACTTTGGAGTCCTTGGAGCCCTTGCGGGCGACGGTCGCGTACCGCTGCGTGTCCGTGCCGTGACGAGAAGATGCCTGAACTGATACCGATACTTTCCAAAACGGCGATCGACGCCAGGGTCGAGGAAATCGCGCATCGCATATCCGAGGACTACCGGGACCGGGATCTGATCCTCATCGGTATTCTGAAGGGCGCTTTTATCTTTCTCTCCGACTTGATCCGCCACCTCACCATTCCCGTCAAAGTCGACTTCATGAGCGTTTCCAGTTATGGGAATGGCATGTCCTCCACGGGGCAGATCAGGTTGCACAAGGACGTGGAGCTGGACCTGAAAAACAGGGACGTGCTGATCGTCGAGGATATCGTCGACACCGGTGTCACACTGGCCTACCTGGTCGATTATCTCAAATCCTCCGGGGCCGCCTCGGTGCGCATCTGTGCGTTGATCGACAAGCGCGAACGGCGGCAGGCGGCAGTGGCCGTGGACTATGCCGGCCACGTTGTGGACAAGGGGTTTCTGGTGGGCTACGGGCTGGACTACGCCGAGTTCTACCGCAATCTGCCCGAGATCTATCACCTGAAATTATAACCTTGGGGTGAGCCATGATTCTTACCTGTGAGCAATGCCGCACCAGTTACCGCTTGGACGACAGCCGTCTGAAGCCGGGGGGCTCGACGGTCCGCTGCTCGAATTGCCGGCATATGTGGACCGCCTATCCGCCCGGGGTGTCGACCGCGGTCGCCGGGGCGGATCCCGGGGCCGGCCTGGGGGCCCAGGGGAAAGGTCCCCCGACCCCCGAGGTCGCCGAAGAGCTTCCGCGGTTCAGGTTCGAGTTGCCCGGTGAGGAGGCCCCCGAAGCGCCGGACCAGGGCCCGGGAGAACCGGATGCCGAGGAGGCCGACAGCCCGGAAGATGATTTCCTGACCGACGAGCTGAATCTTGACGATCTGGAGATGATCCTCGAATCGAGTGACGCCGAGGCCGGCCCCGGGACCGAGGAAGACGATCTGGACCTCTCCGGCCTGGAGGACGACGGCGATTTGGCGGACCTGGGCGACGGGTTCAAAACCGAGGAGCTCGACCTGGCCGATCTGGAAAAAATGCTCTCCCGGCCGGCACCTTCCACGCAGACGGCAGGCGATGGCGGCCGGCAGGCGGCGGAGGCGCTGGACCTGGCGCCGGCACCGGAGGTCGAAACGCCGACAGGGGACGTGCCGGGTGACCCCGAGGACACCGATCTGGGCCTGGATTTCTCCGACCTGGACAGCCTGCTGGAGGATGGCGAAGACCTGGAGGAGCCCGCCGGCGCCCCGTTGGAGGAGCCGGATCCGGGGCTGGAAGTGGCTCCCGAATTGAAGGACCTGTTCGACGATCTCGAGGACGCCTCCCCAGGCCCCATCGAGGCCACCGCGGAACTGGATCTGGCCAGCCTGGGAACCGAATCCCCGGCGGGCATGGCCCCCGAGTCCCCGGAGTTGCTGCCCGAGCTGCAGTTGGAGGACGCCCAGGATCTGGAGGATCTGTTCGCCGCGACGGAGGACGAGGACGCCGGTGTGGAAGCCACCGGGGATATTCAACCGGATTTTCTCGAGGATGCGTTGTCGGAGGCCGGTGACGCCGTCGGGGACGACGAGGAGGAGATCACCGACATCGACCTGGATCTCGAGGGGCTTGCCGACCAACCGGAGGGCGGCCAGGGATCCGGGGATGCCGACGGGCTTTTGGATCTCGAGAGGCTGCTGGGCGAGGACGCGGCGATGGGGCCGGCCGTCGAGGAGCCGGAGGAGCTCGACCTGGGGGATGCGGCCAAGCCGTGGGGGGCGCCCGTTGGTCCGGACGCGGACCGTGCGCCGGAACCCCTGGAGCTTGAGCTGGACCTGGAGGCCGCGGGGCGACCCTCTACGGACCAGGTGGCCGCGGAGGACCATCGGGACCCCGACAAGACCCGGGAGCTCGACCTGGCCGACCTGGAGTCCCTGCTGAATCTGGATACACCGGGCGAAACCGGGCCGACCCAGGAAGTTTCCGAGGAAATCGACCTGGATTTCGACGCTCTGACGGATGAGGCCCCGGATCTGCGCCGGGCCGACGACAAGACGCGCGAGCTGGATCTGGCCGATCTCGAAAAGATGTTGGCCGTGGGGGACGGAGCGGGCGCCGGCGCGCCGGCCGGCGGGTTTGAAGGTGACCTGGAACCGCCGGCGCCGGTGGCCGATGAGGGCCAGATGCTGGATCTCTCCGACCTCGAACGGATGCTTTCCGTGGAGGACACCACGGATGCCCCCGCGGCGCCCGCCGCTGTCGGCGACCTGGAAGCGGGCCCGGCGGCGTCCGGGAGAGCGGGCGAACCCCTCTCCGAGGACCTGGAGCTGGAGTTCGACATGCCGGTGGACGAGCCGGATGAGAGCTCGATTCTCTTCGATACCTCCGAATCGGAAGACATGGACCTGGAATTCGACCTCGGGGATGGTCCGGAAGATTCCGGTACCGCCGAGGGCGAACTGGAATTCGAAATCCTGGAGGACGCCGACGCGCCGGTGGATCATCGGGATGATGCTTCCCGGGCCACCACGATGACCCTCGACCAGGTGGGCCGGGACGCCACCGCCCGATCAGGGGATATCACCAAGGAACTGGTGGCCGAAGCGGCTGCCGCGGAGACGGCGGGGGTTTCCCGTACCGCGGGCCGGCCGGGCGCGCGCTCGCCTTTCCCCACCCACCGGCGCCGCTCCAGCCCCCTGTTGGTGGTGCTGCTGATCATCGCCCTGCTGGGCGGCGGCATTTACGCCCTGGTGCGCTTCACCGGGGTCCAGATCCCCTTTGTCAGCGAGTGGCTGGGAGCCAAGGCCGGCGGGGCCGTGGTGCCGGTGGATACCAGCCTCAAGGGCTATTTCGTGAACAACGCCAAGGCGGGCAATCTCTATGTGGTGGAAGGGCAGGTGCGCAACGATTTCCGCAGCCCGCGCAGCGCGATCCGGGTCACCGGCCGGATTTTCGCCAACGGCAAGCAATTCGAACGCTCGGCCAGTGCCTATTGCGGCAACGTCATGACCATGGAGGAACTGCAGCGTCTGGACCTGGCCGACATCACGCAGCGCATGAACAACCGCAACGGCGCCAACAACGCCAACCTGCGCGTGGCTCCCGGGGCCCTGGTGCCTTTTGCGGTGGTATTCGCCAATCTGCCGCCGGAGGTCAAGCTGGAGGAGTTCGCCGTGGAAGCGGCCGGTTCGTTCCCGGCCGACCAGAACTGACGGCCGCCATCCTGGCAGCGGCCCGCGATCCTTTCGGCTTGACTTCAATCGGTCGAGTTGCTAAAAGGCCACTTTCCCCGGCGCGCCCGGGGTGAAACCCATGCCCCTTATGGCGATGTAGCTCAGCTGGTTAGAGCATGCGGCTCATATCCGCAGAGTCCGGGGTTCAAGTCCCTGCATCGCCACCATCCATACGGAAAACCCACCGCCGCGGCGGTGGGTTTTCCATTGGCGCGGTCAGGCAGCGGGCGCGCGGGCCCCGCGCCGCCGCGGCGGGCGCCGGCTTAGACCTTGCCAAACCGTTTCCGGCTGTATTATAGGGTGGCATAATCCACGGCGGCCGCGTCCCGGGCGCCGGGCGGCACCTGCCCCTTCCGGGCGTGTGCCGCCGGCCCGACGGTTTCACCCGGGACCACGGAAATCCACCATGATCAACGGCTTCGAAAAAATCGTCGAAGAGCGCATCCGCGAGGCGCAACGCCGCGGGTTGTTCGACAACCTGGATGGCGCCGGACGCCCGTTGCCACCGGATGAGATCGGGATGCGCGTGCCCGAAGACCTGCGCCTGGCCTTCCGCATGCTCAAGAACGCCGATTGCCTGCCCCCGGAGCTGGAGCTGAAGAAGGAGATCCACCAGACCGAGGAGCTGCTGGCCGGCGTGCAGGACGCGGCGGAACGCTACCACACCCTGAGCCGCCTGAATTTCCTGATCTTCAAGCTCAATGCCATGCGCACCGGGTCCATAGCCAACGACATCCCGCAACATTACAACGACAAACTGCTGGAGCGGCTCGAGGGTTCGGCGGGCCGGTAGACGGCCGGCCCCCCAACCCGCGAATCCCCATACGGCCGAAAAGCGCCCCATCGTGACGCTGTTCACCAAAAATAGCGGCGAGGGCCTCGTCAAGAGCGTCCTCATGGCCTATCTCATTCTGGTGCTGCACGTGGTGCTGCTGGCGGGGCTGGGCCTGCTGGTACTCTTCTTCCGCGGCGTCGTGCAGTACATGCTTTGGATCTTTATCGGCGGGGCGGCGCTGGTGGCCACTTCCGGCTACCTGTTCTACCGCCGGATGAGGGCCGAAGGCAAAAGCCTGCGGGAGATGCTGCACTCCAGCACCTTGGCCAACCGGGCGGTGGAGGTGAGCCTTCTGGGCGGTCTGGCCTCCCTGCGCCTGGGGCCTCCCACGCAACCGCCAGCGGTGCCCCCGGCCCGGCTCCCGTCCGGCCAGCAATTGTCCTGGGAAGAAAGGCCCACTGCCCGGGAGCTGGCCGAACTGGCGCGGCTGAAGGCCGATGGACTGCTGACGGCCGAGGAGTTCGAACGCGCCAAACGGCAGATGCTGAGCCCCTGAAAGACGCCGGGCACGTGACCCCGGCGGGCGCACCGCGGCCGTGTGGTGCGCCAGGCCGCCGCCTGCGACGGGATGCGCGCCCTCCCGCAGACCGCCACGTCCAAGCCTGGTCCCCGTACCCGCGGTTCGGCCCTCAAACCATGCGGCGCCGCAGCCCCGGCGGGGAGGCACGCCCTCCAACCCTCGACAGGACCCTTGTCATGAAAAAGCTTACGATTGCCCTTTTGTCCGGGGGGATCTCGTCCGAACGGGAGGTGTCCCTGAACAGCGGCAACCAGGTGTTCGAAGCCCTGGACAAAAGCCGCTACGAGGTCAGACGCTACGACCCCCAGACCGATCTGCCACGCCTGGTGGCCGATGCCCCGGGCATCGACGCCGCCCTCATTGTGCTCCACGGCCCTTACGGCGAGGACGGCACCGTCCAGGGACTGCTGGATCTCCTCGGCATCCCCTACCAGGGCGCCGGGGTCCTGGGCAGCGCCCTGTCCATGAACAAGCTCGCCGCCAAGCGGATGTATGAACAGGCCGGCCTCACGGTGCCGCCCTATTGTGTCATCCGCCCGGGGCCCCTCCCCGAGTTGGGGGCCTGCATCCGGCACCTGGGGCTGCCGGTGGTGATCAAGCCCATCCAGGGCGGATCCAGCATCGGGGTCTCCATCGTGCGCACCGAAAAGGAGCTTAAAGCCGCGGTGGAGGCGGCCTTCCGCTTCGACAGCGCCATCCTGATGGAAGCCTTCATCGACGGGGTGGAGATCACCGTGGGGGTGTTGGGCAACGACGATCTCCAGGCCCTGCCGGTGATCGAGATCGTGCCCGGCGGCCAGTTCGCGTTTTTCGACTACGCCGCCAAGTACACGGCCGGGGCCACCCAGGAGATCTGCCCCGCCCGCATCCCGGCGCACCAGGCCGAAAGGGCGCAAGCCATCGGCAGAAAGGCGCACGAGGCGCTCTTCTGCCGCGGCTACAGCCGCACCGACATGATCCTGCGGGGCGAGGAGATCTTCGTGTTGGAAACCAACACGATCCCGGGAATGACCGCCACGAGCCTGTTTCCCCTGGCGGCGGCAACGGCCGGCATGAGCTTCCCCCGGCTGCTGGACCGGTTGATCGAGCTGTCCCTGGAGGGCCGCTGCCCGCCGGGGTCCTGACGGGCGGCCGTTCACACGGTGGAAAAGAGGAGGCGCACATGAAGGTACTGGTTATCGGCAGCGGCGGCCGGGAGCACGCCTTTGTCTGGAAGATCGCCCAGAGCTCGCTGGTGAAGAAGATCTACTGCGCTCCGGGCAACGCGGGCATAGCGGCCCTGGCCACCTGTGTGCCCATCGGCGCCGAGGATATCGACGCCCTGCTGGGCTTTGCCCGGGAGCAGCGCATCGACCTGACCGTGGTGGGCCCTGAGGCGCCGCTGTCCAAGGGTATCGTGGACACCTTCGAAGCCGCGGGGCTCAAGATCTTCGGCGCCCGCCGGGAGGCCGCCGAACTGGAGGCCAGCAAGTCCTTCGCCAAGCGCATGATGGAGAAATACGGGGTGCCCACGGCCCGTGGGCAGACCTTTACCCGCATCGGGCCGGCGCGCGACTATGTCCGCCGGGTGGGGGCGCCCATCGTGGTCAAGGCCGACGGACTGGCCGCCGGCAAGGGGGTGATCGTCTGCCGCACGGCGAAGGAGGCCCTGGAGGCCCTGGAGCGCGTCCTGGTGCGGAAAGAATTCGGGGCGGCCGGCGACAAGGTGGTGGTGGAGGAATGCCTGGTGGGGGAGGAGGCCTCCTTCATCGCCTTCACGGACGGCCAAACCGTGCTGCCCCTCCCCAGCTCCCAGGACCATAAAGCCGTCTTCGACGACGACGCGGGCCCCAACACGGGAGGCATGGGGGCCTACTCGCCGGCCCCCATCGTGGACCGCTACCTGCACCGGCGGATCATGGACGAGGTCATGATCCCCATCGTCAAGGGGATGGCCGCCGAAGGCCGACCCTACAAGGGGTTCCTGTATGCCGGGCTGATGATCGACGGGGACCGCATCGGGGTGCTGGAGTTCAACGCGCGCCTGGGGGATCCCGAGGCCCAGCCCCTGCTCATGCGCCTGAAAAGCGATATCGTGCCCATCATGCTGGCCATCCTCGAAGGGCGCCTGGACCGCTGCCGCCTGGAGATCGACCCGCGGGCCGCCGTGTGCGTGGTCATGGCCGCGGGCGGCTACCCCGGCAAGTACGCCAAGGGGCAACCCATTGCCGGCCTGGACGCGGCCCGCCGCATGCGGGACGTGGTGGTCTTCCACGCCGGGACCACCCACAAAGACGGAGCCGTGGTGGCCAACGGCGGCCGGGTCCTGGGGGTCACGGCCATCGGGGAGACCGTGGCCAAGGCCATCCAGAAAGCCTATCAGGCCGCCGGCAAGATCGGTTGGGACAAGGTGCACTACCGCCGGGACATCGGGCAGAAAGCCCTGCGGCGTTTCGAGCAGCCGCCCCAGGTGGGCATCGTCATGGGCAGCGATTCGGACCTGGGCGTCATGGAAGGCGCCGTGGCCATGCTCACCAAGTTCCGGGTACCTTACGAAATCACCGTGGCGTCGGCCCACCGCACCCCCACCCGGGCCGCCGAATGGGCCCGCACCGCCCGGCAGCGGGGGCTGCAGGTCATCATCGCGGGGGCCGGGCACGCCGCCCACCTGGCCGGCGCCATGGCCGCCCAGTCCACCCTGCCGGTGATCGGGGTGCCCATCGATTCCTCGGCCCTCCAGGGGCTCGATGCCCTGCTTTCCACGGTCCAGATGCCACCCGGGATCCCCGTGGCCACGGTGGCGCTGGGCAGGCCCGGGGCGCAGAACGCCGGCCTGCTGGCGGTTCAGATCCTGGCCCTCGGCCAGCCCCGCCTGGCCGAGGCCCTGGACGACCACCGGCGCGCCATGGCCGCCGAGGTGGAGCGCAAGGCCGCCCGGCTGAACAGCTTTGAGTAACCGGCGCCACATCAATCCGCTGGCCCCCGAGGCCGATCTGCTGGCGGAGGCCGCCGGCCGGTTGGCCAGGGGAGGGGTCATCGTCTTCCCCACGCGCTATCTCTACGGTCTGGGAGCCAATGCTCTGGATCCCGCGGCCGTTGACCGCGTGTTCGCCCTCAAGGGGCGCTCCCCCGCCAAGGCGATCTCCGTGCTGGTGCGGGACGAGGCCATGCTGCGACAGTTGGTGCCGGCGATCCCCGCCGAAGCCGAGCGCCTGATGGCCCGCTTCTGGCCGGGCAGGCTCACCCTGGTGCTGGCGGCATCCCCCGCGCTGCCCACGAATCTCACCGGGGGCCGCGGCACCATAGGGGTGCGCCTGCCGGCGCACCCCGTCAGCCGGGGGCTTCTGGCGCGCCTGGCGGTGCCCATCACGGCCACCAGCGCCAACCTTGCCGGGAACCCCGGCGCGCATACCGTGGATCAGATCCCCCAGGCGCTCCGCCGGCGGGTGGACCTGGTCCTGGACGCCGGCGCCTTGCCCCCGGGGGTGGGGTCCACGGTGGTGGACCTCACAGCGGCGCCGGCACGTATCCTGCGCGAGGGAGCGTTGTCTGCCGCCACCATCTATGCGGCGCTGGCGGCGATCTGAACGTCCGGGGGCCGTGCAGGGAGACCGCCCGCCGGCGCGCACAAGGCGTCGGCGGCTCCGGGAAGCTCGAGCCGCGCCGCGCATTCGGGCCGGCCGACCGGTGGCCTGACCGGCCGGTCGCGGTGCCCGGGCGCCTTGACATCCCCCCGCGGGTCGATCTAATATGCCCGACGCATTGCCTCGCCGGAGTGGTGGAACAGGTAGACGCACGGGACTCAAAATCCCGCGGGCGCAAGCCCATGAGAGTTCGATTCTCTCCTCCGGCACCAGCTCGTACCCGCCGGCGCGCCGGCGCTGAAACCTCCCGGCCGGGCCGGGAGGTTTTTTTTGTCGGTCCGCCCGCGGCCCGGTACTTCAGC
Source organism: Desulfobacteraceae bacterium UBA5852 (assembly GCA_002432195.1). Lineage (GTDB taxonomy): Bacteria > Desulfobacterota > Desulfobacteria > Desulfobacterales > UBA5852 > UBA5852. Next base: position 18,225 of record DJGG01000221.1, read on the forward strand.
GGAGAAGACCGCATGACCGCCTTGCGCATCACCGCCTGCCACGAGTGCGATCTGCTCCAGCGCCTGCCGTCCCTGCCGCCCGGCGGCACGGCTCGCTGCCCGCGCTGCGGCGCCCTGCTGCACCGCCGCCGGGTGGACAGCCTGCAACGGGCCCTGGCCCTCACCCTGGCGGGAATGATGCTTTTTCTGGTGGCCAACAGCTTCCCCTTCCTGGGTTTCCGGCTCCAGGCCCAGGTCCAGGAAACCATTCTGGTCACGGGGATCTACAAGCTCTACAGCCAGGGCCTCGCCGGACTGGCCACCCTGGTCCTGCTCACCACGGTGCTCTTCCCGGCGGCTCAGCTGGCCGGGCTGCTCTACATCCTGGTCCCCCTGAAGCTGCATCGCAGCCCCCCGGGGATGGCGGGCGTGTATCGCGTCGTGCGCGCCCTTCAGCCGTGGAGCATGATGGAAGTCTTCATGCTGGGAATCCTGGTGGCCCTGGTGAAGCTGGCCAAAATGGCCACCATCCTGCCGGGAATATCGCTCTTTGCCTTCATGGCGCTGATCTTCGCCCTGGCCGGTGTGAGCGCCGTGCTGGATCCCGAGGGGGTCTGGGAAAGGATTTCCCCGCGCCCATGAAACCCGGCCCGCCCGCCACCGCTTTGCGCGCCCGGCTCTTGAGCTGTTCGGTTTGCCACCTCCTGAGCCGTCCCCCGGCCGGACACGCCACGGGAGGGCGGCCGGTCTGCCCCCGCTGCGGTGCAACCCTGCACTGGCGCAAACCCAACAGTCTCGGACGCACCTGGGCCTTGGTGCTGGCGGCCGTCCTCCTTTACCTTCCGGCCAACCTGCTGCCCGTCATGCACACGACCTCCTGGGGGCGCGTCCAATCGGACACCATCATGAGCGGCGTGATCTATTTCGCCCAGACCGGCTCCTGGCCCATCGCCCTGGTGATCTTCGTGGCCAGCATCGTCGTACCCCTGGCCAAACTGCTGATTCTCTCCTTCCTGATGCTGACCGTGCAGCGCCGCTCCCGATGGCGCCCGGTGGACCGCACCCGCCTCTACCGCGTCACCGAGGTGATCGGCCGCTGGTCCATGCTGGATGTCTACGTGGTCACCATCCTGGTGGCCCTGGTGAACCTGGGCAACCTGGCCTCTATCGAAGCCGGTCCGGGTGCCGTGTTCTTTGCCGCCGTCGTGGTGATCACCATGTTCGCGGCCGCGGGTTTCGACCCGCGATTGATCTGGGACGTGATGGAGGATAGCGATGGGGGAAGACATGCCTGAAACACCCCGGGACCCGGAGGTCCCTTCAGCCGTCGTGGCCCAGCGGCGCCCGATTTCCATCGTCTGGCTGGTGCCCCTGGTGGCCGCCGTGGTGGGCGGATGGCTGGTCTACCAGGCCGTCACCGAGCGCGGGGTCAGCATCACGATCAAATTCGAATCCGCCGAAGGCCTGGAGGCCGGCAAGACCAAGATCCGCTTCAAGGACGTGGAGGTGGGCCTGGTGACGGCCATCGATTTGGACCCGGACCTCGACCACATCCTGGTGACGGCCCAGATCAGAAAAGGGGCCGAGCCCTTTCTCACCGACAACACCCGCTTCTGGGTGGTGCGGGCGCGCCTCGCCGCGGGGGAGGTCTCGGGGATCAGCACCCTGTTTTCCGGCGCTTTCATCGGCATGCACCCCGGCAAGGTGGGCCAGCCCCGGCGGGAATTCCAGGGGCTGGAAACCCCGCCGGTCGTCACCGCCGGACTGCCGGGACGGCATTTCACCCTGCGGGCCTCCCAGTTGGGGGGGCTGGACATCGGCTCACCGGTCTATTTCCGCCAGGTGAAGGTGGGCCAGGTGGTGGCCCATCAACTGGACGATGCGGGGGAGAACCTGGCCATCCGCATTTTCGTCAACGCGCCTTACCACCAGTTCGTCCACCGTACCTCGGCCTTCTGGAACGCCGGGGGACTGGATGTGCGCCTGGGGGTGGAGGGCCTGGACATCGATATGGCCTCTCTCAGCGCCCTGTTGATCGGCGGGGTGGCCTTCGAGACCCCCGATGGCATGGCGCCCTCCACCCCGGCCGAGGAGGACGCGGTGTTCCGCCTGCACCGCCGCTATGCGGAGGTGCTCCTGGGGCAATTTGATGAGAAGGTGCGGTACCTGATCCATTTCGACGAATCGGTGCGGGGCTTGTCCGTGGGGGCTCCGGTGGAGTTCCGCGGTATCCGCATCGGCCAGGTGATCGACTTTCGCCTGGAGTTCAACGAGGATCTCAAGCGCTTCCGCATCCCCGTGACCATCGAGTTGGAGCCGGGCCGCATCGCCCGCAGCGGTCCATCGCCGGGCGACACCACGATCCTGATCGAGGATTTCGTTTCCCGGGGGCTGCGGGCCCAACTGGCCATGGGAAATCTCCTCACGGGGAAGATCTACGTCAAGCTCGATTTCTTTCCCCAAGCCTCCCCGGCGGCCATCGACTACGGCGGGACCTATCCGGAACTGCCCGCCACGCCCGCCCCCATGGAACGCCTGACCGCGAGCCTGGAAAACATTCTGCGGCGCCTGGACAAGCTGCCCATCGAATCCATCGGCGCCGATGTCCAGGAGACCCTGGCCGGCATCAACCGTCTGGTGAACGCCCCCGAACTCTCGGGCGCCATGCAGAATCTCAACCGGACCCTGGTGGAGCTCGAGCGGTTCGCCGCCGGGCTCAATGATGAAACCGGCCCGGGCCTGAACGCTTCCCTGGAGCAGATCCGGAGCACCCTGGCGGAATTGAGGCACACCCTGAGCGGGGATTCCCCCTTGCAGCACGACCTGCAGAAATCCCTGGAGGAGCTCGCCAAGGCTTCCCGGGCGGTGCGGGATCTGGTGGAGTTCCTGGAGCGGCAACCCAACTCGTTGATCTTCGGCAAGGAGGCAGACAAGTGACGCGCAGCCTTGGATGGCGGCTCGGTGGATGGTTGCTGGTGCTGGGGGTCTGGCTGCTGGGCTGCGCCGCCGCCATCCCCTTTCGCTATTATACCCTGTCCGCCATGGAGGGACCGAACGGCGCTCCCACCCAATTGGCCATCGGCGTGGGACCCATCAGTTTTCCCGACTGGTTGGACCGGTCCCAGGTGGTCACGCGCCGCGACCCCCACCGGATCGAGATCCACGATACCCAGCGCTGGGCCGGGACGCTCAAGGCGGAGTTCGCCCGCGTGGCGGCGGCCAACCTGGCCCGCCTGGCCGGCACGGAGCGGGTGGCGATACAGCCCTGGGGCCGCTACTTCCAGCCGGACTACCGGGTGGCCATCGACGTGTACGCCTTCGAGGGGGGGGCGGGCGCCCAGGCGGTGCTCGACGCCACCTGGATGCTGGTCAAGGAGCCGGAGGGCCGGCTTTTGACCGTGCGGCAGGCCCGGATCGTGCAGCCCGCCGCGGGTTCCGATACCGCCGCGCTGGTGGCCGCCCAGAGCCAGGCGTTGGCGGCGATGAGCCGGACCATCGCCGAGGAACTGCTGCGGCAGGCGGAGAAGAGGGCGCCCTGAGGCTGCCAAGGCGCCCTGGAATGCGGCGGACCTCCCGCGCGGAACCGGCATCGGGCGCCCCCCGCCACTATCCGCCGTCAGCGGACAGGGGGGCGGCGCCCGGAAGGTTCAGCCGATATCGATCTGGCGCTGTTTCTGTTCCAGCGGCTTGGGAATGTGGACGTTGAGCAAACCGTCCTTGAACTCGGCCTTGATACTATCGGGGTTGACCCCGGCCGGCACCGTGAAGGAACGCGCGAACCGACCGTACGCCCGTTCCCGGCGGTAGTAGCTGTCCTCCTTGATCTCACGATCCAGCTTGCGCTCTCCCCTGAGGGTCAGGACGCGGTCCTTCACATCGATGGTGATATCTTCCTTGGCCACTCCCGGCAATTCGGCCTGCACCACGATCCAGTCGCCCTTTTCGTAAATGTCCACCACCGGATTCCAATTGCTGACCGCCAGGTTCTGCTCCTCATCCCCCGAGCGATAGATGGAGTCGTCGAACATGCGGTTGATGCGCCGCTGCAGGTCGGACATCTCCCCCCACGGGTTCCATCTTACTATTGCCATGACCTGTCCTCCTTTGATTTCCTATGGACGTTTGATGTTGCGGGGCCCTTCCGCGCATGGCGGGAAAATAAGCACACATGGTTTTCCGTCAATAAAATATTCTGAAGAAAAGCTTGCATTACTAAATAAAAATCATATACAAAGTAATAGCAGTGGCGCCGAGAGGTGCGAAGCCACCCAGGGACCAAGGGGGCAACATGAGCGAACGGTCACCCCATAACCGCGTCGAAGCGATGGACCTGCCCCAGCCGTCCTCCTACGACCTGCGCGGCAAGCAGTCCGTGCGGGCCACCTTCCGGCTTTCCGCCCGGGCCATCGATGCCCTCAGCATTCTGGCCGTGCACCTGGGCATCAAGCAGAAATCCCTATTCGAGCATCTCATCGAGGACGCCCGCTCCCTCAGCCTGATCGCCCAGGAAATGGAACCCGGCCGCTTCGAGCAGATCAGTCGCGTCCAGAAAACCTTCGTGCTCAGCCGGCGGACCCTCAGCCTGCTGCAGCAGGCCTGCGAGATGTACGATGCGCCCCGGGACGCCCTGGTGGAGTATTCCATCCAGCGACTCCTGCCGGTCATCGCCGAAGAGCGCCAGCGTCACGAAATACGCAAGCAGTTCCTGGCCCAGATCCGGGAATTCGTGGAGCGCGGGGAGGAACTCCTCGAGGAAGCGGCCGAGCGTCTCGGCGAAGAGGATCCCGTGCATGGCAGCCTGGAGCAGGCGATGCGCGCGGTACGGGCGGCGCGGGGGGATATCGAGGATTTCATCGTCAAGGGGAGGATCATCGAGGATTATTGAGGGGTGGGGCCCGGCGGACCCGTGGCGGCCAGGGTCGTACGTTTCGGCCGTGCCCTGCGCCGGCCGGCAGGGCCCGCCGGCGCAGGGCCGCGGGTCACCTGGGCTGCAGCTCCTGAAATAGCTTCCATTCCTCCGGTTTGAGGGTGCCGTCCTTGTCGGCATCCGCCTCCATGAAGACCTTGGGCGCGGCGTCGGGAAACCGTCGCCGGAACTCACTCCACTCCACCCCGCCGCTGGCGTCCTGGTCGAGCTCCCCGAAAGCCTCCCGGTAGACGGGCTGGGCGAAACACCCCCAGAGTCCCAGGGCCGCCAAGGCCCCGCGCCCCCAGCGCAACCATCCGGCCGATGCCCTCATGTCCTGTTCCTCTCCGGCGTCCCATACGCCTTGTGTGTGATGGGCCCTGCATAGCGGATAAGCGCCGGCAGCGCAAGCATCCCCCGACAGCGGGACCAACCGCCGGCGGGGCGGCGCGCTAACTTTGGCCGTTGCCGCCGGGGGAGGCGGGGCCGGCCGGAGACCCGGGCCGCTTCGGCGGTCGCGGGGATGAATTGACAGGTTTTCGGCTTTCGGTCTAAAGTGCCACTTCTGTTTGCGGAGCACGCCGATCCTCGGTGAGCGGCAGGCGGGTGCCGGCCTCCGCCGCGGCCCTGCGGCGCCGGCCCCGCCCTCGCAGCCCAACGCCGAATCCGGACTTTGATGCCGTCGGTCCGCAGCCCGTCAGGCCAGTGCCACGCCGGCGGCATGCGGACAGGAAGGGGAGATCATGATCTACATCGGGAAGTTCTTCTACGTGACCAATCAGCAGGAGATCGAGGAGGCGGAGCGCCGGCATGGGGAATTCGATCTGATCATCGAGGCCGGCGACGGGCAGGGGGCCTTCGCGGCCTTCAAGGAGCGCATCGCGGAGATCCGCGCCGCGGGTGACTTTTTTATGGGTCACACGTCGATTTTTTTCATCCAGTTGCTGGAGTTCGACCGCTTTCCCCGGACCCAGGCCCTGATGCTCAATCTGCGTTCCACGGCCGGAGACCCCCTGATGCCCTTTATCGGCTGCTCCCTGCCGTCGGATCAGGGAGATGCCTGCCGCATTTACGACTGGAAAAACAATCGGCCCGAAATCGACGGCCAGAACGAACAACTCTTCCTCGAATTCCGCGAATAGGCGGAGAGCGGCGCCATGAACCGATTCCCGGCATTCCGCAGGGCGGCCCGGGTCGCGGTCCTGCTGGCCGCGGGAACTCTGGCCAGCGCCTGCCCCGGCCCCCCGCCGGAACCCGGCAGCACTTCGGACGGCGGCGCCTTGGGCGCATTCCCCCTGCTGACCTTCGAATCCCATGCGGAATACTTTCTGACCCGTCCCCACGGTTTTGCGCCGCCCGCCGCCGCCACGGTCCGGGGAGCCCTGGAAGCCCTCGGTCGGCACTTGGCCGGCACCTATTTCGCCTCCCCGCCGGATACCGCCGGCGGCATCCGGATCGATGTGCTGGCCGTCCATCAGCTGCCCCTGGGTTCCCGCCATGCCCGGATCGCGGTGGTCGATCTGGTGGACCCCGAGCAGATCGCCCTGGGGCAGTTCTTCCAAGGGTCGGCGGGTGGACAGACCACCTATTGCATGCTGGCGGCCACCCTGCTGCAGCCCCAGCGCCACCCGCCCCTGGTGGACGGTCTCATCGTGCTTTACAATGGGGGCGAGTTTCCGGAGCTGGACCACATCGACCTGACGGGCATCGTCACCCCCGCGACGGTGCGGCCGACGGTCATCGCCGCCTTGCAGCGGGCCGACCGGCCGGAGGCGGCGGCCGATTGAGGGCGTCGTCGGGGCCGCGGCGGCGGTCGCGCGGCAGGGCGCCCATGGCAGGCTATCCCCGCCTCAGCGGGTGCCTTCGGGTCGTCCCGGGGCTGGCACCCTCCGGCGCGGCCGAATTCTACCGCTACCGGGACGACCAGGGGAATTACCACGTGGTGGACGACCCGTCGGCGATTCCCCCCGCCCACGTGCCGGGTCTGAAGGTCTATGCGGAGTCCGGCGCGGATCCCGCCCCCACGCCGCCCCTCCCGGCGCCCGCGCCGGACGCGCCTGCCGCCGGGGCCATGCATCCCGACGAGGTCGTGGCCATTCCGCGCGGGAGAAGGTAAGAAGCGCAGCCCATGTACCTCTATCAACGCACCCATACCTTCTTCGCCCAGGTGGCCGAGAGCTTCAAGGACCTGGCCCTGGCCGAGCTGGTGGCCCTCGGAGCCCGGGACTTGCAGCCCGTCTACCGGGGGATCCATTTCCGTGCCGAGCGTGCCGTGCTCTACCGGGTCAACCTGGGGGCCCGCCTCGTCACCCGGGTGTTGGCCCCCCTGGCCGAATTCACCTGCCGGGATGCCGACGAACTCTACCGCCGGGCCCGGGAGGTGGATTGGCCCGGGCTCTTCGGGCTTTCCGAGACTTTCGCCGTGGAGGCCACGGTCCACGACCACGCCAACCTGGCTCACACCCACTACGCCGCCTTGAAGCTCAAGGACGCCGTGGTGGACCGCTTCCGGGACGCCCACGGCCGGCGGCCCGACGTGGACGCCCGTGAACCGGACGTGCGCCTGCACCTTCACCTGGAGGGCCCCCAGGCCACCGTCAGCCTGGACACCTCCGGCGGGTCCCTCCATCGGCGCGGTTACCGCCGCGCGGCCTTCAAGGCCCCCATGCAGGAGACCCTGGCCGCGGCGGTGATCCGCCTCACGGACTGGGACGGGGCCCAACCCCTTTACGATCCCCTCTGCGGTTCCGGCACCCTGTTGGCCGAGGCCCTGATGCACGCCTGCCGGGTACCGGCCGGCAGCCTCCGCCGTTCCTTCGGCTTCCAACGCCTGCCGGATTTCGATGCCCGCCTCTGGCGGGAGGTCCAGGCTGACGCCCGGGCGGCCCAGCGGGACCTGTCCCCGGGCCTGATCGCCGGCAGCGACACCGACGCCTCCGCCCTGGCGGCGGCCCGGCGCAACCTGGGAGCCCTCCCGGCAGGGGAGCGCGTGGTCCTGCGGCGGGAGGATTTCCGCCGGCTCACCGGTCTGGGGGGGCACCTCATCGTCTGCAACCCGCCCTACGGCCGGCGCCTGGACGGCGGCTCCGACCTGGGGGCCTTCTACAGGGACCTGGGGGATTGGCTCAAACAGCGCTGCAACGGGGCCACCGCCTTCGTCTATGCCGGGGAGCGCGAGCTGATCAAGCACATCGGCCTCCGTCCGGCCTGGAAGAAGCCCCTGGCGGCGGGGGGGCTGGACGGACGCCTGGTGAAATACGAGCTCTACTGAGCGGCCGCGGCGGAATCGCTGACGGCCGCGGCGGGGGTTGTGTGGCGCTGATTCATCTCCACGACATCCATTACAGCATCGGGGCCCAGGCCTTGCTGGAGGGCGTCAGCATCCAGGTGGCGCCCCGGGAGCGCATCGGCCTGTTGGGACGCAACGGCCAGGGAAAATCCACCCTGCTGCGGATCCTGTCCGGTGAGCTGGAGGCGGACCGT
>DJGG01000115.1:0-545 GCA_002432195.1 Desulfobacteraceae bacterium UBA5852
AGGAACTCGTCCACCGGGGCGGGTGCCGAGGCAGGTTCCTCCTGCCAGCGACGCATCATTCGGCTCAGGTCCAGCTCCAGGCGCAGGATCGCTTCTTTGGGCAGACGTTCCGCTGTCGTGTTCATGGTGAGGTTCTCTCCAGGCCGATTCTTGGGAAGGCTCTTGCAGTTCAACCTTCGGGATTCACGTTCTTCTCGATGAATTTCGTCAGCTCGGCTTCGTTGACGAAGCCGACCTTGCGTTCGATCGGTTGCCCTGCTTGGAAGAGGAGGAGCGTGGGGATCCCCCGGACCTGGTAGTCCTGGGCCGTCCGCGGGCTGTCGTCGGTGTTCAACTTGAGGAATCGGACCTTGCCCGCAAACTGGTCGGCGACCTTCTCCAGGACGGGAGCCAGCATCTTGCACGGGCCACACCAGTCCGCATAGAAGTCTACCAGGACAGGCTGGCTCGAGTCCAGCACCTCGGTCCGAAAACCAGCATCGTCGACGATCTGGATGGCCATCGGGGTTCCTCCATCAGGTTCTTCAGCGAGGGGTCTTCTCTGT
>DJGG01000115.1:583-4912 GCA_002432195.1 Desulfobacteraceae bacterium UBA5852
CCCAGGTAGCGTCGCTCGGGGGCGCGTCCGCGGGCCAGCGCCCCGACAACCTCCGCGATTGGAGGGTGGAACTCCAGATCCGGGAGTTCTGCCAGGGGCACGAAACGGGCTTCTGCCAGCCGCTCTTCGTTCCCGACTTTCAGGGTTCCGCCTCGCAGGCTGGCCATGAAGACCAGGTGGAGGACGTGGCGCGAACCGTCCGGTGCGATGGTCTCAGAGGCCAAGACCAGGTCTGCAACCTCCACGTCCAGGCCCGTCTCCTCGGCCACCTCCCGGCGTGCCGCCTCGGGAGCAGTCTCGCCGAAATCGACGCCTCCACCGGGCAGCAGCCAGTAGGTTCGAGACCCCTTCCGATGCCGGACGAGCAGGACCGTCTCTTCCTGATGGAGCAGCACGGCGGCTCGCACCCGGATCCTCTTCATGGCACGCCTCCGACGGCGAGAAAGGCTCTGGTGGCGGCATGGCCGGCTGGAGGTTGAAGGTTGCGAGCGAGCCGCCTGTCAAGCGGGTGCTTCGACGTCCAGACTCTGCGATTCCTGGCTGCAGCACGACAGGCCGGGCGGGTGCCCGGCCTGTCGTGGCGAGACGCCAGAAGCGACTTCTACTTGACGGTGATGGTGGCGCCGACCTCGGCGAACTTCGCCTTGATGGCCTCGCCCTCTTCCTTGCTGACGCCTTCCTTGAGGATCTGCGGGGCGCCCTCAACGAGGTCCTTGGCTTCCTTCAGGCCCAGGCCGGTGATGGCCCGCACCTCCTTGATAACCTGGATCTTCTTGTCGCCGTGGGAGGTCAGAATAACGTCGAACTCCGTTTTCTCCTCGGCTGCGGCGCTGTCGCCCCCGGCCATCGGAGCGGCCATCATGGCCATGGGCGCGGCGGCGGAGACACCGAATTTATCTTCCATCTCCTTGATCAACTCGGAGAGTTCCAGCACCGTCATGGAGCTGATGAATTCAATCACGTCCTCTTTGGTAATCTGTGCCATGGTAAGTCGTTCCTCCGTTTTTCACAGTCGATAGCCGATAATCGGCTCGGTAGTTTGGCATCCGGGCCGTCAGGCCGCCGCCTTCTGATCCTTGATCGCGTTGAGGACATTGAGCATGCGCCGGGGGAAATCGGCCAAAGCCCGCACGAATCCGGCCGGAACCGCATTCATGACGGCCAGCATCTGGGCCAGCAGGACCTCCCGGGCCGGCAGAGCCGACAAGGCCTTGATGGCTGCGGGATCAAGCCTCTTGCCTCCCAGCACCCCGCCCTTGATCTCCAGGGCCTTGTTGTCCTCGGCGAACTTCGTCAGCACCTTGGCGGGAGCCACAGGATCCTTGAAGCCCAGCGCCACGGCACTCGGCCCCTTGAAGAAACCCTGGAGCTTCTCGAGCTCCGGGCTGTCGGATGCGCGGGTCAAGAGGGTGTTTTTGACCACCCGGAACTCAACCTCGCTGTTTTTCAGCTGGCGCCGCAAGTCATTGAGCTGGGCCACGCTGAGTCCCTTGTAGTCGGTCACGATGACCACGCGCGAGGCTGCCAGTTGATCGCGGAGCTTCTCGACGATCTGTTTTTTCTGATCCAGTTTCACAATAGTTTTCCACCTCCTTCCTTTGGCTGTAAAAAACCGGAGGCACCGAAATACCGTAAAAGCTGTCTCGGTAGGCCGGCAATGCCGATTAAACACAGCACGTGTGCCTACGGTCTTTGACAGGATAGTGAGTTAACCAGACGGATTGCAGATTGACGAACGTCCAACACCGCCAAAACTCGTCGAGCAGGCCAGCAAGCCCGCGCGAAAAGCGCGAGGATGCCGACCTGCCCCGAAGGCGGCCGTCAGATCTTTACCAGGTCCTTGACGAGGGCGGTATCCAACTTGATACCGGGTCCCATCGTAGTTGAAATGGCGATTGCTTTGAGATAGGTCCCTTTGCTGGATGAAGGCTTGAGGCGCACAATGGTTTCCAGAAAGGCCGTCAGGTTTTGCAGCAGCTTTTCGGGACCAAAGGACACCTTGCCCAGGGGAGCGTGGACGATGCCGGCTTTTTCCACACGGAAATCGATCTTGCCGGCCTTAAGTTCCTTCACCGCCCGCCCCACGTCAAAGGTCACGGTTCCGGTCTTGGCGTTGGGCATCAGGCCGCGCGGGCCGAGCAACTTTCCGATCTTGCCCACCGCCCCCATCATGTCAGGCGTGGCAATGGCCTTATCGAAATCGAACCAGCCTTCCTTGATCCGATCGATCAGCTCTTCGTTGCCCACATGCTCCGCCCCGGCTTCCTGGGCTTCCTTCTCCTTCTCGCCCTTGGCGAACACCACCACCCGGACATCCTTGCCCAAGCCATTCGGAAGCACAACCGTTCCGCGCACCATCTGATCGGCATGGCGCGGGTCGACGCCCAGACGAACGGCCACATCAACCGTCTCGTCGAATTTGGCGTAGGCGGTTCCCAGCATCAGGCTTACAGCGTCGCCCAGAGTGGCGGGTGCGGCGCCCTTCAGCTTGCTCCTGCTATCGATGTATTTCTTTCCCCGCTTCGGCATCTCTCAAAGACTCCTTTTCTCAAACGACTTCAATTCCCATGCTGCGGGCGGTGCCTTCAATGATGCGGCAGGCGGCCTCGAGGTCGTAGGCGTTCAAATCCGGCATCTTCAGCTTGGCGATTTCCTCCAGTTGGGCGCGCGTCACCTTGCCAGCCCGGTCGCGCTTGGGGTCGGCGGCACCCTTGGCGACCTTGGCGGCCTTTTTGAGCAGCACGGCCGCCGGAGGAGTTTTGGTGATAAACGTGAAGGACCGATCCTGATAGACGGTGATCACCGCGGGAATGATCATGCCGGCCTCACTCGCGGTGCGCGCGTTGAAGGCCTTGCAAAACTCCATGATGTTGACGCCGTGCTGGCCCAAAGCGGGTCCGATCGGCGGGGAAGGGTTGGCCTTCCCGGCCTCCACCTGCAACTTGATCACCGCCATTACCTTTTTTGCCATTTTCTTTCCTACTCCTACGTAACGTCGTGTTAGAACTTGGAAACCTGGACAAAATCGAGTTCCACCGGGGTGGACCGTCCGAAAATGGACACCAGCACCCGGATCTTGCCCTTCTCCGGATTGACCTCCTCCACGACGCCGTTGAAATTGGTGAAGGGTCCGTCAATGACGCGTATCTCGTCGCCGGCCTCGAAGAGATATTTGGGTTGGGGCTTGGTCTTGCCGGCTTCCATGCGATTGAGAATCTGGTTGACCTCTTCCTCCGAGATGGGCGTCGGCTTGTCCCGCTCGCCTAGAAAACCCGTGACCTTGGCGGTATTGTTGACGATGTGCCAAGTCTCGTCATCCAGCTCCATTTTGACCAGGATGTAGCCCGGGTAAAATTTCCGCGATGAGGTCTTGCGCTTCCCCTTGACCAGTTCCACAACCTCCTCGGTGGGCACCACCACCTCGCCGAACTTCCCGGTGCCGGGACCAGCGGCAATGCGCTCTTCCAAGGCCTTTTTGACCTTGTTCTCAAAACCCGAATAAACGTGCACCACGTACCATTTCAATGCCACGATTGCCTCGCTTTACTGGAGGACCAGACGGACCAGACCCGCAAGCCCCATGTCCACCAGCCCCAGGAAGGCCGCGATGATGAATACCAGCACCAGCACCACCGCCGTGGAGCCAGCGGTCTGTTTGCGGGAGGGCCAGGCGACCTTTTTCAGCTCGACCTTGACCTCACGCAGGAATTGCACCGCCTGATCATAGGCGCCGCGGATCTTTCCCGGTTCCGCCGTCTCCCTGGGCTTCAGGCGTGGCAGCGCCGCCTTTTTGGCCACTGGCAGCGCAGCGGGCGCCGTTGCGTCCGTGGCGCCGGCAGAGCCGTTCTGCTCCGCTTCGCCCGTCTCGGAGGGCCGCTTCTTCTTGGGGCTGGTCGTCTTTTTCCGTTGTAAACGTGCCATGGGCTATCCTGGAATCCGATGCCGCCGGGCGCTGTGAGCACCCACCGGTGGTGCCGCCACGCCACTTGATCCGATTCGGCAAAAAAATTTGGCAGGCCAGGAGGGATTCGAACCCCCAACACCCGGATTTGGAGTCCGATGCTCTACCGTTAGAGCTACTGGCCTGCATCCTGAATCGTCGCTTGGGCGCGGCGGTTGGCGTTACTGTGGTCGGCCCACCTATTTAGTCTCGCGGTGCGGCGTGTGCTTGCCGCAAAAGCGGCAGTACTTGCTGAATTCCAGCTTATCCGGCGTGGTCCGCTTGTTTTTGGTGGTCGTGTAATTCCGTCGTTTGCATTCATTACAGGCCAGCGTAACTATGACTCTCACCGCAAGGCTCCTTCAGAGTTATTCGATGATTTCGCTGAC
>DJGG01000109.1 GCA_002432195.1 Desulfobacteraceae bacterium UBA5852
AAGGGCATGTCGCCGATGACGAAGGTGTTCGGCGCCCCGCGGCGGACCGCTTCGCTGTGCCAAATGCACTGGTCCATGGTCACCGGGACCGTGCCGCTGTACCCGTAGATGCACATCCCCAGGGAATCGCCCACGAGGATCATGTCCATGCCGGCCTGCTCGGCGAAACTGGCCGTCCAATAGTCGTAGGCGGTGATCCACACGGCCCGCTGGCCGTCCCGTTTCATCTGCTGAAGGTCGATGCGCGTGCGTTTCTTTCCCATGGCTTGTCTTCCTTTCGGTCAGTTGGTGGCGTCGCGGCGCGATCGGGAGTCACCGATCTTCTCCGACAGGCGCCGGCAGACGTTCTTGATGTCCACGGTCATGGAGGCGATCCGGGATTCGGACATCCGCTGGGTCGGCCCCGAAACACTCAGGGCAAAGCTGGATCGGCCGGCATAATCGAAGACCGGCGCGGAGACGCAGCGCAGTCCGAGGCTGAGCTCCTCGTTGTCCACGGCGAAGCCGCGCGCGCGGGTGCGGGCGAGCTCCTCCCGCAGGGCTTCCGCCGAGGTGATCGTATGGGGGGTCAAGGGTTGGAGCTGGACCCCGCGGAGGTAGGCGGTGATTTCCTCGGGGGGCAGAAAGGCCAGGATGGCCTTGCCCAGGCCGGTGCAGTAGGCCGGCGCCACGGCCCCCAGGCCGGAGTCCATGCGCAGGATTTCGGCGCTGTCGATCTTGTCCAGGTACACGATGACGCGTCCGTCCCAATGCCCCAGGTTCACTGTTTCGCCGAAGGCGCTGGAGAGCTCCTGCATCAGGGGGCGCGCGATGTAGCGGATCTCGAAGCGGTTCAACTTCTTCATGCCCAGCTCGAGCACCTTGAAGGTCAGGCGGTAGCGGGCGTCCTCGGTCTTCTCCACGTAGCCCAGGTCCCGCAGGGTCAGCAGGAAGCGATGGCAGCCGGCGCGATTGGTCTGGAGATGGGCGGCCACGGCGGAAACCCCGAGCTCCCCATGATTCGCCAGGAGCTCCAGCACCCGCAGCCCCTTACCCAAGGAGGAGATCACATAGTATTTTTCACCTTTGGTGGGCATGGCGCGATCCTGCCGAGCACGTGGCCAGCGGGGTGGGGTCCTCGGCGCGCCTGGCGGCGCGGCCCGCTCCCGGAGATGTCACATATAGTGATACAAAGATCTACAATGTGTGACGCACCATACACAAGGTCCCTTGACGTTGTCAAGTTTTTTTGTGTTCATAATAGGTAACAATATTAAATGGATAGGATTTTAATCGCGGAAGGGGCAGGATTGCAGGGCAAGGCTTCGGGAATGGCGCAACCGCAAGCACCGTCCCGGCTTGGCGCAACCCGGCCGGGGCGGCCACCGAGGGCCTCTGGCAGCCTCCCTCCCCCTGGACGCGCCTTGCGGAACGAACGCCAAGTCGTGTAAGAATCGCCATGCCGAAGCAAAACACCGCTGTCGGTGAAGGCCAACCGCTGCCCCGGAACGTGATCGGCTTTATGCAACTCTCCATCTCCCGCCGCTGGATGATCTTTCTGCTTGCCGGACTGCTGTTTCTGTTGTCCCAGTTCTACCGGGCCTCCATGACCGTGATCTATCCTTCCCTGACGGCCGAGATCGCCTTGGGCCCCCGCGGCCTGGGGCAGATCTCGGCCGCCTTCTTCTACGCCTTCGCCCTGATGCAGCTGCCCATCGGAATCTACCTGGACCGCCGCGGTCCGCGCCTGACCATGACCGTCCTCACCCTGGCGGCCGTGGCCGGCGCGTTGATCTTCGCCCGGGGCCAATCCCTGGAGGCGCTGGTGGCCGGACGCGCCCTGCTGGGGGTCGGCATGGCCTGCAACCTGATGGGCACCCTGAAGCTGATCTCCCTCTGGTTTGCCCCGGGCCGCTTCGCCACGCTCTCGGCCCTGGTGATCACGGTGGGCACGGTGGGTAACCTGGCGGCGGCCACCCCCCTGGTGCTCCTGGTGGAGGCGGTGGGCTGGCGCATGAGCTTTCAGCTCCTGGCGGCCCTCACCCTCCTGCTGGCCGTCGTCTTCTATGCCGTGGTGCGGGACGGCCCGGAATCCGGGACCCGGGCCCCCGGAGGCACCCCGGGAGGCGCGGCCCGGACGGTATCCGCCCGGGCGGCCGTGGGGGCGCTGGTCGTGGAGAAGGACTATTGGATCATCTCCCTGGGGACCTTCTGCCGCTACGGGATCTACGCCGCGGTCCAGGCCCTGTGGGCCGGGCCCTACCTGATCCAGGTCCTCGGGGTTTCCCCGCTGGCCACGGGCCACCTGCTCTTCCTCATGAGCATCGGCATGGCGGTGGGCTGCCCGGTGTGCGGCTGGCTGTCGGACGACGTGCTGCGCTCCCGCAAGGTCGTCATCGTGGGAGGTCTGCTGGGCATGCTGGCGGTCCTGGCGGTGCTGGCCTACCTGGACGCCGGGGCCGGGTTCGGGCTGCTGGCCGTGCTCTTCGTGGCCTTCGGGGTTTGCAGCAGCGCCGGGCAGATCATGTACGCCCACATCAAGGAGCGCATGCCCGTGGCTTACGCGGGGACGGCCATGACCGGGATCAACTTCTTCACCATGGCCGGGGTGGCCTTCTTTCTGGAGGGGCTGGGGGGGCTGCTGCAGCGTCTCGATCCCCA
>DJGG01000213.1 GCA_002432195.1 Desulfobacteraceae bacterium UBA5852
GCCAGCGGGCCCCGCCGCGCCAGGCAGGCGATCAGGTGCCCGTGGGCCAGCAGCTTCCGCCGTTCCAGCGCCAGGCCCGCGCCGGCCAGGAGGGCGGCAACGCCCCCCCGGAAGAGAAAATCACGGTAATGCCGGAAGTGCGCCCGACCGGCGGCCCGCTCCACGGCCAGGGCCAGCGCCTTGGCCGCCAAACCCCGCAAGGTCCGGGTATCCCCGGCGTGGTGCTCGATGAGCAGCAGTCTTCCATCGCCCCTGAGCACGCGCGCCATCTCCCCCATCACCTCCGGCCGATGTTCCGGGGGCATTTCGTGCAGGGTGAGCACGGCGCGCACCAGGTGGAAAGTGTCCCCCGGAAAGGGGAGGCAGCCGGCGTCGGCGCGTCTCAGGCCCGCCCGGGCCCCCAGGCTCCGGTGGGCCTGCCCCAGCATGGCCGGCGAGGTATCGACCCCGTAAACCCGGCATCCGGCCTCCAGATACGCTTCCAGGCCGGCACCGGTGCCGCATCCCACGTCCAGGACCCGCATGCCGGTTACCGGGGGAAACAGCCGCCGGCCCACGGCGTGCAGGCCTGCGTTGGCCGGGTCGATGAAGGCCCGATAGCCGCGGGCGATTCGGCGGTAGGCATCGCCGGGCATGTCCCATCCTTCCCGTCTTCGGCCGGCCGCACCCGCTGCCGGCCTCAAGGCGCCGCCGGAGGGCCGAAGTGACCGGTGCGCAGGAAGCACACCGTCTGGCGCAAGGCCTCGGGGTGCCGCATGATGAAGGCGTGCGTCGCGTGAATCACCCGGAAGTCCGCCATGCCCGCCACCCGGCTGCGTTTCACGGCCACGCGCCCGTCGTTGGGCCCCGGAATGATGAGGGCGCCGATGGGATCCAGGGCGCGATCACCGGCGATCACCCCCAGTTCGAAAGTCACCGGCCCCAGTTGCCGCGGCAGGCTGCGGCCCCGGGTGCCCATCTGTCCGGCGGCCAGTCCCAGGAGCCGATGAAACCACGCGTAGCGCCCCAGGGCATCCACCACCTCGCTGCCGCCGTTGGGGGGGCTGAGCATCACCACCCGCCCCGCCTCCGGGATGCGCTGGCACGCCAGGAACCAGCGCACCAGCAGGCCCCCCATGGAGTGGGTCACGAAATGCACGCGCGCAGCGCCCTCCCGCCGGCAGGCCTTCAGCACGGGAGGCAGGCAGGCCGCCGCCAGGCATTGGATTTGCGCTTCGCGGGAAGGGTAGCCCGGGTTGTGCACCCGGTAGCCGGCCGCCGACAAGCACCGCTCCAGCTTGCCCATGGAACGCCGCGTGCGGCCCAGGCCGTGGAGCAGAACCACGTGCTCCCGCGGAGCCGGCACGTCAGCCCTCACCGGCGTCCTCCGGCCCCCCGGCAGCCAGCCGGCGCTCCAGGGCCTCCATGGCCCGATCGATATCCAGGGGCAGGCCCTGGTGTGCCCCCACCTTCCAGTAGCGCGAGTGCTTCTTCATCAGCGCCTTGGCCAGGCCATAGGTTTCCAGGGCCCGGCGGGACTGCCCCAGCTCGGTCTCCAGCTCGGCCTGCTGGCACAGGAGCATGGGACGCAACTGCTCCCGGGGCGCAAGCCGGGCGGCGGCGCGCATGGCCTCCAGGGCCTTGGCCGGCAACCCCGCCCGGCGCAGCCGCTGCGCCCGGCGGCGGAAGTGCCCGCTCCGCATGGCCTGAAACCAGTCCATGGATCGGCGACGTCCTCCAGGAAAGGGGACCCGGGGCCAACGCCCGCGGCCCGTGGTTCAGTCCAGACGCCCGAAAACGGCTTCCATCACCTGGAGCGCGAAGCGCGCCGACACCGTGGCCGGCCCTCCGCCCATCTCCATGCCCACCTCCACGGCCTCCAGCACTTCCCGCAGTCCGGCGCCCGCCTGGGCGGCCTGCTCGATATGCCACTGCATGCAGGACTCGCAGTTCATCTGCACGGAGATGCCCACGGCGATCAGCTCCTTGGTCTTGCGGGGCAGGTGTCCGTCGGCAAACGTGGCGCTCTCCATCTGGGTGAAGGCCTGGTACACCTTGGACGGGAGGGTCTGCAGTTTCTGGTGGGCCCACTTCCGCGTGCGGGTCAACTCATCCAGCTTGTCACGATTCACCATGTGGGGCCTCCATGCCATTTCCCCCGGCCGGGGCCGGCCGGCAGGGCGCTCGCGGGCTCTTGCCGGCACATGGCCGCGCGGCCTGCCCCGGAGCGGGAGGGGTCCGACGGCCAGGATGGGCGCAAAGCCCGGGCAGCGGTGGAGTGGGACAACCGCTGTCCTTGGGGCGCCGTGGCCGTGCGTGGGGATCTTATAGCCTTCCCGGCCCTCCCGGTGCAACGCCAATCCACGGGCGCTCGGCACCGCGGCGGGGCCGGGGGCAGCGGCAATGCCGGGAAGGCCGTGAGGGAAACCGGAATCCGAACGGGCGGGGATTTGCAGCGGAGGCCAAAGCGGGCGGCTCAGTCATCCGTATCGCGGGGATGCCCGGGCCCCTGGCGGGGCGCCTCGCGACGGTCGTTGCCACACCGCCGGTCGCCGCCGGAACGCCGCTCTGGAACGTGCACGGTATAGGAAAACCGCCGCCGTTCGATGCCCGAACGACGGCCGCCGTTGTCCCAGAGCTTGGCCTCCATGGCGATGTCCTCTCAGCGGTACCGGATGGATGCGGGGGCTTCCTGACGGCCAGAATCGCCAGGCGCCAAGCTAACAGAAAAATCAATGGGTTTCAAGGACGCGCGCCGGAACGACGGTCACGACCCCGGCATCCGCAGGCGGCGCACGGCCGCCAGGCCTTCGAACGGGGCGGCGAAGGGAAAATCCGCCTGGCTGCCCCCGAAGACCACCTGACCGGCGAAAACCACCGGCGCCCGGTAGAGCATGAAGACCACGTCGAAAAGGCGCCGGTCGCCGGGTCGATCGAAGGCCCGCACGGTCACGGCATCCATGGGCTCGTAGGAACGGCTGCGGCCGTAATGGACATGGGGGTTGGCGACGCTGAAAAAGCCCACCACGTGCTCGCTTCCGCTGACCACCCGGGCCAGAAGGTCCTCCGGCCGGTAGCTTCGCCCCACCTCCGCGGCCTGCAGGTCGATCACGGCCACGAAGAGCCCGCAAGGCAGCACCCACTCAGCCCCGCCGGCGCCCTTGCCCACCGAGAAGGCTTCGGCGGGACTCCCGGCGCCCAGCAGGACCAGCGCCATCAGGAACACTCTGCCGCCGGCCCGGAGCCTCCCGGCGGCCGGCCACCGGGAGCGAAAACACCCGGGTATTCCCGGGGCCGCGGAAAACCGCGGCTTCACGGCGAGGCTGCCTGAGGTCGGTGGGTGCGGACGCATTTGGCCGCACTCAAGCAAAAGCCGTACCGCCATCGCCGAGGACCGTTTCGGCCACGGGTGTGTGCCGATCAACCCGCCGTAATTTTTAGCGTATTTACCAATGGAGGCATCCACGGTCCCGGGGCCCGGGCACCCCGGGGGTGGATAGTTGGTTTCTCAGGTGGGAATTGTCTCTGGGCAAAGTTTTCGCCACCCGCCGGCATGCCCGGGCCCCCCGCCGATCCGGGCCCGGGCGCACGTAGCGGCGCCCCGGCCGTCAGCTCTTTTTCAGTTGGTACTCGTCGGCGATCACCTTGAAGTAGGCGCTGTCCGCCACCGTCCCCCAGATGCCCACCTGGGCCTTGAATTTCTTGTAGGCGTCGTGAACCTTGCGGGACATGGGATCCTTGTCGGCCTCCTCCTCGAGGGTCTCCTCGGCCATCTTGCGCAGGGCGTCCATCATGGCCTCGGGGAACTGGAGCAGATTGACGTTGTGGTCCGCGATCAGGCTCTGCAGGGCCGCGCCGTTGCCGGCCTCGAATTCGCAAAGGCTCCAGAGGTTGGTCTCGGCGGCCACCGTGTCCAGGATCAGCTGCAGGTCCCTGGGCAGGCCCTCGTAAGCCTTCTTGTTGAACATGACCTCCAGGCAGGTGCCCGGCTCGTGCCACCCCGGGTAGTAGTAGTAGGAGGCGGCCTTGTAGAAGCCCATGCGCAGGTCGTGCAGGGGACCGACCCACTCGGTGGCGTCGAGCACCCCGCGCTCCAGGGAGGTGAAAATCTCGCCACCGGCCAGCAACACCACGGTGCCGCCGGCCTTGGCCACTACCTTGCCCCCCAGGCCCGGGATGCGCATCTTGAGCCCCTTGAAGTCGTCGATGGTCTTCATTTCCTTGCGGAACCAGCCCCCCATCTGCACCCCCGTGTTGCCCTGGGGACGCGGGATCACATTGAACGGCGCGTAGACCTCCTCCCAGAGCTGAAGCCCGCCGCCGCTGTAAAACCAGGCGTTGATCCCCTGGGGGTTGAACCCGAAGGGCACGGCCGAAAACCACTGGGCGGCCGGCACCTTCCCGGCCCAGTAATAGCCGGCGCCGCTGCCGCACTCCACCGTGCCGTCGGAAACGGCGTCGAAGACCCCCAGGGCCGGCACCAGCTCGCCGGCGGCGAAGACCTGGATCTTCATGCGGCCTTCGGAGACTTCTTCCACCCGCTTGGCAAAACGGTCCGCCCCGGTCTGGAGCACGGGCATGTTGGGTGGCCAGGTGGTGACCATTTTCCACTGGTACTTGGGCTGGGCGATGACCGCCGGAGCGCCCAGCGCGGAAGCGGCAACGGCGGCAGCCGCTGCGGTGCCTGTTTTGGTGAGGAACTCGCGTCGCTTCATGCCTCGTTATTCCTTTCTGGGTTGCGTGTTAACGCCTAAAGATGCGGCGGGGGCGGAGGCCGACCACCGGAAGTCCCCCGACGCTTCCAGCCGGCGCAGCGCCGCCGGATTTGGCTTGCATCCGCTCGGCGAAGGGCTGTCAGCCCCCGAAAACCGCCTTGGGCAGCCAGGTCACCAGGATCGGGAAGAAAACCACGATCAGCAGGCCCAGCAGTTGCATGAACACAAAGGGGATAATCCCCCGGTAGATGTCTCCCGTGCTGATCTCCGGCGGGGTGACGGCTTTCAGGTAGAAAAGCGAGAAGCCGAAAGGCGGCGTCATGAAGGAGGTCTGCAGGTTGACCGCGATGAGGACGCAGAACCAGAGGGGATCGAAGCCGAACTCGATCATGATGGGCGCCAGCACCGGCACGTGGATAAAGGTGATCTCGATAAAATCGAGGAAGAAGCCGATGACGAAGATGATGCCCATGACGATGGCCAGCACGGTCCACTGGCCGTAGTGGTGGGAGAGGGTCCCCAGGAAGCCCCGCACCAGGCTGTCCCCGCCCGTGCCCCGAAAGACGAGGCCGAAGGCCGCCGCCCCCACCAGGATGATGAACACCATGCAGGTGAGCTGCATGGTGGAATCCATCACTTCCCGCAGGATCGCGTAGCTGAAGCGTTTGTTGGCCACCGTCAGCAGGGTGGCTCCCACGGCGCCCACGGCGGCGGCTTCGGTGGGCGAGGCGATACCGGCGAAGATCGACCCCAGCACGGCCAGCATCAGGAAGAGAGGGGGAAACAGCGCCCGGGTCACCCGCCGCGCGAACTCCCGGGCGCTGATGGCCGCCAGCTCGGCCCGGGGAATGGCCGGCGCCCACTTGGGCACCAGCAGGGAGACCACCAGGATGTAGACAATGTAGAGGACCACCAGCAGGATGCCCGGCAGCACGGCCCCCATGAAGAGGTCCCCCACGGGAACCCCCACGATATCCCCGATGAGCACCAGCACGATGCTCGGGGGGATGATCTGCCCCAGGGTGCCGGAAGCCGACACGGTGCCGCAGGCCAGTTCCTTCTGGTAGCCGCGCTTGAGCATGGTGGGCACGGCCAGCAGGCCCATGGTGACCACGGTGGCCCCCACGATCCCCGTGGAAGCCCCCAGCAGGGCCCCCACCACCACAACGGAAACCGCCAGGCCCCCGCGGATGCGGCCCAGCAGCAGGCCCATGGTGTCCAGGAGTTCTTCGGCCAGTCCGGAGCGCTCGAGCATCACCCCCATGAAGACAAACAGGGGCACGGCCAGCAGGGTCACGTTGGTCATGACCCCCCAGATGCGTAGGGGCAGCAGGTTGAAGAACCCCCAGCCGAAGCCGATCAACCCGAAGCACAGGGCGGTGCCCAGCAGGGTGAAGGTGACGGGAAAACCCAGCATCAGGAGAACGGTCAAGGCCAGGAACATCCACCCGGGCAAATACTCCATGAACATCAGTGGGGTCCCTCCGCTTCCGCCTCACGGCCGAGAATGACGAGCAGGCTCCGCAGGCCCAGCGCGAGCCCCTGGAGGGCGATGAGCCCGAAGCCTGCCGGAATGCAGGCCTTGAGCAGAAAGCGGTAGGGGATGCCCCCCGGGTCCGGGGAGCCTTCCAGGATTTTGAAGGAGTTGACCACGAAATGCCACGAGGTGGTGACGATGAGGTAGCAGCCGGGCAGGAGAAAAATCAGGACGCCCAGAAAGTTGATCCAGGCCCGGGCCTTGGGGGGGAGCTGCTGGTAGAAGATATCCACCCGCACGTGGCCGTCCTTCATCAGCGTGTAGCCGGCCCCCATCAGGAAAATGAAAGCGAAGAGATGCCACTCCAGCTCCTGCATGAAGACGAAGCTCATCCGGAAGGTGTAGCGCATGACCACATCGATGAAGACCACGGCCACCACCAGGGCGGTGGCCCAGGCCACGATGGCGCCTACCCAGATGTTCAGCCGGTCGATGGCCCGGCACAGGCGCTGCAGCATCTTCATGGATCTGCCATCTCGAACTGCCGGCCATGGGTGCGCTGAACGGAGAAGGGGGGCATACGGCCGCATCGGCGGAAGGGGCGGCAGGCACCGGCCTTGCCAGCCCCATGGGAGCGGCACCCCGAGCGCAAGACCGCTATCCTATAAGCCCGACCGGAGCCTCTGTCAACATTTGAATTGCCTTCATTCCACGGCGCCCGGGTTCCTCCCTCCGCGTTCCCGGCGGCCGGGGGTGCCCGGCGGCCGCCGGGCCGCGATTTACAGCCCCGCCCGGCTGTGGTAGGTTCCGGACCGGCTGCGGCGCGGATCGGCCGCTGCCCTCCGGGGGTCCCATGTCGGCGGTCAAGGGCATCGTTTTCGACCTTAAAAAATTTGCCATCCACGATGGACCCGGCATCCGCACCACCGTCTTCCTGAAAGGCTGCCCCCTGGCCTGTTGGTGGTGCCACAATCCGGAGGGCCAGGCCCCCCGGCCGGAAGCCATGTGCGGCCCGCGCGCCGCCGCCGGCCCGATGGCCACCGGGGAAACCGTCGGCCGCACGCTTTCCGTTGCCGGTCTCCTGGCGGAAATCGAAAAAGACACCATTTTCTACGACACTTCGGGGGGCGGGGTGACCTTCTCCGGGGGCGAACCCCTCGCACAACCCGAATTCCTGGGCGCCGCCCTGTCGGCCTGCCGGCAGGCCGGCCTCCACACAGCCCTGGACACCTCGGGGTATGCCCCCCGGGACGTGCTGGCGCGCGTGGCCCCGGCAGTCGACCTGTTCCTCTACGATCTCAAACTGATGGACGACCAGCGCCACCGGCGCTGCACCGGCGTGTCCAACCACCCGATCCTGGAAAACCTCGCCTGGCTGGCCGCCACCGGCCGCACGCTGGCGGTGCGCCTGCCCCTGGTGCCCGGAATCACCGACGACGCGGAAAACCTGGGGGCGGCGGCCGATTTCCTCGCCGGCCTGCAACGGGCGCCACGGGTGGACCTCCTGGCCTACCATCGCATCCACAACGACAAGTACCGGCGCCTGGGGCGCGCCAACCCCATGGGCGACACCGCGCCTCCCGGGGCGGCGGCCTTGGAGGCTGCCCGGGCGATCTTTGCCGCCCGGGGACTGCCGGTATCCATCGGAGGCTGACCCATGACCCCACGCATCCGCCGCCTGCGGCGCCAAAGCCTGGAGGCCCCGGCATCCCTGTCGGCGGAGCGGGCCTTGCTGGTGACCGACTACCTGCAGCGCCTCGCAAGCGCCGGCGACCCCGTCGTCGTGCAGCGGGCCAAACTCTTCCGCCACATCCTGGCGGAGAAGGCCCTCCACATCGGCCCCGGGGAGCTCATCGTGGGGGAGCGCGGTCCCGCCCCCAAGGCCGTGCCCACCTTCCCGGAGATCTGCCTCCACAGCCCGGAGGACCTGGCCCTGCTCCACGAGCGACCCAAGGTAACCTACCGCTCCGACGACGATCTGCGCCGGGCCTACCGCGAGCGGATCATTCCCTTCTGGCAGGGCCGCAGCATGCGGGAGAAGATATTCGCGGCCGTGGACGCCGATTGGCGCGCGGCCTACGAGGCCGGGGTCTTCACCGAATTCATGGAACAGCGGGCCCCGGGGCACACCGTCCTGGGGGACATCATCTACCGCCGGGGCCTCGACGACCTGCGGGGGGAGATCGCCGCGGCCATCGCGGCCCTGGACTTCTTCGACGACCCCCTGGCGCTGGACCGCCGGGACCAGCTCGCGGCCATGGACATCGCCGCCGGGGCCCTCATCGCCTACGCCCGGCGCCACGCGGTGCACCTGGAGAAGCTGGCCGCGGGGGAACCCGACGCCCGGCGGGCGGAGGAACTGGCCGCCCTGGCGGGCATCTGCCGCCGGGTGCCGGCGGCGGCCCCCGCCACTTTCTGGGAAGCCCTCCAGTACTACTGGTTCGTCCACGTGGGCGTGATCACCGAGCTCAACCCCTGGGACGCCTTCAACCCCGGCCGCCTGGACCAGCATCTCCTGCCGTTCTACCGGCGCGACCTGGCGGCGGGACGCCTCACCGCGCCCCAGGCCCGGGAACTGCTCCAGGCCTTCTGGATCAAGTTCAACAACCACCCGGCGCCCCCCAAGGTGGGCGTCACCGCCAAGGAGAGCAACACCTACGTGGATTTCGCCCTCATCAACCTCGGGGGCGTAACCGCGCAGGGCCGGGATGCGGTCAACGAGCTCACCTACCTGCTGCTGGAGGTGGTGGAAGAGATGCGCCTGCTGCAGCCCAGCAGCATGATCCAGCTCAGCCGCAAGAACCCGGACCGCTTCCTGCGGCGCGCCCTGGAGATCGTGCGCACGGGCTATGGCCAGCCGTCCATCTTCAACACCGAGGCCATCGTCCAGGAGCTCGTGCGCCAGGGAAAATCCGTGGAGGACGCCCGCTGCGGCGGGGCCAGCGGCTGCGTGGAGAGCGGGGCCTTCGGACGCGAGGCCTACATCCTGACGGGCTATTTCAGCCTGCCCAAGATCCTGGAGGTCACCCTGCACAACGGTATCGACCCCCGCACGGGCCGTCGGGTGGGACCCGCCACCGGGGCGGCGGCCGACTGGACCCGCTTCGAGGAGCTGATGGAGGCCTTTGCCCGGCAGGTGCGGCATTTCGCGGACGTGAAGATCAAGGGCAACAACATCATCGAGCGCCTTTACGCCCGCCACATGCCGGTGCCCTTCATGTCCCTGTTCATCGAGGATTGCATCGCCACGGGGCGGGACTACACCGCCGGGGGCGCGCGCTACAACACCTCCTACATCCAGGGGGTGGGGCTGGGCACGGTGACCGACAGCCTCTCCGCCATCCGGTTCAATGTCTTCGAGCGCCGTCTGTTCGACATGCCCCGGCTGCTGGAGCTTCTTGCCACCGACTATCACGGCGCGGAAGCCCTCCGGCGCCGGATTCTGGAAGAAACCCCCCGCTACGGCAACGACGACGAGGCGGCCGACGCCCTCCTGGCCGCGGTCTTCGAAATCTATTACGCCGCGGTGGACGGCCGGCCCAACACGCGGGGCGGCGCGCACCGCATCAATCTCCTGCCCACCACGGTGCACATCTACTTCGGCAGTGTCACGGGCGCCACCCCCGACGGCCGCAAGGCCGGCGCCCCGCTGTCGGAAGGCATCTCACCGGTGCAGGGCGCGGATCGCCGCGGACCCACGGCCGTTCTGCGCTCGGCCGCCAAGATCGACCATATCCGCACGGGGGGCACGCTGCTCAACCAGAAGTTCATCCCCCAGATCTTCGAGGACGAGGCGGGCCTTCAGGGGCTGGTGGGGCTGGTACGGTCGTATTTCCGGATGGACGGGCACCACATCCAGTTCAACGTGGTGGACGCCGCGACTCTGCGGCGGGCCCAGGAGGACCCCGACAGCCATCGCGACCTGATCGTGCGGGTGGCCGGCTACAGCGACTATTTCGTGGACCTCACCCCGGAACTGCAGGAGGAAATCATCCAGCGCACGGCCCACGAGGCTTTTTGAAGGGGATTCGAGATTTCCAATTTGAAATTTCAAATCCCTTTTCACGGGGCGGCCCCCTCCAACTCCTTTAGGGTCTCCCGGTGGCGCCCCTCCAGCGGCCCCCCCAGGGCCACGGCCCGCCGTGCGGCGGCCAGGGCCTCAGGACCGCGGCCCAGGCGCCCGTAAACGTGAGCCAGGTTGTTGTGCGCCGAAGCCGCAGACGGGTGGTGGCGCACCGCCGCCTCGAAGGCCGTCGCGGCCGCCTCCAGGCGCCCCTGGGCGTAAAGGGTGTTTCCCAGGCCCATCCAGGCTCCCAGGCTCGCCGGCCAGCGTTCCAGTGCCGTTTGGTACCCCCGCGCCGCCGCACCCCAGCGGCCGGCGGCCTCCAATCCCGCCAGCGCCCTTACCCACCCGTCTTCCGTGACATGCGCCGGCAGGCGCTCCGGCGGCAGAACCAGCAGCCCCCATGAGCCGCTGCGGCCCCAGAGGGCGTTGAACCCCCGCAGGGATCGCTTCGCGGGAGCCACCCGGCCATCGTGAAACCAGAGGGTTTCCGCATTCAGGTCGTAGCCCACCCCCACGGCGTAATGCCAGCGGGCCAGGCCCGGCAGCCCCCGGTTCTCCAAGACCATCACCGGGTGACCGGCGGCGATCTCCGCGAGGAGGTCCTCGATGCGGTTCACGGGATAGGGCACCCGGGCGTGGCGCCGCACGGCAGCGACCATGGCGGTGGTCAGGGTGCCCCGACGGGCGGGGGTCAGCAGCTCGTCGACCAGGCTCTCCGGTGCCGCGGGCAGGCCCCCCCAGGCCAGCAGCATGGCCAGGGCGGCCGGGCCGCAATGGTATTCGGTCTGCAGGTGGATGGGGACCCCATCCACCTGCCGGCGGGCGGGGATGGCTCCCGCCAGGTCCCCCGGTGCGATGGCCTGGCCGCCGAACAGAGCACAACCCGTCAGCCAGGCCAGCGCCCCGACCAGCGCCAGGGCCCGCCCATAGGCCAACCGCTGGCCGACCCTTTCAGCGGGGATGGCGCACAAAGGGGAAAACGCGCGTATAGCCGAGGATGTCCGTCACCAGCAGGACCAGGAAAACCACCAGCCCTATCCCCAGGACGACCCCCAGGCTGGAGCCGCCGGCGGGCAGTGCCTCCAGGCGGCCGGCCACCTGGGCCAACTCCTCGTCGCTCAAGGCTTCCGCCCGTGCCCGGGCTTCCGCGGGGTCGACACCCAAGGCGGTCATTTCCCGCTGGATGTCCGCACGGTCGATCAGGGCCAACAGGCGCGCCCGGCTGTCCGGCGCTGCGGAAGCCCCCAGGGCCTCCCCGGTGGTGACCATGGCGGCACGGGCGGCCGGGACCAGGGTGTGGGTGCACAACATCAGCACCGCCAGCACCAGGGCGGTGGCTCTCACCAGCTTGATGGGATGTGCCATGGTTTGTTCCTCCTGATGACGTCCATCTTAGTCGAATGAGGCGGAACCTGCATCCGAAGCCGGCGGGGGCGCCACACCGGCCGCCACCCACTCCAGGAAGGGGGGATGCCCCTGCTCCACGGGGATGCTCAACACGCAGGGGCAGGTGTAGGAGTGCAGGGCCTGCACCTGGGCAATGAGCTCCGGCACCTTGGCGGCCGTAGTCTTGGCGATGAGCACCGCCTCGCGGGCGTCCTGCAAGGCCCCGTCCCAGATGTAGAGGCTGTTCATGTTCTCCAGGATGTTGACGCAGGCCGCCAGCCGGCGGCGGACCAGCTCGGAGCCGATGGCACGGGCTTCCTCCGCGCTGCCGGCCGTCATGTAGACCAGGTGAATGTCCAAAGCTCCTCCTCCTCGATCTCGGGCCGCCGGCGGGCCGGCGCGGCGTTCCCTCGGCGCCCCGGCGAACGAGCGGCCGATTACCTCCGAGTTTTTAAGTCTTCCAGGATGCTTTGTAAAGACGGGCACCGCGCGGCAAGCGGAACCGCGGCCCCCCGCCGCAACGGGCACGCAGCGGGGCACCCCTCACCGGGGCGCTACCACCGGCAAGCCCCGGAGAAAATCGCGGACGGCCCCATTGAATGCCTCGGGCCGCTCCACGGGGAGAAGATGACCGGCCTCCGGAATGCTCACCAGCCGCGCGCCGGCAATGTGCGCGGCAAGATAGGCGCCGTATTTGGGCGGGGTCAGGCGGTCATCGGCCGCCGTGATCACCAGCACCGGACACTGGATCGCCGGCAGCCGGCCCATGACGTCGAATCGGTCGCACGCGCGGAAATCCCCGGCCGTGACCCGGGGGCCGCAGGCCCGGGCAGCGGCCGCGACGGCCGCCAGGCATTGGGGGTCGGTGGACGGCGAGGCCCCCACGCCGGGCAGGCCCTTCACGAACCCCTCGAAATCACTGGCCAGGGTTTCGAAAATGGAGGCGTGGACCCGCAGGCGGGCTCCCGTGCCCACCAGGACCCCTCCGGCCAGCGGGAGGCCGCCGGCCAAAAGGAGCTCCAGGGCCACAGCGCCTCCCAGGCTGAGGCCGCAGACCACCGGCGCGGGCGGCGCCAGATCCCCCAGAAAATCGGCCAGCGCCCGGGCATAGCCGGAAACCGAGTCCAGCGCCGCTCCCCCGCTGGCGCCGTGGCCGGGCAGGTCCACGGCCACCACGTTGAACTCCGCCGAGAGCCCGTCGACCTGCGCGTCCCAGAGGGTGTGGTCGCCACCCGCGCCGTGGATGCAAACCAGGGTAGGCCGCCCGCCCGCCGGGGGCCAGGGAGCGGCGCGGAAGGCCAGGGGATCGATGCGCTGCAAGACCATGGGGTCTCCTTGTCTTGACATCAAGCCAAAGGCGGCCTAGTGTCGCGCATGGACACGGGGGCGCGCATCGGTCTGATCCTATGGAAAGCCTACAAGGCGGTGGAAGCCGTGGAACGCGGCAGCATCGCCGGCAGCGGTCTGGGCCTCACGGACTGCGCCGTGCTGGAGGTCCTGCGCCACAAGGGTCCGCAGCCCGTCAACGCCATCGGCCGCAAGGTCCTGCTGACCAGCGGCTCCATTACCAGCGCGATCAGCCGACTGGAAAAGCGGGGCCTGGTAGCCCGCCGGCGGGATGTGGACGACGCCCGCGTCTTCTGGGTGGATCTCACCGCCACCGGACGGGACCTCATCGCCAGGACTTTCGACCACCACGCCGCCAACCTGGAATCCGTGGCCCAGGCCTTGACCCCCGGGGAACGCACCGATCTGGTACGGCTGCTCAAGAAACTGGGCCGCCAGGCCGAACGGGTGGCCGGAGGCAGGCCCGGTTCCTGACATGGCTCCCGCGGCCCGCAGGTGAGTTCAGGCGCCGGGGGGCGTCGGCCCGCGCGTCAGAGGTTCTGCATGCTGCGCAGGCCGACACCCTCGGCCTTGATGCGGATGGTTCCCGGCGGCGCCTCGCCGATCTCCACCGTGAAGGTATCGAAGATCCCCCCCAGGAGGATATCCACGCGGCGGCTGCGCTCCACGAATATGCCCTGCTTGTCGAAGAAAATATCCCCCCGGGCATCCCGCTCGAGAACCACGCAGAAAAAGTCCCGCTGGCCCCGGGTGACGGCGAACCGGTCCCCCGGTTGGAAGTCCGTTCCCTCCAGTTGATCGCGCGGGATCAGGATTCCCTTGCGCTGGGCATCGTGCACGGCCGTTCGTTTCATGGCGCCTTCGGCATCCCCTGGTCACTGGGTCAGAGGTGACAGTTCGATCTCCACCCGGCGATTCTGGGAGCGGCCTTCGGGGGTGTTGTTGGAAGCGATGGGGCGGGTTTCGCCGTAGCCCAGCACGTTGAAGCGCTGCTGCATGACGCCCTGGGAAATCAGATAGTCGGCAACACTCAGGGCCCGGCGCTCGGAGAGTTTCTGGTTGTAGGCGTCCTCCCCGGTGCTGTCGGTGTGGCCGAGGACATCGATGTACGTCTTCTCGTATTCCTTGAGCACCAGGGCCACCGAATTGAGCACGTCGTAGAAGCTGGCGACCACGTCCGCGGCATTGGTGGCAAAGGTGATGTGGCCCGGCATGTTCAGCCGGATATTGTTGCCCTCGCGGGTCACGCTGACGCCGGTGCGCGCCAGTTCTTCCCGCAGCTTGGATTCCTGGCGGTCCATGTAGACCCCCACTCCGGCCCCGGCGAGGGTCCCCACACCGGCACCGATCAGGGCCCCCTTGCGGGCCCCCTTGGAATTGCCCGTCAGCGCCCCCACCAATGCCCCGGTGGCCGCCCCGCCCACCGCACCGATGCCGGCCCCCATGGCGGTCTTGCTCACCTTGCGTTCCCCGGTGTACGGAACCGTGGTGCAACCCCCCAGCACGAAGCCCAGCAAGGCCCATGCGAACATCCACCTGACGATACGAATTTGCATTCTGTCCTCCTCCGGTTGCTCGGCGGGTCGACGGTCGACCCGCTGGAATTTCCGCGTTGGTGTCCCTCCACAGACGGCAGATGAAATCTCAGGCCACGACCGCAGGGACTTCGCCACCGCAGGCGGTTTGGCCACTATACTTGAAGCACGACCTTGCCCTGCGCCCGCCGGGTTTCCACGTAGGCATGCGCCCGCGCGGCCTCGGCCAGGGGGTAGACGCGGTCCACCACCGGGGTCAGGGCCCCCCGGGCCATCAGGCGGGCAATGGCCCTGAGATCGGCGGACCGCGAGCGCACCACCACCAGGCGGCTGCGGCGGCCACGCCGCCACGGGGTCAGTGCCTGCCAGAGCAGGTTGCACCCGTTGGGCACGGTGGTGACATAGACGCCCCCGGGCGCCAAAAGGCCGGCCACCGCGGGAAAGGAGCGGTTGCCGAAAACATCGAAGTACACATCGAACCCCGGAGCGGTGGCCCTCAGCGCCTCGCGGGTGTAATCCACCACCCGGTCGGCCCCCAGCCCCGCCACCATGGCGGAGTTGCGGAAGCTGCATACCGCCGTCACCTCGGCCCCGAAGGCCTTGGCCACCTGCACCGCGAAGGTTCCCACCCCGCCGGAGGCCCCATTGATGCAGACCCGCCGGCCGGAAGCCACCCCGGCGATGTCGCGCAGGGCCTGGAGCGCCGTCTGGGCCGCCAGGGGAATGGCCGCGGCTTCCAGAGCGCCCACCCCGGGGGGCATCCGTTCCAGGGCATCCCGGGCCACGGCGATCTGCTCCGCGTAGGTACCGCCCCTCCAGCCATTGGTCATGCCGAAAACCGGATCCCCCGGATTCAGGTCCGACACCCCGGGCCCCACCTCCAGGACCACGCCGGCAAAATCGTGGCCCACGCCCATGGGAAACCGCCGCCCCGTGAACCAGCGGAACTTGCCCTTGCGCACCAGGCAATCCTTGGGGTTGACCCCGGCGGCCCGGATGCCCACCCGCACTTCGCCCGGCCCCGGCGACGGTTCCGGCACGTCGTCGACCACCAGCACCTGGGGAGGACCATAGGTGTTGAATTGGACGGCTAGCATATCGGTGGGCCGGCGGTCGGACCGCCTTGAGGGCTTGGGAATCCCGGGATCGGGACGCGCCCCTGATGGCCAGCATCCCACGGTGCCGGTACCCAGCATAAACGCACCCGGCGCCGGTCGTCAACACGAAAGGCCGGCACCGGCCGGCTCTCAGGCCAGCGGCTCCCGCCGGGGGTCGATGGCATTGGCCATCTGGCGGGAGAGCTGCTCCAGGGTGAAGGGTTTCTGGAGCACCCCGCAGCAACCACCCTGGACCAGCTCCCCCGCCTGGCCTTCCAGGCTGTAGCCGGTGGCCAGGATCACGCGGACTTTCGGGTTGATGTCCTTCAGGCGATTGAAGACCTCGCCGCCTCCCATGTCGGGCATGATCATGTCCAGCAGCACCAGATCGATGTCTTTTTCGTATTTGCGATAGAGCCTCAGGGCCTCGCGCCCCCCGTCGGCCTCGATCACCGTGTAGCCCACCTTTTTGAGCATGCGGGAACTGATGGCCAGCACCACTGGTTCGTCGTCCACCACCAGCACGCATCCGCTGCCCTGGAGGATCCCCTCGTCACGGCTCATGACGGTTTCCGCCGGCTTGGCCGAGGCGGGCAGGTAGATGTACACCGTGGTGCCCTTGCCGGCGTTGGAGTCCACCTCGATGTAGCCCCCGTGTCCCTTGACGATGCCATAGGCCGAGGCCAGCCCCAGGCCGGTGCCCCGGCCCAACTCCTTGGTGGTGAAGAACGGTTCGAAAACCCGTCGCCGGACCTTGGCCTCCATGCCGATGCCGGTATCGCCCACCCGCACGAGCACGTAATCCCCGGGCTTGACCTCGTAATTGCCCCGCTTCACCTGCTCGTGGGAGACGTTGCGGGTACGCACGATGATCTGGCCGCCCCTGGGCATGGCATCCGCAGCGTTGATGAAGACGTTGGTGAGCACCTGCTCCAGCTGGCTGCGATCGGCCACCACCGCCCGCAGGCGCTTTTCGAAACGGACGTTGAAGGTCACGTGGGTATTGGCTTTCCCGTAGGCGGCCACGGTCCCGGCGACCAGCTCGTTCAGGTCCAGAGAACGGATGCGGTACTTGCCCTTGCGCGCGTAGCCCAGCAACTGCGCCGTCATGCGGGCTCCGCTTTCCACATGCTCCTGGATCTTGCGCAGCTCGATGTGCTGGGGGCTGTCGAGATCGGTATCCAGCAGCATCAGGGAGACGTTGCCCTGGATGGCCATCAGGAGGTTGTTGAAATTGTGGGCGATGGCGCCGGCCAGGGTGCCGACGGTCTCCATCTTGCGGGCGTGCTGGAACTGGACCTCCAGGGTTTTCTGGCTGTCGATGTCCCGCAGGAAGTTGAGGGTCCCCGGCCGGCCGTCCCAGTTGATGCGCACGGCGTTCAGCTCCACCCAGAATTTCCGGCCGTCGTGGTGCAGGAGGCGGAAACTGTAGGTGCTGGGGACATCCTCGCCCCGCAGGCGGCGGAAGTGGCGCTCCAGGATCATGTTCTGGTCCTCCGGCGCCACGTACTCGAAAAAGGAGTGGTTGGTCAGGTCGACGCCGATGGCCCGCCCCATCTCCCGGGCCCGGCGGTTGGGGAACTTGAGCGTGCCGTCCTGGAGGATGAAGATGGCGTCGTTGGCGTTTTCCACCAGCAGCCGGTACTTCTCCTCCGACTCCTTGAGGGCCAGCTCGGCACGCTTCCAGTCCTCGATGTCCTTGGTGATGGACAGGATGTAGGGCTCGCGGTTGAGGACGATGACATTGGCCGAAATGAGCCCCGTCTTGACCTCCCCGGCCTTGAGCCGGAAACGCGCCTCCAGGTTCTTCACCGACCCCACGGCATTCAGTTCCGCCACCAGGCGCTGGAGGTCGGCGGGATCGACCCAGATTCCCAACTCGGTGGTGGTCCTGCCGATGACCTCCTCCGGCTGGAACCCGGTGAGGGCGGAGAACCCCTCGTTGACCATGACATAGCGGCCGTCGCGCATCCGGTTGAGGTTGACCGAATCAGGACTGATGGCAAAGGCGGTCTGAAAGAGGGTGTTGGCCAGCTGCAGCTCGTTCTCGGTCTGCTTGCGCCGGTTGATGTTGCGGGCGCTGGCCATGAAGCGCACCGCGCCGGCCGCAAGCCCGGGAATCCGGGTGATGTGCACCTCGAACCAGAGAGGATTCCCGTCGCCATCCTGGTGCTCCAGGTCGAGTTGCCAGTTGTCGCCGTCGCCCTTGAGGGATTCCCCCAGGCCTTCCAGCGCCGCCCGCCCACCGGCCGTCAAGAGGCCGCGGAAGTCCGCCCCTTGAACCGCCACCGGGTCAAGGCCCAGCTGTGCGCGCACCGACGGGGTAACGTAGATCACCTCCAGGTTTTCCCCCAGCAGCCAGACCACATCGGTGGTGTGAGCGGCCATCAGGCCCAGCGCCGCCTCCTCGGACAAGGCTTCCGGGGGGCGGCCGGCCCCGGCCAGCCCGCCGATTCCGGGCGTTGGGCGGCCGGCATCCGGTTCTACAGGGGACTCGTGGAATGGCACGTCGTTTCTCCTGCCCGGGGCAGCGGACCCCAGCCGGGCCCGGGCCTCGGGCGCCTCAGGCGCGGCCTGCCGCCGGGGGGGGCCGCTCAATCCATCAACTGCCGGTGGGGCAACCCTTCCAGACGGCCGGCGGGGGTGATGCGGATGTAATCCAGCTTGCGCTGGAGCTCACGGATCGTGGCGGCACCCCCATAGGTCAACCCCGACCGCAGGCCGCCGGCCAGATCGGCCAGGATGGCATCCTCGTCCTCCCGGTAGGGGACTTCCACGGCCACCCCTTCGGCCGTCTTCCACTCGGCCATGCCGCCATGAAAATCCGCCTGGGCTTCGCTGCTGGCCATGCCCCGGTAAACCTTGAAGCGCACGGTGCGCCCCGCGGCGTCCGTACGGGCCAGCACGGGCCCGGGAGTGGGGCGGGTTCCCGCCAGGAGGCTGCCGAGCATGACAAAATCGGCCCCGAAGGCCAAGGCCTTGACAATGTCCCCGGGCGTGCGGATGCCCCCGTCGGCCACGATGGAGCGGTCCACCCGGGAACAATTGCGGATGGCCGTCAGGTTGGGCACCCCGAAGCCCGTCTTGAGGCGCGTCGTGCAGACGGCCCCGCCCCCGATGCCTACCTTGACGATGTCGGCGCTGCAGGATGCCAGATAATCCGCGCCGGCGTATGTGGCCACGTTGCCGGCCATGATGCAGGCCTGCCTGCCGATCAGCTCCCGGATGTCCTTCAGCGTGCGCCCCACGTAGCGGGCATGGGCATGGGCCACGTCCACGCAGAAATACGCGGCCCCGGCATCCCGCAAGGCTTCGGCCCGGGCCAGTTCCTGGGGCGCGCAGCCCACGGACACGAAGCAGGGGCGGAGGCAGGCCCGGAAAAGGCGCACATTGTCCTCGATGGGCATGAAGCGGTGCAGCACGCCGATGCCGCCCTTGGCCCCGATGAAATCCACCATGGCGGACCCGGTGATCGTGTCCATGTTGGCGGTCATGACCGGCAGTTCCAGGCGCAGCTTGTCCTGCTTGTCCGTCATGGCGGTGTCCACCACCCGGCGGGACTCCCAGTGGTTGTATGACGGAATCAGCAACACGTCGTCGTAGGTGATGGCTTCGGTCATGCGTGCGCCTCCGCGTCGCTCTCCTGTTTAACCCCCTTGAGGGTTCCTTGGCAAGATCCCTGCGCCGGCAGGGCCGTCGGCCGAGGTCGATTCGGGGTTCAAATCCCCGCCCCCAGGTGGTAGGGTCAGGCGTTCCATCAGGGCTTCGGCCGTCCTGCGCCGGGCCGTCCAGACCCTCGACCGGGTGTCCGGACACCGTCCGGAAGGCAGGCCCGAACCCCGGTTATTGAGCTGCCTTGGGAGCGTGCGCCCATCCGGTGAGGCTCGGCCGTTTGATCCGGCCGGCGCACCGGGGGCCCCGGATATTGCCATTGAATTCACCCCGCCTGACCGTCGCCGTGCGCACCCTGGTGGAATTCGCCCTGCGCGCGGGCGACCTGGAATCCACTTTCGGCGGCCCCGGCCGGGCCCGGGAGGGCATACGGGCGCATCAGAAGGTGCGCCGGGCACGCCCGGCGGACTACACCCCCGAGGTCGCGGTGGCCGGGGAGGTGGCGGCCGAGGGTGTCACCCTCAGCCTCAAGGGACGCATCGACGGCATCTTCCAGGAGGCCGGGGCCACGGTGCTGGAGGAAATCAAGTCCACCAGCCGGGAGCTCTCCGCCCTGGACCCGGAGGGCGACCCGCTCCACTGGGGCCAACTCCGGGTCTACGCCGCCCTTTACGCCGCGGCCCAGGGCGCCGACAGCCTCGACCTCCAGCTGACCTACTACCATCTGGCCAGCGGAGAGACTCGCGCGGTCCGGCGCCGGGAGACCCGCGCCCGGCTCGAGGCTTTCCTGGAAGAGGTGGCGGCGGCTTTCCTATCGTGGGCCCGGGGCCTGGACGACTGGTGCCGACGGCGCGACGCCGGCATCCAGGCCCTGGAGTTCCCCTATACCGACTACCGCCGGGGTCAGCGGCGCATGGCCGTGGCCGTCTACCGCGCCATCCGGCAGGGCGGCCGCCTGATGGTCCAGGCCCCCACGGGCATCGGCAAGACCATGGCCGCCATCTTCCCGGCGGTGAAGGCCATGGGAGTCGGACTGACCTCCAAGATCTTCTATGTCACGGCCCGCACCACCGGCCGGCACGCGGCGGAACAGGCCTTCGACGCCCTGCGGCAGGCCGGCCTGGCCTTCAAGACCCTGACCCTCACCGCCAAGGATAAAGCCTGCTTCGAGCCGGCCGCCGTCTGCCGTCCGGAAGAGTGCCCCTATGCCCGCGGCTACTACGACCGCCTTCCCGCCGCCCGCCAGGCGGCATTTGCCATCCCGGCCCTGGACCAGGCGGCGCTGGCCGCCATCGCCCGGGAGCACCGGGTCTGCCCCTTCGAACTCTCCCTGGAGATGGCCCTCTGGGCGGACGCCGTGATCGGGGACTACAACTACGTCTTCGATCCCCGGGTCTACCTGCGGCGCTTCTTCACCGACACCGGCAACGACTTCACCTGCCTGGTGGACGAGGCCCACAACCTGGTGGACCGCGCCCGGGAGATGTTCTCCGCCGCCCTGTGCAAGGCGACGCTCCTGGCGGCCCGCCGCCCCCTGCGGGGGGAACTGCCCGGGGTGCACCGCGCCCTGGGCGGCGTCAACGCCTGGATGGTGAAGGCCCGCCGGCGCTGCCAGGCGG
This sequence comes from Desulfobacteraceae bacterium UBA5852, assembly GCA_002432195.1. Taxonomy (GTDB): domain Bacteria; phylum Desulfobacterota; class Desulfobacteria; order Desulfobacterales; family UBA5852; genus UBA5852. The sequence continues at coordinate 20,834 of DJGG01000213.1, forward strand.
CCGGGGGCGCCAGCGCCGAATGCCAGGCCCCCGAGGACCTGCTGCCGCTCCTGCGCCGCTTCACCCACCAGGCCGAGGCCTGGCTGGTGCTGAACCTGCCCCGCCCCTGGCGGGAGGCCCTCGTGGAGGCCTACTTCGAGGCCTCGGCCTTCCTGCGCATCGCCGAGGGTTTCGACGCCTCCTACGCCACCTGCCTCACCACCGACGGCCAGGACCTCCAGGTGCGCCTCTTCTGCATCGACCCTGCCGGCCAGCTCCAGGAGGCCCTGGCGCGCTGCCGCGCGGTGGTTTTCTTCTCGGCCACCCTGAGCCCGGGGGACTACTTCATCCGCAGCTTCGGCTGCGGTCCTGAAACCCCTTTCCTGGACCTGCCGTCGCCATTTCCCTGCGCAAACCGCTGCCTGCTGGTGAGTGGCCGGGTGTCCACCTTCTACCGCGACCGGGAGCAGACCGGGGCGGCCCTGGCGGAGCTCCTGGGAGGCCTGGTGAACGGACACGCCGGCAACTACCTTTTCTTCTTCCCCTCCTACGCCTATCTGGGTCTGGTCCACGGCCTGTTCACCCGGCGCCACCCGGCGGTGGCCACCCTGACCCAGGCGCCCGAGATGCCGGAGGCCGAGCGCAACGCCTTCCTGGCGCGCTTCACCACGACCCCCGACGGCACCCTGGCGGGCTTCGCGGTCATGGGGGGCATCTTCGGGGAGGGCATCGACCTGGTGGGCAAGCGTCTCAGCGGAGCGGCCATCGTGGGGGTGGGACTTCCCGGCATCGACACCGAGCGCGAGCTGATCCGGCAGCATTTCGACGGCCGCGAGGGGGCCGGTTTCGACTACGCCTACCGCTACCCCGGCCTCAACCGCGTGCTTCAGGCCGCCGGGCGGGTGATCCGCTCGCCCACCGACCGGGGGGTGATCCTGCTGGTGGACCCCCGCTTCCGCAGCGCCCGCTACCGCGCCCTGCTGCCGGCGGACTGGCAACCGACGGCCGTCGGCGACGCCGCGCACCTCGCCGGCCTGCTGGAGGCCTTCTGGCGGCCTCCGGGGCCGACCCGCGACCTGGCCGCTCGCCTGCCGTTAACCCGCCTCCCCGGCGCCCGCCCCATGTCGCCAAAGGAGCTATTGCCGTGACGGATCTCAGCCCGACCACACCCCTGACCGAACTGGAAGCGCGCCTGGAGGGGCTGCGCGCCCACCTGCGGACACGGCGCCTGGATGCCGCGCTGCTCATGCAGAACACCGACCTCTTCTACTTCGCCGGCACCATCCAGCAGGCCCACCTCTACGTGCCGGCCGAGGGCCCGCCCCTGCTGATGGTGCGCAAGAGCCACTCCCGGGCAAGGGCCGAGTCCCCCCTGCCCCATGTGCTGCCCCTGGGCAGCCCCCGGGAGATCGCCGGCCTGCTGGACCGCTTTGACCTCCCCAGGCCTTCCGCCCTGGGGATGGAGCTGGATGTCGTCCCGGCGGCCAATTATCTGCGCTACGCGGAGCTCTTCCCCGGCCGCCTGGAGGACATCTCCCACGAAATCCGCCTCCTGCGGGCCATCAAATCCTCCCACGAGCTGGGCCTCATGCGCCAGGCGGCGGCCTTTGCGGACCAGGTGGCGGCCGCCGCCCGGGACCTCATCCGGGAAGGCCAGACCGAGATCGAGCTGGCCGGCCTGGTGGAAGCCGTGGCCCGCCGCCTGGGCCACCAGGGCGTCGTGCGCATGCGGCTCTGGGGGGCCGAGCTCTTCTACGGCCACCTGCTGGCCGGCCCCCCCGCGGCGGTGCCCAGCTACCTGGCCTCCCCCACCGGGGGGGCGGGGGTCAGCCCCGCCGTGGCCCAGGGACCGGGCTTCGGCCGCCTGCGGCGCGGGGAACCCATCCTGATGGACTACGTTTTCGCCTGGCAGGGCTACATCGCCGACCACACCCGCATCTTCGCCCTGGGCCGCCTGCCGGACGATCTCCTGCGGGCCCATGAGGCCATGCTCACCGTGCAGGCCGAGATCGCCCGCGCCGCCCGTCCCGGGGTGCCGGCCGGCGACCTCTACTCCCTGGCCGTGGCCCGGGCGGCGGAGCTGGGCTATGGGGAATGGTTCATGGGGGCCGACGAGGAGCGCATCCGCTTCATCGGCCACGGGGTGGGCTTGGAACTGGACGAGTACCCCTTCCTGGCCCAGGGCCAGACGATGCCCCTGGCGGAAGGCATGACCATCGCCCTGGAACCCAAGCTGGTCATTCCGGGCCAGGGCGTGGTGGGCATCGAAAACACCCACGTGGTAACCGCCCGCGGGTTGGAGCGGCTCACGCGCTTCGATGACGCCGTGCAGATCGTGCCGGCCTGACCTTGCCGGGCGGCGCCCCGCCGCGGATGGCCGGCTCAGGCGAAAGGCGGCGCGCTCATGAAGTGCAGGGGGTCGCCGCTGAAGGGGTGCCGCAGGTGCAGCTCCGTGGCGTGCAGCAGCAGCCGCGGGGCGGCCGCCCGGGCCGCCACGTGGGCATAGAAGGGATCCCCCAGGATGGGGTGGCCCAGGGCCTGCATGTGCACCCGCAGCTGGTGGGAACGGCCCGTCACGGGCGCCAGGCGCACCAGGGTGCTGCCGGCTTCCCGGTCCAGAACGGTGAAGTCGGTCACCGCCGGACGCCCCGCCTCCGGGTCCACCTTCTGGAGGGGCCGGCGGGGCCAGTCGCACCCCAGGGGCAGATCGACGCGTCCCCGGTCCTCGGCCACCCGTCCCCAGACCCGGGCGACATAGACCTTGGCCACCGTGCGCTCCCGGAACTGGCGTTTGAGGTCGCTTTCGGCCTTGCGGCGCAGGGCCAGGAGCATGAGGCCGGAGGTCCAGAGATCCAGGCGGTTCACCACCCGGCAGTGGGGGTGGGCGGCGAGAGCCCGGTGCCAGACGCTGTCCCGCAGCTCGGCCGGCCGGCCGGGGACCGACAGGAGCCCGCTGGG
>DJGG01000237.1 GCA_002432195.1 Desulfobacteraceae bacterium UBA5852
GCCTGGGATGGGAGCCCCCCGGCCCGCTCGATGGCCTTATTCGAGTTTTTTCCGGGACACAACACTAGTGGTTCGGCAATCGGCGGCGCCTTGAAAGGACCCTCCCCATGAACCTGGTGTTTCTCTCTCCTCACTTCCCCCCCCACTACACGCGCTTCTGCCAGCAGGCCCGCGCCCTGGGGGCCAACGTTCTGGGCATCGGCGACGAGCCCTGGGAGCGCCTCCCGGAGGAGCTGCAGAGAGCCCTGACGGAATACTACCGGGTGACCGATCTCCACGATTACGATGCCCTGCTGCGGGCCTGCGGCTTCTTCACCCACAAGTGGGGCCGCATCCATCGCCTGGACTCCCTCAACGAGTACTGGCTGGCCACCGAAGCCCGCCTGCGGGACGATTTCAACATCGAGGGCCTGCGGGGGACGGAGATCGACATGGTGCGGCGCAAGTCCCGCATGAAAGCCGGATTCCGCAAGGCCGGCGCGCCGGTGGCCGACGGCCGGGTGACCCACACCCTGGACGAGGCCCGGGCCTTCATCCGGAAGGTGGGCTATCCCGTGGTGGCCAAGCCCGACGCCGGGGTGGGCGCCCTGGACACCTTCCGTCTGGACAACGCCGACGACCTGGAGCGTTTCTGGGAAGCGAAGCCGGCGGCCGATTACTTTCTGGAAGCCTTCGTCCACGGCACCATCGTGTCCTTCGACGGGCTGGCGGACCGCCGGGGGGAACCGGTGTTCTGCACCGCCCACGTCTTCAGCCAGGGCATCATGGAAACGGTCAACGAGGCCCGCGACATCGACTACTATTCCATGCGGGAGCTGCCGCCGCGCCTGGAAGCCCTGGGCCGGGCCTGCCTGCGGGCCTTCCCGGTGCGCGAACGCTTTTTCCACATCGAATTCTTCGAGACGGGCCCCGGGGACTACACGGCCCTGGAGGTGAACCTGCGCCCTCCCGGCGGTTTCACCACCGATATGTTCAACTACGCCGCCGACATCGACGTCTACCGCCTCTGGGCCCAGCTGCTGGTGCACGGGGAGGCGCGCCTCGATTACGCGCGCAAATACCACTGCGCCTATGCCAGCCGGCGCCGCGGACGGTCCTACGCCCACACCCGGGAAGCCCTGCTGGAGCGGTATGGCGCCCATATGTGCCAACTGGGGCAGGTGCCCGGAGTGTTCAGCAGCGCCTTGGGGGACGAAGGCTTCATCTTCCGCGCCCCCGAACTGGAAACCGTGCGCGCCATCACCGCGGCCGTTCAGGCGACACTTTAGCCGGCCGCACGGCCGGGGGCGCGCCGGGCGCACGACCGACCGCCGCCGCGAGGAATCCGTCATGCACGTGGAAGAGCACCGCTGGTACAGCCCGCACCTGCAGCGGGACATGGCTCTCAAGGTTTACGGGCACTGGGGCGCCCCTTACCTGGTCTTTCCCTGTTCCCGGGGCCGCTATTACGACTTCGAGGGCATGGGCATGGTGGCGGCCATCGCCGGTTTCATCTCGTCCGGGCGCATCAAGCTCTTCACCGTGGACAGCGTGGACGCCGAATCCTGGTACAACTTCGCCCTGGCGCCCGCCGCGCGCAACGCCCGCCACGAGGATTACGACCGTTACATCACGGCGGAGGCCCTGCCCTTCATCCGGCAGCACTGCGCGAGCCCCGCAGCCCGCGTGATGGCCACCGGCTGCAGCATGGGGGCCTACCACGCGGTCAATTTCTTTCTGCGGCACCCCGACCTCTTCGCCGGCACCATCGCCCTGAGCGGCCTCTACCGCCTGGACCGGCCCGAGTTCGGTCTGGGCGTCGCCGACCTGCCCCAGGTGTACTTCAACTCCCCCCTGAGCTATCTGCCCGGCCTGGCGGACCCCTGGTACCTGCGGGCCTACCGTGACAGCCGGGTGATCGTCTGCGTGGGGCAAGGGGCCTGGGAACACGAGGCCCTGGAGGACACCCGGGAGCTGGACCGCCTCCTGCGGGCCCGGGACCTGGGGGCCTGGGTGGATTACTGGGGCCCGGACGTGAACCACGACTGGCCCTGGTGGTACCGGCAAATGACCCATTTCCTCGGTCACCTGCACCCCTGACTGGGCGATTGGCCATGCACACCGACGACGCTTCCGCCACAAGCCCCACGATCCTGGTGATCGAGGATGATCCCAAGACCGCCCGCCTGCTGGCCCTCTACCTGCGCCGGGAGGGGTTTCGGGCCGTCACCGCCGAAGACGGGCCGGAAGGCCTGCGCCTGGCGCGGGAACACGATCCGGCCCTGGTGATCCTGGACCTGATGCTGCCGCGCCTGGACGGCTGGGAGGTGTGCCGGCGTTTGCGGCGCGTCTCGGAGGTGCCGGTGATCATGCTCACCGCGCGCGGCGAGGAGATCGACCGGGTCTCCGGCCTGACCCTGGGGGCCGACGACTATGTGGTCAAACCCTTCAGCCCCAAGGAACTCATGGCGCGCGTGCGGGCGGTGCTGCGCCGCAGCCGGCCCGCCGCCCCCGCCGCCCGGGCCACACGCCTGGAGCACGGGGACCTGCGCCTGGACCTGGATCGGCGCCGGCTCTACCGCAAGGGAACGCCCGTGGAACTGACGGCCCACGAGTACGCCCTGCTGGCGGCCCTGATGGGTGCCCCGGGCAAGGTCTTCAGCCGGGACGAGCTCCTGGCGCGTCTCTACCCCCGGGGGGAGGCCACGGTGGTGGAGCGCGTGGTGGACGTGCACGTCGGCAAGCTGCGCCAGAAGATCGAAGATGATCCCGGCGCCCCGCGCTGTATCCTCACGGTCCGCGGCCTGGGCTACCGCTTCGCCGACCGGGAAGGCCGCTCGGCACCGCCGTGACGCGCCATCGCCTCTTCGCCAAGCTGTTGATGGTCAACCTCGTGGTGATCGTCTTCGTGGTGGGTATCGTCTGGTTGGCCATCGACTACCTGGCCGCGGACTATTTCGTAACCCTCATGGAGAAGTACAACATCTCCCCCGCCCCGGCCCACGCAATGTTCGTGGACGCCGTGCACCGCTACCTGCTGTGGGCCTTCCTGGGGGCCGTGATCCTGGCCCTCGGCCTGGGCGGGCTGATGCTGCGCCGGGTGTTGGCGCCCCTGCGCCGCATGATGTCCATCTCCCGGCGGATCGCCGCCGGTGACTACGATGTGGCGGTGCCGGTCGCCACGCGGGATGAAATCGGGCAGTTGGCCGCGGCCTTCAACCGCATGGCCCGCAGCCTGCGGGAAATCGAACGCCTGCGCAAGACCATGATGATCGACGTGGCCCATGAACTGCGCACCCCCCTCACCAACATCCGGGGCTACCTCGAAGCCCTCGCGGACGGGGTGCTGCCCCCCAGCCGGGACACCCTCGCCACCCTCCTCGAGGAGACCCAGCGCCTCGCCCAGCTCGTGGAGGATATCCTGCAACTGGCCAGCGCGGATGCCGCCCGCAGCCGGCTGCGCCGCCGGCCCGTACACCTGCCGACGCTGCTGGCGGCCATCCGCGAGGAGTTGCGCCCCGACTTCGAGGCCCGCGGGATCGCCGTTGACCTTCGGGCGGAAGATGTCCCCACGCTCGCGGCCGACCCTCGCCTGCTGGCCCAGGTCCTGCGCAACCTCCTGCGCAATGCCGCCCAGTACACCCCGGCCGGCGGCGCCCTGGAAATCGCCGTGCAGGCGGAGGCGGCCGGGGTGCGGGCCCGTTTCTGCAACAGCGGCGCCGAAATCGCGGCCGCCGATCTCCCCTACATCTTCGAACGCTTCTACCGCGGCGAGAAATCCCGCTCGCGCCGGCTCGGCGGTGCGGGCCTTGGGCTGGCCATCGTCAAGGAGCTGATCACCGCCCACGGCGGCCAGGTGGGCGCGGAGCTCGAGGACGGCCGCACCTGCATCTGGTTCACCCTGCCCCCGACACCCGCCCCCGGACTTTAAGGATTCTTTACACGAGCGTTACCTGGCATTCACAATGCACCCATAGCATGCTCCCAGGTCATGCCGGAAGGTCCGCCCTTCCGAGGCGCCCCGCCGATTTACAGGGCGCCGCGGCATGGCTATCCTTGAAACGCGTTGAATCGACCTACAAGATTCGGGAGTGTGCCCCATGACACGACTTGCCATCATGCTGGCGGCTGCCGGCGCCCTGGTTTTCGCCATGGTTCAGGCCGCGCAGACGCCGCCCACAGGAAAGGATATGCGCGTGGAAACGACGACGACCGCCCGGGCCACGTTCGCCGGGGGCTGTTTCTGGTGCACGGAATCGGACTTCGAGAAGGTGGACGGCGTCCTCGAGGTCATTTCCGGCTACACCGGCGGCCATATGGCCAAACCCACCTACGACCAGGTGTCGGCCGGGGGCACCGGCCACGCCGAAGCGGTGCAGGTGCGCTACGACCCGCAGAAGGTGACCTACGCCCAGCTCCTGGACGTATTCTGGCGCACCATCGACCCCACCGACGCCGGGGGCCAGTTCGTGGACCGGGGCTCCCAGTACCGCCCCGCGATCTTCTACCACGACGAGGAGCAGCGGCGCCTGGCCGAGGCCTCCAAGGAGGCGCTGATGGCCACGGGGCGCTTCGACGCGCCCATTGTCGCCGCCATCGTGCCCCTGAAGGATTTCTACCCGGCCGAAGACTACCACCAGGACTACTACAAGCGGAATCCGCTGCGCTACAAGTTCTACCGCCACAACTCCGGGCGCGACCAATTCCTGGAGAAAACCTGGGGGCAGGCCGACGCGGCGCCCGTGGCGCCCGCCGCCGCCGGCAGCTTCACCAAGCCCGGCCCCGAGGAGATCCGGCAGCGGCTGAGCCCCCTCCAGTACCAAGTCACCCAGGAGGAGGGCACCGAACCGCCCTTCAACAACGTCTACTGGGACCACAAGGAGGCCGGCATTTACGTGGACGTGGTCTCCGGGGAGCCGCTCTTCAGCTCCACGGACAAGTACGACTCCGGCACCGGCTGGCCGAGCTTCACGCGGCCCCTGGAGCCCGGCAACATCGTGGAACACAGCGACACCCGCCTGTTCATGCGACGCACGGAAGTGCGCAGCCGGCAGGCCGATTCCCACCTGGGCCACGTCTTTCCGGATGGCCCCCAACCCACCGGCCTGCGCTATTGCATCAATTCCGCCGCCCTGCGTTTCGTGGCCCGGGACGACCTCGAAAAGCAGGGTTACGGGCAATACCGTCACCTGTTCCCGTGACCCCGGCACCCCAACGGCGGGGCCGCCCACCGGGCGGCTTCGCCTTTACGGCGGCCACCTTCAGGCTTACTTTAGGAGCCGGCAGAGGGGGGATATTCGGGCGGGGAGCCGCCCTTATCCCCCGTCCGGCCACGGCAGGTTCAGCCTCCGCTGCCCTCAGGCCTGCGGGCCGCTCACGAGTTTCCCGGTGCTCCGGCGCCGCGCTTGCCTCCCGGGACCGTGAGCGCGACGCGCCTTTCGCCGCCCGTTCCCGCACAACCCGCCTGCCGCCCGATGCCCAGCGGGTAACCCATGCACCACGCATTATTCAATGCCATTGCCCGGGCCATGGCCTCTCCGGCCTTCTACCCCCATCCGGTTGCCCAGGTGCGGCGACGGGAAACCCACATCTCCCTGGTATTCCTCACGGGAGCTCAGGTCTACAAACTGAAGAAACCCATCGACCTGGGGTTCCTGGACTTCCGTACCCTGGAACGCCGACGCCACTTCTGCCACCGGGAAGTCGCCTTGAACCGCCGCCTGACCGAGGACGTCTACCGCGGGGTGGTGGCCATCACCCGCCGGGACGAGGGGTTCCGCCTGGGGGGTCCCGGGGACCCCGTGGAGTATGCCGTGCACATGCGCCAGCTGCGGGAGGAGGACGCCTTGGAGGAACGCTTGCGCCGGGGGCAGGTGACCCCGGCCCTCCTGGCCGGGGTGGCCCACCGCCTGGCCGCCTTCTACCGCCGGCTCGAACCCGTGTCCGCAGCGGAGGCCATGTCCGCCCGGCAGCACCTGGCATCCGCCTGCGAGGACAATTTCCGCCAGGTGGCCGCGGCCGGCGTCCCGGAAATCGATGGACGCCAGTGGGAGGTGGTCCGAGCGGCCACCCGCGGTTTCCTGAAGCTCCGCCGGGCTCTTTTCGACCGGCGAGCCGCCGCCGGATGGGTGCGCGACGGCCACGGCGACCTGCGCAGCAGCCATGTCTACCTGGAAGGGGGGCGGATCCAGATCATCGACGGGCTGGAATTCAACGACCAGCTGCGACGCCTCGACATCGCCGCCGACCTGGCGTTCCTGGCCATGGATCTGGACGCCCGCCACCGGGCCGACCTGGCGGAGGCGTTCCTGGAAAGCGCGGCCGGGTCGCTGGAGGACTACGGGCTCTATGCCCTCATGCCCCTCTGCCAGTGCTACCGGGCCATGGTGCGGTGCAAGGTCAGCTGCCTGCGGTGGCGGGAGGAGGGACTCGCCAAGCCGGATCAAGCCGCCGAGTCGCGGAAGGCGCGGGACTACCTGGAGCTGGCGTACCGCTATGCCATCCAGTGCAGCCGACCCTGGCTGTGGGTGGTGACCGGCCTGCCGGGGTCCGGCAAAAGCACCCTGGCCAGGGGGTTGGCCGACCAGCTCGGAGTGGAACTGTTGCGCTCCGATCTGCTGCGCCGGGATCTCTTCGGCACCCGTCCGGGGCCGGCGCCATTTGGTTCCGGGCGCTACGGGGCGCTCCCCCGGCAGCGGGTCTACAGCCGGCTTCTGCTGCAGGCCGGAGAGTGCCTGGCCCGCGGCGCATCGGTGGTCCTGGACGCCACGTTCAGCCGGCGGCGCTGCCGCCGGGAGGCTCTGCGGCTGGCCCGCGACCGCCACAGCGGCATCGCCTTCGTGGAGTGCACGGCCCCCCGGGCGACCCTGCGGGCACGGCTGGAACGCCGGACCGGCAAGGAGGAAGTCTCCGATGCCCGGGCCGTGCACCTGGAAGCCCTCCGGGCAGACTTCGAACCCCTGGACGAACTGGCCCCCCATCCCCTCCTGCGGGTGGACACCTCCCCCGCCGCCGCCGTCGTCCTTCAGCGCGCCCTGGCCTGGGCCTACCATACGGTCCGCACCACCGGCCCCGGCGCCCTTCCCCCGGCCTACTGGAGGTCCCCATGATCCGCGCCATCCTGGCCGCCACCGACCGCAGCGACGCCTGCACCCCTCCGCTGGCCGCCGCCGCACACCTGGCCCGACGCTACGGGGCCGCCCTGGAAATCCTGCATGCGGCGCCGGCGGATGCTCCCCCCCACGCCACCCTCGGGGCACAGCTGGCGGCGGTCTGCGCCGGCCTTCCGGCGGCCCGGACCGCCGCCATTCGCATTGCCGAAGGTTCCCCGTCCGAGGCCATCCGTCGCCAGGCCCTGGCCCTGGGCGCCGACCTGGTGGTCATGGGCCCCCACCGGCAGGCCGGCGGCCCCGCCGGCCGTCTGGGCAGCACGGCCGAAGAGGTTCTGGCCCGGCTGGACATTCCGGTGATGATCGTGCCCCTCCAGGGGCGGCGCGACTCCGCCGCCTATGCCACCATCCTGGCGGCCGTGGACTTCTCCCCCGCCTGTGCCGCGGCCCTCCGCTGGGCCGCCGGGCTGCCCGACGCCGGCGGGGCCGCGCTGCACCTGTTCCACATGCTGCCCGTGCCTCCCTTCCCCAAATATTCCCGCGCCGCCTATGCGGCCGATACGGCCGGCGCCCGGCAACGCCTGGAGCGCTTCGGCGCCGAGCATGCCGCCGGACACCCCTTCACGGTGGAGGTGGCCGGCGGCGCCCAACCCGGCCAGGAAATTCTGCGGCAGGCCGTGCGCCTGGAGGCCGACCTGGTGGTGCTGGGCTCCCACACCCGGGACCGGCGGGGCAAATGGTACGCCGGCAGCGTGGTGCGCGACGTCGGCGCCGGGGCCGGATGCCCGGTGGCGGCCATCGGCGTGGGGGCGGCGCCCTGCCGGGAGGAGGCGCCGTCCTGGGTGACGGTCTTAACCGGCGACCCGCAGGGCTGAAAACAGGGGCGCAGACCACCCGGGGCGCCCCGCCTTTGGTGGCAACCCCTAACAGCCCGTGGATGACCACGTGTCGGGTCGCAAGGCAAGGCGGCGTCGATTTTCCCACCGCGGGATTAGGCTTGTCTGCCGGGGATTTGATTGCAGGCTTCAACGCCGAGCCGGCGCCAAAAGACTTTATGGAATTGGAATCTGGTGTCGTATCCCGGAAGATAGCGACCTATTTGCCGCATGGGGGGAGGACTGCGCTCACTCCCCGGTCGCCTTGATCTTGGAAAATCCCGGGATCAGGGTCTTGGTGCTGGTGATCCCCGCCAGCTGCCGCACCCGTTGCACGAATTGGGAGATCATCTCGGCATCCGAGCTGAGGAGGTCGCGGGTCAACTGGATCTTCACCAGCAGATCCACATCCCCGTGCACCGAGTGCACTTCGCGCACCTCCTTCATTTCGTAAAGCCGGTCGACGATCTTGTCCTCCTTGCGGGCCTGGACATTCATGAGGATAAAGGCCGTGATCCCCCGCTGCATCTCCGGATAGTCACCTGTTTTGCGCGCGCTCATGTTCTGTCGGAAGACCTCCATGTCGGCGGGGATGAACCGCTCGATGTCGATGCCGTAATCCCGCCGGCGTCCTTCCTCCCAGCGGTGCACCGAGATATAGGCGTACAGGTCCGCCAGGTTCCTTTCGGGGAAAAACTCCAGCAGCCGCCCCCGGCGGATGATGTCGCAAAGAGGCTTGTAGATGGTGCGGTACCAGTCCTGGGCGGCGGCGGGGAAGTCCACCGCCGCCCCCCCCTGTCCCTGGAGGTGGGCCTGGTGGACCGCGATCTGGGTCAGCAGGCGCGGGTACTGCCCCACCTCCGAGAGGTCGATGGCCGCCGGCAGGCCCGTGCGGTCGCAAAACTCGGCCCGTTCGCGGTAGAGCAGGTTCTGGAGCGTCTTCTCCGAGGGGACCAGTTCCACCACGTGGGCCAGGATCTCGTCGTGGCCCAGTTGCCTGGCCGCCGCGACGCGGTGGTTGCCGTCCAGGATGAAATAGTCGTCCCGGATCTGATAGAGCTTGACCGGCGGCAAGGCCGTCCCCGCGCGCATGGCCTCGAGGATCTTCAGGTAGCGCTCGGAGGCGGCATGGGGTTTCAGGCGGAAACGCTCGTCGAAATCCTGGTAGCGTCCCACGCTGCCGGCGATGCGTCCGATGGGCACGGAGCGCAGGCCCCGCACCCGGCGGTCGTAGGGGGCCGCCTCGGAGATCTCCTCCAGGGACTTGAGGCTCCCCGGCAGCGGTTCAGCGTGGGCCGGGCTGCTCCGGCGCCGCCCCAGGCGGATTCTCGATATCCAGGAGGAAATAGCCATAGGTGTTAATCACCCGAGTCCCGTTGAGGGTCGCGATGCGCTCGGCGGGGTGCGCAAACGACCGGTGAATGTGCCCGTGGATGAAATACGCCGGGCGGTACTTGCGGATCAGCCAGCGAAAGCTCTCGAAGCCCCGATGGCAGAGATCCTCGCCGTCGCCGACTCCCAGGGGAGGTGCGTGAGCGACCACGATGTCCACCCCGCCCCGCCACCAGAGCTGGGGGCGCAGGCGCCAAATGTGCCGGCGCATCTCTTCCTCGGTGTACTGGCAGGGNNCCCGCCGTTGTACCAGTGGGAGCCCTCGAGGCCCAGGAGCCGCCAGCCGCGTTCGCGCACCAGGCGCCCGTGGATGTCGATGGCCCCGGCGGGCGGCTTGTCCGCATAGCGGATGTCGTGGTTGCCACGGACATAGTAGAGCGGCGCCCCCAGGGCGTGGACCAGAAAGGCGAGATACTCCGGCGGCAGATCCCCGCAGGCCAGCACCAGGTCCACACCGGGGAAACGCCCCGGGTCAAACCCGCGGTAAAGGGTCGGTTCGACGACATCGGATACGGTGAGGATGCGCATGCGTGCTCCGCTGTCCACCGGCGGGCGGCGCGCTACCCGCTCTTACCACGCAAGGCCGCGCGCGGAAAGCATTTGCGGCGGCGGATGGCACCTCGGGGCGGCCCCCTCAGCCGAAGAAGAACCGGCGCCGGGTGCGGTGGAGGTGGTCCCCAATCCTCCGCGCCCGGGCCATATCCTCCGGCGTCATGGGTCCCAGCTCCAGGGCCAGCAAGGCCTCCTGCATCTCCTCCCGGGTGCCGGGCCCGCTCATGCAGACGTTCACGGCCGGATGGCCGAGGACGAACCGGTAGCAATCCGCGCCCCGCAGGGGGGGTTCGCCGGCGGGCATGTGCCGGGGATCGAGCAGATCGCCCCAGCGCGTGGCGGTGTAGGTCACCAGGCCCGGAGGCCGCTCCGCCGGCAGGCGGTCGAAGACCTCCGTTTCCGCCCCACGGTGCGCCGCGTTGTAGCGCACGTGGAAAATATCGAAGGGGGATCCTGCGGCCAGGGCGGGGAAAAGCGGGCGATGATGGCCCGACAGCGCCAGAAAGCGAAATCGGCCGTGTTCCCGCAGGGCAAGGGCCCGGTCCACCAGCCGCGCCGAGGGGGGCCGATTGTGCCACCCCAGCAGCAGGACATCCGCGGCATCCAGGCCCAGGCGCCGAAGCCCCTGGTGGAGAAAGTGCTCCATCAGGCGCGCCGAGCGGGAGTAGCTCTGCAGGACGATCACCAATTGGTCGCGGTGCCCCCTGGCCACCAGATGTCTCAAGGCCCGGGCCATGGCCCGGGTGCGCCGGGATCCCCAGTAAAAATAGTTGACTCCGCGCTCAAAGGCTTCCTCGAAGGCGGCCGCGGGGGCGCCGTAACTGCAGGCCACCCCCAGGCGCCCCACCCGCAGTCCGGTGCGCCCGAGGAGTCCCGTGGTGGCGAAAACCTCCTGTTGCATGGCTCACTCCCTGTCGTGCGCTCATGGGCGCCCGGGCAATCGGACCGTCAGGCGACTGCCGGCCCGTGTGGATTTCTTGACGCCCGCCTTGCCGCCCCCGGCGCCTGGCGGACCGCCCCCGGGGCCTGCCGCCCTGTGGATGATCTGCGCCGCGGGCCGACATTTCGCGCCGGCAGCGGAATTGCCGCCGGCGGGAAAATGCCCGCCTTCAGCCCGCCGCGGCGGGATGGCCTCTATTTTCCCCCAGGGCGTGCCGCGTCTCGCGGCCGGAGGCCCCTTGGTCCACCGGTGGGCAATACCCTCCGACGGCAGCAATTGCCAGGATTGGCATGTTGATTGCAATTCCATCGGGTTGAGCCAATGCCTTCACTCCATTGCCCGGAAGTCCGCATCGCCGCGGGCACGGCGGCGCCTCTGCGCCGCGCCCGCGGATGGCGGAACCCAACCGTGACATCCGCCCGCCGATGCCCAGCGACGGGGAAGGAGGCACCATGATCACCTCGCCCTGCAGAAACTGCCGCAACGTCGGTCTTCCCAAGGATGAATGCCTGACCCATTGCAAACTGATCCAGCACCTCCAAAGTATCCTGATCAGCACGGGATGTACACCAAATTACACAGCCGTGGATTGTGCCGAGGACAACCGTTTCAGCATCTGCCTGCCTCAGCGCCTCCAGGTGGGACTGGCCTGAGAGGCCCCTGGAGTTTCCTGGCCCAAGGCCGAAGTGTTCCGCCCAGGCGGAATTGCGGCCCGGTCGCGGCGGGGGTCGGACCGACCCCCGCCGTCCTCCGGCCGCCCCGCTCAGGGATCATCAATCGTACTCGTAGATCTCCAGCTCCGTGGGGGTGCCCAGCAGCGCATCCATCTCTTGCTGAATGGCCACCCGCTTGGGATTCTGGAACCATTGCAGCCAGTCGAAAATCGATTTCCATTTGCTGATCACCAGGCTCTCCCCGGGCCGGTCCACGCGCTTCAGCGTTTCCCCCGATATGTAACCGGGCTGCCCGTGTGTCACGGCGCGCAGCTTTCCGATCAGCACCCTGAGCGCCTCGGCCTGGTGGTCCGGCACCTTGCGTTTGAGCAGTACCTTTATGGCCATGGTATCCCTCCTTTCCGTCTCCCCCCGCCGTAACGCATCCTTTCGGCCTGAGGCGCAGTTTATCCACCGCCTGTTGAGGGCTGTGGGTCCTGGATTCCCCCTCAGCTCCCATCCGCCCCCTCCGGGGTATTGTCCAGCGCTTCTCCGGCAAGCCGGTTTCCCGACGGCTGACGGCAGTTGACCAGATCGACGGCGATTGCTATTTAGGATGGCGTTTGTACGCGGCAAGGTACGGTGCCATGCTTCCGTGCCGGCGCCGCCTCGCGCCCACATTCACGATCGCCCCCGTCCGCCCGCTGGCGACCGGGCTTCCAGGCCGGCGCGATCGATGCATCCCGGCAACCGGACCCTTTCATGAACAGGCCGCCCCTCGAACCCGCCAATGCGCTGCCGCTCCAGGCCAAGGCCGCCGTAACCGCCGGCCCTGCGCAAGTCCCCGCCACGGAGCTGCCGGAGCGCTATGTGATCCGTGAAATCGAGGGACGGCGCTACCTGGTCTGCCTCGAGGCGCCCAACATCCAGGCCCGCATCGAGATGGGCCTGAGCTTCTCGGGCGCCACGGCCCGCAAAGCGCCCCCCGGCACCATCTACCTGGACGGTACCGCCGCCAGCGCCCCCTTCATGGACCATGAAAAGCAGGTCTACAACCTCGACCACCATGAAGGCTGCGAACGGGCGTTCACCCTGGCCACCTGCGAACAGGCCCTGATCATGAGCATGAAAGGGCTCGACCTGCGGGAACGCCAGTGGCGGGTTTTCGCCAACGAGCCCGACCTGGACACGGCCCTGGCGCTGTGGATCATCTTCAATCACATGCGCATCAGCCGCAACGACACCATGAACCGCAACATGCTCTTCGCCCTCGTGCGCCTGGAGGGGGTCATCGACGCCCTGGGCCTGGAGATGCGCGCCCTCACGGCCTTCCCGCCCCCCTTCCTGAAGCGCATCCAGGACACCATCGACCAGCTGCGGGAAGAGGAGATCCGGCTGAAGAGCGAAGCCCTCTGGCAGAAAACCGATTTCCTGGAGTACACCGCCGGCCTGCTCCACAAGATCGACCGGATCATCTACCGCTCCGAGGAGCTGAAGGATTTCAAGGGGGTCGAGGAACTGGCGCGCATCGAGGTGGGCCGCAACCGCGTGGCCGTGGTGGTGGCCACGGACCTGGGGATCTACGAGCTGGAGCCCCACCTGATGAAGCTTTACGGCCAGCGCCTGGGCTGGGCGGCGCTGCGCAAAAGCAACCAGCAATACACGTTGCGCCAGATGGACATGTTCATGCCGGTGAGCCTCAAGGATGTCTACAACCGGCTCAACTTCATCGACCCGGCCGTCAAGTTCCGCACCGGAACCAACCGCTGGGGGGGCTCGGCGGAAATCGGCGGCTCCCCCCGGGAAAGCGGCACCCGCCTGTCCCCCCAGCAGATCGCCGGCGCCTTCCGGGACGCCTTCCAAAAAATCAGCCCCCTGCAGCAGCTCTCCCGGTTTTTCCTGACGGCTTTCATCACCGCGACCATCCTGGTGGCGGCCGGCCTGGCGCGCGGCATCCACCTGCCGGGGACCCTGGACCCCGGCAACCCGTTCTACCGTCTGCTCCAGCACCCCGACGCCCGCTTCGCCGTCGTGCTGCTGGCCCTGACCCTGCTGTCGCTCCTGGTGGTGGGGCTGCGCCGCGGCTGGCAATACGGGTTGATCCTCCCCGTGGCACGCGACTGGTGGCTCCTGCTGCCGGTGGTCCTCCTGGGCGCCCTGGCCGGGGGGGTCCGCCTGCCGGAGGCCGGTTCCCACGGCCTGAGCGTCTGGCAGCTCCTGGTGCTGGGGACCGTGCTGCTCCCCCTGGGACTGGAACTCCTTTTCCGGGGACTGGCCCACGGCCTGCTGGCC
The DNA here is from genome assembly GCA_002432195.1 of Desulfobacteraceae bacterium UBA5852. Taxonomy (GTDB): domain Bacteria; phylum Desulfobacterota; class Desulfobacteria; order Desulfobacterales; family UBA5852; genus UBA5852. The sequence continues at coordinate 13,793 of DJGG01000237.1, forward strand.
CAGGCGGCCCCCATCCAGAACGCCGAGAATCGCTGGTTCTTCTCCTGGCCCATGGTGGCCTCGGCGCTTTTGTTCGCGGGCTTCCGTTTTCTCTGGGACCTGCCCCCGGACCTGTCCTTCGGTGCCTCCCTGGTGAAATGGGAGACCGCGGTGGTCTTTTGCGGGGCCTTCGGTTTCGGCCTGGCCGCGGGGCTGGTGCGCGAACGCTCCCAGAGCCTGCTGCCCGTCTGGCTCTTTCATTGCCTCGCCGCCGTGGCGCTGGCGGCGGTTTCCGGCCAGATTCCCCTGCCCTGACGCTCCCCGCGAGCCGCCGCGCGCATGGTCCTCACCGGCGCGGCAGGCGGCCGTCCGCTCCGGGACCCCGGCCTGGGCGGCTTTCCCCCCGCGGACCCTGGCGGTCACGGTCATGTCAGCAGACCGACGACTCGCCGAACATCTCCCCGTCCACCTCGGGGGGCAGCTTGACCAGCAGGAGGCTGGCGTCGCTGCGCCGCAGGAACTGGATGGGCAGGCTGCCCATCACCCGCCGATAGACATCGTGGCGCAAGCTTTCCCCCATCACCACCAGCGCCTCCCGGCCCGCCTCGGCGGCGATCAGGGCCAGGGGGTCGGCCCCCGTCAACCGGCGCAGGCGCACCGCCTTGCCGCAGGTCTTCAGCCAGCGGCACACCTTCTGGAGACATTCTCCGGCCGCCTGGTCCGCGCCACTCCCGGAGGCGCCGGACTCCACGCAGACCATTTCCACGGGCCGCTCGATGGCGGGCAGGAGCGCCCGCAGGAGGGGAAAGATCCGCCGGGCCGAGGGGGAACCGTCGGCACAAACCACGAAGCGGCTGTCCAGATGCCCCTCACGCACCACCAGCAGCGAGGTGTGCAGGTCCAGGGCCAGGCGGCGGGCGGCATCCCCCACCAGCCAGCGCCGCAGCCGCCCCACCCGGGGAGAGGCCGCCACCAGCAGATCGTAGTGGTGCTCTTCCACGGCCAGATTGAGGACTTCCAGGAAATGCCCGAAGCTCTCGTAGAAGGGGATCCGTTGCCCCGAGGCGGTGGTGCCCAGAAATAGGTAGCCCAGGGGAATGGGGCGGATGCGGATGGCCGCCGGTGGCATGAGCACTCCCGCCGCCGCCAGGATTTCCTGGGCCTCCAGGAGGTGCCGGATGCCTTCGGGCATCCCCTCCTTGGCCGCCAGGGGCAGGTCCACTCCCACGGGGGGCGGTTTTTCGCCGGCATGCGTCCCCCGCCGAACCGTGATGACCGCCAGTTGGGCCCCGGTGCGGCGGTGGAGTTCCGCCGCCAGGCGCAACGCCTCTCCGGTCGCCGGCCGCCCGTCGGTATACACCAGTATCTTCAGTGGCATCGCCATCACGCAGCTCCGCGCTGGTCCCGTGTTCCCGTTTCCGGGAGGGGCGCGCGCCAGGTGCATTGACGGGGGCCCGCGCCCGGCCCCAGAATCTCCCAATGGCCCTGCGCCAAGTCCCGGCACTCCCGGAAGATCATGACCTCACAGACCGCGCAAACCGCGGGACAGAAGGATTCGCGCATGGCCTGGCGGATGGCCTTCTCGGTGGTGGGTCGCACATGGGCGGGCCCGATCGCCGTCAACAGGCCGGAGTTCTTGATGACGTCGAAAACCCGCGGGTTGGCGCCGCACATGTATAAGCCGCCCCCCTGGTTGCGGATTTCCTCCAGCAGGATTTCCAGCACATGGACCCCGCTGGCATCCAGGAGGTTGACCTGGTGCAGCCGCAGCAGGAGGCTGAACCCCTGCCCGTTCTGCCGCACCCGCTGCTGGAGATCCTCCTGTACGTAGGCCACCGATCCGAAGAAAATCGAGCCCTCGATGTGCACGATGTCCATCTGGGGGCAGGTCTCCCCGAAAGCCGATCCCACCAGCTTGCCGGTTGCGGGGTCCGGCACGGCGGAGAAGATCCGCGGCCGGGAGGTCCTGGCCAGGTGAAGCCCGATGGAGAGCATCACCCCGATGTAGATGGCGAATTCCAGGTGAAGCAGGACAGTGGCCAGAAAGGTCACCACCAGCACGGTGGCGTCGCTGCGGGTGGCCAGCACGGTGCGTCGGATATCCTCCACCCGCACCATGTCCACGGCCACCACCATCAGCACCCCCGCCAGGGCCGCCAGCGGCAGGGTGGCTGCCAGGGGGGCGGCCAGCAGCGCCGTCAGCGCCACCGCCGCCGCCGACACGAGGCCGCTCATGGGGGTGCGGGCGCCGGAGCGGAAATTCACGGCCGAGCGGGTGAAGGAACCGCTGCCGGGATAGCCGCTGAACACGGCGGCCGCGCCATTGGCCAGCCCCTGGGCGATGAATTCCTGGTTGACGTTGAGGCGCTGACGGGTCCGGTCCGCAATGGACTTGGCGATGGAAACCGCCTCCACCAGCCCCAGCAGGGCAATGGCCACGGCGGCTGGGGCCAGATCCCCCGCAGCCTCCAGGCTGCTCAGGGACGGCAGCTGAAAGGGCGGTAATTCACCGGGAATGGCCCCCACCACCGCCACCCCGTGCCGATCCAGGTCGAAGCCGGCCACGGCCCCGCCCACCGCCGCCATGGCCAGAAGGGCTCCCGGCCATCCCGGGCGCCAGCGCCGCAAGGCCAGCACCATGGCGATGGTGAGCCCTCCCAGCACCAGGGTGGGGGCGTGGGTGCGCGGCAGGGCCTCGACGGTGCGCAGCAGAAAGACCCCGAAGTTGCCGCCGGAGGGCAGATCGAGGCCCAACAAGGCGGGCAGCTGCTTGCCGGCGATGAGCACGGCCGCACCGGCGGTGAACCCCAGGATCACCGCGTGGGAGACGAAATTGAGGAGACCCCCCAGGCGCGCCGCACCCATCAGGATCTGGACACCCCCCACCAGCAGGGCCAGAACGAAGGCCAACTGGACATAGGCGGGGCTGCCCGCCTCGGCCAGGGGGCTCAGGGCGCCCATGACCACCAGGGACACCGCCGTGGTGGGCCCAGTGATCAAATGGGCGGAACTGCCCCAGAGGCTGGCCGCCACCGTGGGCACGATGGAGGCATAGAGGCCGTACTGCACGGGAAGGCCGGCGATCAGGGCATAGGCCATGGACTGGGGAACGGCCACCACCGCCACGGTCAGCCCGGCGGCCAGGTCCGCCCTGACCTGAGCGCGCCCGTACCGTCGCATCCATGGTATAAATGGAAATATATCAGATGTCTGAATAAGCATATGCAGATATGGCTTTAAGTTTTGGTCCGCCAGGCCCCCCGGCCACCCGCACGGGGGTCCAGGGTGGAAACCCCGGCGCCGGGGATAAACGCGATTTTCGGAGCGGGAACCGATCGGTCCCCAGGTTGCCGCCCGACCCGGGAATTGTGCGGAAAAGCATACACCGACCCCCCGGCGGTGTCCAGACACCCGGTGGCGCACCTGGACGGATCACCGCCGACCGGGAAACACCACGGTCCCCGTCAGGGCATCGCCGGAGAATCACCTGGAAATCCGGTTGCAGCCCCGTGGATTTCATGTTATGCCTACCTCATTCAAATTATTGCACTTTCATCCACGGAAAGGAGACCCGCATGCGTGCGCACCCCAAGGGACCCGCCCTTGCCTCCCTCATGCTCCTCCTTGGCCTGCTGCTCTGGCCGCCGCCGCAGGCCGCGGCCGACCCCAAAGCGGACCTGTTGCTGGCCGCCTCCCAAGGCAACCTGACCCGGGTCCAGCAGCTCCTGGGGCAGGGCGTCCCCATCAACATCACCGACACCGCCGGCTGGACCGCCCTCATGAAGGCCTCCTTCGAAGGCCATGTGCCGGTGGTCCAGGAACTGCTCAACCGGGGGGCCGACGTCAACATCAAGGACACCGCCGGCTGGACCGCCCTCATGCAAGCGGCCCAATTCGGGCACTTGGAGATCGTGCGCCTCCTGATGGAACGCGGTGCCCGCCTCAACGAGCAGAGTGTCAATGGCTCCACCGGCCTCATGTTCGCCGCCACCAACGGGCACCTGGAGGTGGTGCGCTACTTGCTGGAACGCAAGGCGGAAGTGAATCTCCGGGACAAGCTCGGACGCACGCCCCTGATCCTGGCGGCCTCGGGAGGCTATCCGGAGATCTGCCGGATACTCTTGTCGGCCGGCGCCGACCGGTCGCTGGTGAACAATTCGGGGCGCAGCGCCCTGGACATCGCCCACAAGAGCGGCAACGCGGCGCTGATCGGCGTCCTGTCAACCCCCTGAGGTTTCGCGCCGCCCTCCTCTGCGCGCCGCACCTTCCCGCCGGGGCGGGCATTCCCCGGCGCCGTCCACCCCGGCTGCCGACGCCCGGTCACGTTGCTGCCCATCCCCCCGCACCATCGCCGGCAGGGACGCGCACCCGCTGGCCGCGGCCAGCCAGCCCGGCCCCCACCGCCCGCCCAGCGGACAATGCCACGCCGTCATGGCTTCCCTCGAAGCCTCCACCCCCCTGTCCCGCTACCAGCGCCTTGGGCGCCGGTCGTCGTCCCGCAGGATTCGACGCGCGTCCTCGCGCCCGTAATGGGAGAAGGCGATAAAAACGGCTTCCGGCGGGACCGGAATCCATTGCCGCACGCTGGCGGAACCCACCCCGCCGAAAGCGCCCGGGACGTGCAACAGGTGACTGGCCAGAACCGCGTTGCCCGCGTCCAGCAAATGCAGCCGGACGTCCAGAACGTCCAGATCGCGCCGGGGCTCCAGGTCGCCGGTGAAACTCAGACCCTCGGCCCCGTTCGCCCCCGGCTGGAAAACGTAGCGGTAATAGAGGACAAAATCCATGGTGCGCACCTCCCCCTGGACGGGGGCGTCGCGCTCCAGGGGCACCGTCAGGTCGAGGCGTGGCCCGGACCCCGCACAGGCGACGGCCAGCAGCCCCGCGGCCAGCAGGGCCGCCCCGGCGGCCGAGGCGTCAAACCCCTGTCGGTTCAGAAATCTTGAGGCCATAATCCGGCTCCTTTCAGGAGTTGCCCGCTTCCGATGGCAAGCGTCGGGCATGAACCCATAGCTTGAGAGCCGTAAGTAAGGCCGCCCGGGCCCCTTGCCAACCGCGGTTGGGCCCCGGCGGGCAGGTTCTCACGCGGATCCCGGCGGGCGCGGGGCACCCGGAAGCCATTCGGCCGGTACGGCATCCAGCCAACCCAGGCGCCGCAGGGCGCCGCCAAAGTCCTCGTCCAGGCACGCCACCAGCCGGACGGGCTGCCCGCTCCAGGGATGCAGGAAAATCAGTTCGGTGGCCGCCAGCAACAGGCGGCGGCAGCGGAAAACCCGCTCGAAAAAACGGTTGTGGCGGCTGTCGCCGTAATGGGTGTCACCGATCACCGGATGGGCGATGTGGTGCATATGGCGCCGGATCTGGTGCATGCGGCCGGTGAGGGGCTCAATCTGCAGCAGGGCGTAGCGGCTGTTGGCATAGCGGCTGACGGCCACCGGCAGCTCCGTGCGGCGCAGGCGCCGGTAGGCGGTCAAGGCCGTCTGGGTATCCTGGTGAAGGCTCTGGTCATAGGCGTCCCGGCGCAGGGGGTGGTCGATAAAGCCGGCCTCGGGGGGATGCCCGCGCACCACGGCCAGATAAGTCTTGGCCAGGCCTTCGGCGGCGAAGGCTTCGGCCATGCGGCGGGCCGCCTCCGCCGAGAGGGAGACCAGCAGGACCCCGGATGTGGCGCGATCCAGCCGATGGACGGGGTAGATGCGCTGTCCGAGCTGGTCCCGCAGGATCTGGACCACGAAACGCTCCCCCCGGCCATCGCCGTAGCCGCGATGGACCTTGATCCCGGCAGGCTTGTTCACCGCCACGATGTGCTCATCCCGGTAGATGACGGGAAGTCGATGGGGGACCATGCGGGACCTGCCTTCCCTGGCGCATGCGCGCCGGCGTGCTTAGGGTTACCCTACACAACCCTACCAGGGGAAAGGATTTTTGCCATGATCGACGTAACCCCACAGGCCCATGACCTGATCCGTCGCGGGGGCGGACACGTTACCCTTTACGTGCGCAGTGTTTCCGGGTGATGCGGGGAGACCCGCACCCCTGCGGTCCGCATGGGAAAACCCGCATCTGACCATATGCCTGGTTACGAGTGCCTGGCCCGGGACGGCGTCACGGTGTGGCGGTCGCCAGCCGTGCGTCCGGCCCCCGGGGCGGGAAACCTGATCGTCGACGTGAGCCGCATCCTCTGGGTGCGGCGCCTCGTGCTGAAAGGCGCCCGCGCGGCCTGAAATGCACCCGCGCGCTCCGCGCGCAAGATGGGTTCCCGATGAATCCGCGTGCCCAGGCCTTGGCCCGGGGCCTGCACGAGCCGCAGGAATTGAACGCATTCCCCGCAGAATCGCAACCCGCGGCCGTCCACCACGGCCCGCACAAACCCCTTGAGGACGAAACGGTTGAACTCGCCCTTGCTCATGGGGCACAAGGCCTCCAGGATCTGCCGCCCGATGGCCTGGAGGCTGCTGAAGCTCATGACAGCGCCCACCGGCGCATTGCCCGGCTTTTCGATGTGACCCGGCATACGACCTTCCGTCTCAACAGCCTGCCGGACTTCCCTTGACGCCCCCGGCCGAGAGTATTAATAGGGAGCGTCGCGCGGGCCTCAGGCTCGGCGCACTGGAGGTAAGCATTGGCGCGCAAGCCGCAAGCCCGCCCCGCGGGGCACGGCGGCCAGGGTCGCCGATGCGCTGCCCGCGGCCGATGGATGGTTTCAATCACCCGGAGGAGGACTGGCATGGAAAAGTGGGAATGCCCCTGCGGTTACGTCTACGACCCCGCGGAAGGCGACGCGGAAGGCAATATCCAGGTGGGAACCTCCTTCGGAGACCTGCCCGAGGGCTGGGTCTGCCCCAAATGCGGCGCCGAAAAAGAGTTCTTCGAAATGCTCGATTTNNGAGCCGTTCTGGCGGCGGGAACCCCGTACCCCGCCGCCGGAGCGGGCGCCGCCGCCCGGCGCTGATGCGCGGCCGGGAGGCCGTCCCGCTCCCCGTGCCCGCCATGGCGCGGCGTTCCGCCCCGGCGGGTCCCTGCCCGTGGCTGCCGGGCAGCCGCCTCTCC
>DJGG01000037.1:0-9913 GCA_002432195.1 Desulfobacteraceae bacterium UBA5852
CGCCTCGTTCTGGAGCGTGCGGGGGGGCGGGGGACGGGGAAAGCCGTGGGGGGAGGAGGGACCAGCGGGCCTTCAGCTGAAACGCAGGCCCTTGCCTTCCCTGAGCCCGTTGAGGATCAGGTCCTGATAGACGCGGATGATCTCGATGCCCGTGAGGGGACCGTTGGTCCGGTACCAGTTGGCCACCGCCGAGCAGAGGGTCAGAATGGCGTAGGATGCGACCTTGACGTTGGTCCGGGCGAAGACCTTGGCCTCGACCCCTTCGGCGATGAGGGCCTGGATGCGCGCTTCATAGGCCTTGCGCATGGCGATGATCGTTTCCCGGTTGTCCGGGGAAAGCCCCCTGAGCTCGCTGTCGGAAATCAGCACTTCTTTCTGGTGTTTGATGTGGAAGTCGACATGGGCGGCGATGGCCCGCGCCAGCTTGACGTCGATGGCGGCATTGCCGGCCAGGGCCTCGTCCAGCACCCGGGCCACCGCTTGCATGGCGTTGACCAGGATGGCCTTCAGCAGGTCTTCCTTTTTAGGGTAGTGGTAGTAGAGGCTGGCCTTCTTGATCCCGCACAAGCGGGCGATGTCGCTCAGGCTGGTGGCGAAATAGCCCTTCTTGTAAAAGAGTTCGATGGCCACGGACATGATGGTATTGGCGGTAGTGGGCATGGCGTATGGTCCAGGGCGCTGGTTGATTTGAATATGCCACGGGGACAGGCGCGGACATCCGTGACCTTACCATCAGGACAGCCGGCCGACAGGTAGATACACGCTTTAAAACCACAATCCTGACAGGTTGTCAACCATCTATCTGTTTAAGATCAAAGAATCTATTGAATATGGGCCACCACCCCCGCCGAGGTCACGGACCCGGTTCTTCCGGGCAAAAGCCACTCCATGGCAGGTCAGTTCAGAATAGCGCTCAGTTTATAGCCGGGGAAGCTTCCGCCGGTGTGTCGCGGTCCGCGGTCCGCGCGATGGTCGGCGCGAGGGCCGGCCGCCCATCTTCGGCTTCGGCGCTGGCGGGCATGATCGCCCTGTCGATAGGCCTTTTCACCATACGGTGCCGGTCTGCAGCGCCACCGGAGGTCTTTGCCGGGACCGGCTCCACGAGCCGGGAAAGGTCGCGGCGTATCCTGGAGCATTGGTGGCGTTTTGCGCGAAGGCCCGCTCAACCGGGGAGCGATGATGGGTTCTGAGGATCAAAAAAGAACATCACACCAGAGATTAAATTCCGCATAAATATACAATATAATAAAAATAACAATAGGTTGTAATAATACAAAATTAGACTTGACAATCCTATGAGGGTAAAATAAGAATACGCCTCAGACGGTAATACAATTCGGAGAGATTGTCTCGATCATGCCCGCCGCCCTCCAATACGCCGACACCAGGGAACAGGACCCCAAGATCCAGGCCCTGCTGCGCTCGGCCACCGACATCTTCTCCCAGAAGGGCTTTGCCGAGGCCACGATCTCCGAAATCGCCCGGGGGGCCCAGATCACGCCGTCGGGCATTTACAACCACTTCAGCGGCAAGGAAGAGATTCTCTACACCATCATCCACGATTTTCTCCGCATGAGCCTGGATGTGCTCAAGGAGCACCTGGAGGGCATCCGGGGGGCCGAAAACAAGCTGCGCAAGGCCATCTGGTGCCACTGCAAGCTGATGACCATCCATCGCAGCGAGGCCGCCATCGTTCTCGAGGCCAGGTCCTACCCCAAGGTCTACGGCTCGCCGGCCTTCAGCGCCATGAAGGAATATGCCTCGGTGATCATCGGCATCATCGAAGAGGGGATGGGCGAAGGTCTCATCCGCAACCTGACCACCCCCCGGTTGATCCGGGACATGATCTACGGCGCGGTGGACGATCTGACCTTCAACTGGATCACCCAGGACGGGCCCAGTCCCTTCGACCGGGCCGCGGCCCTGAGCGACATGATCATCCGGGCCATCCGGCCGGAGACGGCGGCCGACGCCTCCCGCAACGACCCCAAGGCGCTCAAGCAGCGCAATATCCTCAAGGCGGCCACCCGGTCGTTTGCCCGCAACGGTTACAGTGAAACCAGCATGGCCGACATTGCCAAAGAGGCGGGGGTCGCCGAAGGCACCATCTACGAGTACTATTTGAACAAGGAAAACCTGCTGATCAGCATTCCCGAAGACAAGCTGACCCAACTGCGGGATCACATGAGCGGCCGTTCGAGCGAGCAGCGCCTGCGGCGCGCCATCCGCGACCTGTTTGCGTTCTATAACGACAACCGGGATTTTTCGACGATCCTGGTGTTGATGCTGAGGGCCAACAAGAACTTCATCCACAGCCCGAGCCATCGGATTTACGGTCACATATTCAACATTCTGGAGGATATCATCGATCAGGGGCGTCAAGCGAAGACCTTCGCCCCCGATGCCGACCTGGGGCTCTTTCAGAGTCTCGTTTACGGCACCATCGATCACATCATCATCCCGTGGGTCATCTTCAACCGGCCATACGACCTCATGCCAGTCGGAGAAGAAGCATGCGACCTGTTCACAAGTGCGCTAAAAGCATGACGACCATCCGGACGGAAACGGCATTCAAGGTGGACGACCTGGACTACCGCTGCCCGGCATGCGGTCGCTTGTTGTTCCGCGGGCGCGTGATCCAGGTGGAGACCCGCTGCCCGCGGTGCAAGCGCCTGGTGGATTGCCGGGGCGGAGGGTAGCGGCGGCGCCAAGGGTAACGGACATAAGAGCTACTCGATAGCCGGTTGAATGGGTCTCCCGTTTAACCGGCTTTTTGGTTTCAGCGCCCCCGGCGGCCTGGCCGCGGGGCGGAACACCGCGCCCGGCGTCATTCCGGGCGCAGACAATCCGACTGAGCTACGCGATAGCCGATGGGGTGTCATTTCACCCAGTCGGCTTTTGCATTTCATGGGGGCCGGCGGAGGCCCGCACGCGGGGGGACGCGGCCGGCTTCCGCGGACCCGGGAAGAGCCGATCCGGGACGACCAACGTTTTTCATCCTTCAAAAGGGAGGCGGTGATGGCGGCAACGAGGCAGGATCGGGAGTGGGAAACGAATTTGACGTATTGGACCCAGGAAGAGGAAAAGCTCTACGCCCGGTGGCAGGCGGCCTATGACGCCGGGGGGACGCAGCAGTTGGAGCGCCTCGCCAAGCAGGGCAAGAAGCCGGCCCGCGTGCTGATCCGGCAGCTCATCGATCCGAACACGGAGTTCCTGGAGCTCAGCCGCGGGGCGGGCTTCGGCATCGGCTACGACCAGGCCGCGGATGTGCCCGGCGCCGGCTTGGTCACGGGCCTGGGGCGGGTGCACGGCAACTGGGTCATGATCATCGCCAACGACAGCCGCGTGAAGGCGGGGGCCTACTTCCCCATCAACTGCAAGAAGCACCTGCGGGCCCAGGATATCGCCGACCAGTGCGGCATTCCCTGCGTCTACATCGCCGATTCGGCCGGGGCCTTCCTGCCCCTCCAGGACCGGATCTTCCCCGGGCGGGGCGGTTTCGGCCGCTTCTTCTACAACATGACCCGCATGTCGGCCAAGGGCCTCAAGCAGTACACCCTGAGCACTGGGGGCAACACGGCGGGGGGGGCCTACACCGTCTACCTGGCGTGTGAATCGGTCATGATCGACGGCATGTCCTACTCCTTCCTGGGAGGGCCGCCCATGGTCAAATCGGCCATCGGCGAGGATGTCACCATGGAGGACCTGGGCGGGGCCCGGGTGCACACGGGCATTTCCGGGGGTGCCGACCATATCGTGGGCAGTCAGGACGAGGGGATCGCCAAGCTGCGGGAACTGCTGTCCTTCGAGCCCCGGCAGAGCCTGTCCATCCAGCGCCGCGTGGCGGTCCCGCCGATACTGGGTTCGGAGCACATCTACAAGATGCTGCCCAAGGACATCTACCGCGGCATCAATGTGCGCGAAGTCATCAAGGCCATCGCCGACGGCAGCGAATTCTCCGAGTACAAGCACGACTACGCCCCCGGGCGGGGGGACAGCATCGTGTGCGGCAGGATGCACCTCAAGGGCCTGCCGGTGGGCATCGTGGCCAGCAACGGCATCGGGGTGATCTTCGTGGAGGCAGCCCGCAAGTCCATCGAATGGGTCATCCGCTGCTGCACGGAAAAAATCCCCCTTTTGTACATCCAGAACTCCCCCGGTTACATGATCGGCACCCAGGAGGAATATGCCGGTATCGGCAAGTACGGCTCGGGGATGGTGCGCGCGGCGGCCTGTGCCCGGGTGCCCAAGATCCAGTGGGTCATCGGACCGGACCACGGGGCGGCCAACTACGGCATGTGCGGCCGGGCCTACGACCCGCATTTCATCTTCAATACCATGCGCGGCCGCACGTCGGTGATGTCGGGGCGCAACGCCGGTACGATCCTCACCACGCTGGAGCGGGCCAATGCCAGGCGCCAGGGCAAGGAGATGGACGAGGAGGCCGCCCGGGACTTCGAGCAGATGATGATCGAGAAGTATTCGGCCGAAGCCCACCCTTTCCACCTGGAGGCCCGCCTGTACCACGACGGGACGATTCCCTTCCGGGAGGCACGCGAAACCCTGGCGGCGGCCTTCGAGGTCTCCCTGCTGAAGCCGATCCCGGAGACCCACTTCGGCAACTTCAAATTCTAGCCCCCGGGCGCCGGCGCCGTTGGCGATGGGGTAAGCCCCGGGGCGCCGGAACCGGCAAGCGAAAGGAAGCGTCATGAGCGACATTCTTCTCCGGCAGAAACGTGACGATGGCGTGCTGGTGCTCACCCTGAACCGGCCCGAGGTGATGAACTGCCTGAATTTCACCATGATCGAAACCCTGCAGGCCCAGGTCCGGGAATCCAATTTCGACATGACGGTGCGCACGATCGTGATCACCGGCGCCGATCCTCCCGCGGGCAAGAAAGCGGCCTTTTCGGCCGGCGCCGACCTCATCGAACGCCGCAGCCTTTCGGCGGACCAGGTGCGGCGCTTCATCGCCACGGTGCGCGAGACCATGACGACGGTGGAAAACGCCCGCGTACCCGTCATCGCGGCGATCAACGGCTATGCCTTCGGCGGCGGTACCGAACTGGCCCTGGCCAGCGATCTGCGCATCGCCGCCGCCACCGCCAGCATGGGGCTCACGGAAACGAGCCTGGCCATCATCCCCGGCGGCGGCGGGACCCAGCGCCTGCCGCGCATCGTGGGCCTGGCCAAGGCCAAGGAGCTGATCTACACGGCCCGGCGCATCGATGCCGCCGAGGCCCTGGCCATCGGACTGGTCAACCAGGTGGTGGAGCCCGCCAGGCTGATGCCCGCAGCCCTCGAGATGGCCGGTCGCATCGCCGCCAACGGTCCCATTGCCGTCCAGCAGGCCAAATTCGTGCTGAACTACGGGACGGAAGCCAGCCTGGGGGTGGCCCTGCCGTTGGAATCCAAGGCTTACGAGATCACCATCCCCACCGCCGACCGCCTGGAGGCCTTGGAGGCCTTTGCCGCCAAGCGGCCCCCGGTTTTCAAGGGCTGCTAGCCGCGGCTTTTCCGCCGCGGGCCCTCACGGGCTTCACCGGTGGCGCGCACATGAGAGCTTAAACCGCAAGACACCACGGAAAGGAGCGTTGTCCATGAGCACGCATGATTACCGGGAACTCTTCCCGCGCATGCCCCACAAAGTCACTATCGGCGACATCACCGTACGGGACGGTTTCCAGCACGAAGAAAAGTTCATCTCCACGGCGGCCAAAAAGTACTACCTGGAGGAGTTGATTTTCGCGGGTTGCCGCTTCATCGAAGTGACCAACCTGGGCAATGCCTACCTGATGCCGCAGTTTGCGGATGCCGAGGAGCTGCTGACCCATCTGCGCAGCGAGCGCTTCAAAACCAAGTGCGCGCGCAAGGGGGTAGCCTACGAGGACCTGTGCTTCACGGCCATCACCATCCGCGAGTCGGCGGTGGACCGGGCCATCCGCCTCAAGGAGAAGGGCATCGGACCCGACCGCGTGGTGATGATGGTGTCCACCGAAGAGGAGCACCACTTCGCCAATTCCGGGACCACCCTGCCGGACTACTGGGCCGAGGCCGAGCGCTGCGTCGCGAAGTGCCGCGACGCGGGCATCCAGGTCTGCGGCACGGTGAGCACCATCTGGGGAAGCCCCATCGGGGGCGCCACGCGTCTGGAGGACGCGGTGGAATTCTCCAAGCGCTGGCTGCAGATCGGCGCCCACGACATCGAGCATGCCGATCACGACGGCAGCGCCTCGGCCCCGGAGGTCTACCGCTACTACTCCATGATCCTGGACGCGATGCCGGACACCCGCCTGCACATCGCCCATTTCCACGAAACCAAGCGCATGGCTTCCGCCTCGGTGCTGGCCTGCCTGCAGGCGGGCGTCACCAATTTCGAAGCCACCCTGGGAGGTTTGGGCGGACAGCCGGCCAATTTCCTGGACGACTGCCCCGTGCCGGGCACCGGCGATTACTACTACGAGGACCCGCGTTACGTGGGCCTGGTCTGCCTGGAGGACACCCTGGTGCAGATCGACGAAATGGGCATCGCGCACGGCTGGGACGTGGACCGGGTGCTGTGGCTCGGCCGGCAGATGGAGCGGACCATCGGGCGCCGCCTGCGTTCGGAAGCCGCCATCAACGGCCGCACCCTCAAGGAAGGCCACCGGCACTTCGCCCGCCCGGGGCTGGCCAAGCGCAAAGCCTCCCTGGGCGAGACCCCGACGCAGGCGTTTCCGACGGGGTGGAGCGAAAAGGCCGTGCTGCCCGAGAAATACGGCGCCTGATGCGGTGGCGGCCGCCGCCGCCGCCTTTGCGTGGGAAGACCACGCCAAACCACTATCCGATGAGGAGAAAACGCATGGATCAGGAAATCAAGGCCCCGATGCCTGGAACGATTGTGGACATCCTGGTGCAGGTCGGTGATCAGGTGGAGGCCGAACAGGATCTGGTGGTGTTGGAATCGATGAAGATGGAAAACGTCATCAGTTCTCGGAGCGGCGGGCGGGTCACGGCCATCGAGGTGGAGGTCGGCCAGAACGTCACGGCCAACAAGGTTCTGGCGCGGGTCGCGGCCGCCTGAGGCATTGCGGGGGCGGCGCCTTGCCGGCGTCGCCCCACCCCCGGGGTGGCAACGCATCCCGATTCCGCGGACGCCGGTCCGTGAACGGCGGGTATGGCACGGCGGGCGGGATGCCTCGGAAACGACGCAGACAAGGGGTGGCCAGCATGGAAGAGGAGATCGGCAAAACCTACGAGGAACTCGAGGTGGGCGACATCGCCGCCTTCAGCAAGACCATTACGGAATACGATGTCTACCAGTTCGCCGGCATCTGCGGGGATTTCAATCCCATGCACGTCAACGAGGTCTTCGCCCGCACCACGCCCTTCAAGCACCGCATTGCCCATGGGCCCTTGACCCTGAGCTTGATCGCCCCGGTGCTGGGCACCCGGCTGCCGGGCCTGGGGACCGTGGCCCTCGAACTGTCCTGCCGGTTCAAATCGCCGGTCTACTTCAACGACACCGTCACGGCCAGCGCCGAGGTGATCGAAAAGCTCCCCGAGAAGAAGTGGGTGCGCCTGANNGACGGTGGCCGAAGGCCAGGCGCTGGTGATGCCGCCGCGGCGGCCGTGAGCCCGCCGGCCGTCCACCGGCCTTACCCCAGCTGGCCCCATTGGGGGATGGAGGAGATACATGGAAATCATCGAGCGTGGAACGGGTAACCTTTTCAACAATCCGGACGCCGACGCTGCCCGCGCATTTTTCCGGCAGAAGTCGCGCAAGATGGAAAACAAATTGACCACCCTCACGGAGGCCGTGGCGCGCTGCGTGCATGACGGCGACTACCTGGGCCTGGGCGGCTTCGGCTCCAACCGTGCGCCGGTGGCGGTATGCCACGAGATCCTGCGGCAAGGGCGCCGGCACATGGCCTATGCCGGGCACACCACCACCCACGACTTCCAGATCCTGTGCGCCGGCAAGGTGTTCGACCGGCTGGATGTGGCCTATATCGTCGGCCTGGAGGCCAGGGGGCTCTCGCCCAATGCCAAGCGGTACATGCAGAGCGGCGAGGTGGAGGTCTGCGAGTGGACCAACTACTGCCTCTCGGCGCGGCTCAAGGCCGGCGCCATGGGAGTGTCCTTCATCCCCATCCGCAACCTGATGGGGACCGACACCTTCCGCTACAGCGGTGCCATCGCCAGCCGCTGCCCCTTCACCGGCGAGCGGTACGTGCTGATGCCGGCCCTGTACCCGGATGTGGCGGCCATTCACGTGCACGAAGCCGATATCTACGGCAACTGCCGCATCCGCGGCATCACGATCTCGGACCTGGACCTGGCCCGGGCGAGCAAGCACCTGATCATCACGGCCGAGCGGATCATCGACACCGCCGAGATCCGGCGGGATCCGACCCAGACCGTCATTCCCTACTACCTGGTGGACGCCGTCTGCGAGGTGCCTTACGGGGCCTATCCCGGCAACATGCCCTACGAGTATTTTTCCGATGAGGCCCACCTGCAGGAATGGCTGCGGGTGGAAAAGGACGCGGAGGCCTTCAAGGTGTTTCTGGACCACCATATCTACTCCTGCCCGGACCACCAGGAGTACATCGCGAAAAACGGCGGCTTGAGGAAGATGCAGGCCCTGCGGCAGAAGGAATTTATGATTCCCGAGGCCGGGGCGAACAAGGAGGCACCCAAATGAGCGATTACAATGCCATGGAGTTGATGATCAGCGTCGCCGCCCGGGAGTTGGAAGACGGGGCCTCGGTGGGGGTGGGTACCGGCGCCCCATGCGCCGCCGCCATGCTGGCGCAAAAGACCCATGCGCCCAACCTGATGATCGTCTTCGAGGCGGGCGGTGTTGCGCCCCTGCTCCCGGAGATGCCGATTTCCGTCGGCGACTCGCGCACCTACTGGAAGGCCATCATGGCCAACGGCATGTGCGAGATCATGGAAACCTGCTGCCGGGGCATGATCGACTACACCTTCCTGGGCGGGGCCCAGATCGATCCTTACGGCAACCTGAACTCCACCATTATCGGTACGGACCACCAGAAGCCCAAGGTCCGTTTCCCGGGCAGCGGCGGGGCCAACGATTTTGCCTCCTTCTGCTGGAAGATGCTCGTGATGACGCCCCAGGACAACAAGCGCTTCGTGGAGAAGTGCGACTTCATCACCTCCCCGGGGTGGTTGCAGGGCGGGGATTCGCGCGCCCGCAGCGGCCTGCCCAAGGGGGCCGGGCCGTACAAGATCATCACCAACATGGCGGTGATGGATTTCGAGCCCGAGAGCAAGCGCATGCGGATTATCTCCATCAACCCGGGCTACAGCCTGACGGACGTCGAGGCAAACTGCGGCTTCGAACTGCGCAAGGCCTCCAAGATCCTGGAAACCCAGGCGCCTACGGAAACCGAGTTGCGCATCCTGCGCGAAGAGGTGGACCCCTACCGTTACGTGATCGGCCGGTAGGCGGAGTGCATCCGGGCCAGGCCCAAGGGCCCCGGCGACAGCTCTCCGGCCGTCCGCCTTCCGCGGGGCGGGTGGCCGGGGGGCGCGGGGCTTGCGGTGTCCGGCGGCCCTTTTCGGGAAGAGGAACGCAAAATGGGACCGACAGAAGAACGGATCGCCGCGCTCCGGGAGCGCGAGGCCGGGATCGCCCGCCTGGGAGGCGAGGCGGCCGTGGCCAAACATTGCGCCGGCGGCCGGCTCACCGCCCGCCAGCGGTTGGAAACGCTCTATGACGCAGGGACCTTCCGGGAAATCGACATGTTCGTCACGCACCGCTGCGTGAATTTCGGCATGCCGGCGGTGGACATCCCCGCCGACGGGGTCGTGACCGGGCACGGGCTGATCGACGGGCGCACGGTCTTCGCCTATGCCCAGGACTTCACCGCGCGCGCCGGCAGCCTGGGCGAGATGCACGCCCGGA
>DJGG01000037.1:9937-10206 GCA_002432195.1 Desulfobacteraceae bacterium UBA5852
CTGCAAGGTCATGGACATGGCCCTCAAGGCCGGCACCCCCTTCGTGGGACTCAACGATTCGGGCGGGGCCCGGATCCAGGAGGGGATCGACGCCCTGGCGGGCTACGGGGATATTTTTTTCCGTAACTCCCTGGGCTCCGGCGTGATTCCCCAGATTTCGGCCATCATGGGGCCCACGGCGGGCGGCGCGGTCTACTCCCCGGCCATGACCGACTTTGTCTTCATGGTGAAGAACAGCAGTTACATGTTCATCACCGGCCCCCAGGTGA
>DJGG01000247.1:0-425 GCA_002432195.1 Desulfobacteraceae bacterium UBA5852
CTGCTGGTGGACGACGAGGAGGGCATCCGCAACGTCCTGGGGATTTCCCTGGCGGACATGGGCTACCAGGTGCGCACGGCGGCCAGCGGCGAGGCGGCTTTGGAGCTCTTCCGTGACCTGCACCCGCCCATCGTGGTCACCGATATCAAGATGCCCGGCCTGGACGGTCTTGGCCTGCTGGAGCGCATCAAGCAGTTGGACCCGGAAACCGAGGTGATCATGATCACCGGTCACGGGGACATCGACCTGGCCATCCAGAGCCTCAAGCTGGAAGCCACCGACTTCGTCACCAAGCCCATCCACGACGAGGCCCTGGCCGTGGCCCTCAAGCGGGCCTGGGAGCGCATCGCCCTGCGGGGCCAGTTGAAGGCCTACACCGAAAAGCTGGAGCAGATGGTGGAGGAGAAGACCCGCAGGCTCCTGGA
>DJGG01000247.1:517-11941 GCA_002432195.1 Desulfobacteraceae bacterium UBA5852
CGGCCTCAAGGGCGGCGCCTACGTGCTGGAAAAGGGCATCGAGCTGAACCACCCCGAGTACCTGGCCCGGGGCTGGACCATGGTGAAGGGCAACGTGGACAAGATCACCAACCTCTCCCTGGATCTGCTGGACTATGCCAAACCCAGCGGCATCCGCTACCGCCTGGCGGACCCCAACCAACCCGCCCGGGAGGTGGTGGAGCTGATGCGCGCCCGGGCGGCCGATCGCGGGGTGGGCCTCACCCTGGAGGCGGCCCCCGACATGCCCCCCTTCTACCTCGACCCGGAGGGCCTGCACCGCTGCCTGCTCAACCTGGTCACCAACGCCATCGACGCCTGCGAGGGCGATGGCGAGGGCGAGGAAGACACCGCCCGGCAGCACCTGGTGGTGGTGTCGGTATTGGCGGACCCCGACTGGGGGGTCACCTACCGGGTCAGCGACAACTGCTGCGGCATGCCCCCGGAGGTGCGGGAGAACATCTTCCAGCGCTTCTTCAGCACCAAAGGCAACCGCGGCACCGGGATCGGCCTGATGCTCACCAAGAAAATCGTCGACGATCTCAAGGGCAGCATCGAGGTGGAAACCGAAGCGGGGGTCGGGTCCACCTTCACGGTAAAAATCCCCCAGGGTCGCAAGACCTGGCGCCGCCGTTTCTGACCTTCCGAGAATGCGGCCGGCGGAAGGAAACGCCATGTCACCCCCCCTGCCCTTCAGCGGCGACCAGCTGGGCGCGGTCTTCGACTGCCTCTCCGCGGGCCTCGTGCTGCTTTCCGCGGATCGCACGGTGGTCAGCCTCAACCGCACCGCCGAGGCGCTCACCGGAATGGAGCCCCGGGCCGTGGTGGGCCGCCCCTGCCAGGAGGCCTTCGCCGCCCGTTTCTGCGAGGGGGACTGCCTCTTCCACTCGGCCGCCCGCCAGGGAGGGCCCCTGACGGGGCACCTGGAGATCCGGGAACCCGACGGGGAGACCCGCCAGCTCCTCAAGATCGTGGCCCCCCTGCGCGACGCCGGGGGCGGTGTCCTGGGCTGCATGGAAATCTTCCAGGATGTCACGGCTTTCCAGGAGCTCATGGAGCGCATCGGCCGGGAGAGCCGCCGCCTGCGCGAAATCCTGGATCACCTGGACATCGGGGTCTTCACCTGCGACCGCGGGGGGCACATCACCTTTTTCAACACCATGGCCGAAACCATCACCGGCTACCTGCGCCGGGAAACCCTCGGTCAGCCGTACGAGAAATTCTTCCCCGCCGAGCTCTGCCGCCTGGGACCGGCCGCATCCCCGGACCCCCAGGCGGCGGGCGCGGGCGCCGGCGCGCGGGAAATCGAGATCACCACCAGCGACGGCCGCCCCCGGCCCCTGAAAGTCAAGTCCATCCCTCTGGCCGCCGGCCCCGGCCGCGACGCCGGCGCCCTCACCACCTTCAGCGACCTCTCCCTGGTCTACCACTACCGCAACGCCTTGAAGGACCGCTATACCTTCTACGACATGGTCAGCAACGACCCGGCCATGCACAAGATCTTCGAGATCCTGCCGGCGGTGGCCGAAAGCGACACCACCGTGCTCATCGAAGGTCCCACGGGGACCGGCAAGGACCTGCTGGCCAAGGTCATCCACACCGCCAGCCCGCGCAAGCACCACCCCCTGGTGAAGGTCAACTGCGCCGCCCTGCCGGGGGAGCTCCTGGAATCCGAGATGTTCGGCTACGCCAAGGGGGCCTTCACCGGGGCCGAACGGGATAAGCCCGGCCGCTTCCAGGACGCCGACGGCGGCACCATCTTCCTGGACGAGATCGGCGACCTGCCCCTCTCCCTCCAGGCCAAACTCCTGCGGGTGCTGGAAGACCGGGAGTTCTACCCCCTGGGCAGCCGGCGCCCCACGCGGGTGGACGTGCGCATCGTCTCGGCCACCAACCGGGGCCTGCATCACCTGGTGGCCGAAGGGCGCTTCCGGCAGGACCTGTTCTACCGCCTCAATGTCATGCGCCTGGAGCTGCCCCCCCTGCACCAGCGTCCCGGCGACATCCCCCTGCTCATCCAGCACGTCCTCGAACGCCTCTGCGCGGAAAAAAACCGGCGCATCGACCAGATCGCCGAGGACGCCCTGGCGATCCTGCTGAACCACGACTACCCCGGCAACGTGCGGGAGTTGGAAAACATCCTGGAGCACGCCCTGATCATCTGCCGCGGACGGGTCATCGAACCCCACCACCTGCCCCTGGAGCTGCAGGCCGCCGCCTGCCCCCCCGCGACCCCGGCAACCCCTGCGGTTCCACCGGCGCCGGCCGGGGAGGGCGCGGAACGCCGGCGCATCCTCGAGGCCCTGGCCCGCCACGGCGGAAACCGTGCCCGCACCGCCCGCAGCCTGGGGATGGATCGCACGACGCTCTGGCGCAAGATCAAGCGGTACGGCATCGAGGCCTGAGGCCTCCCCAGACGCTCCCCCACCGGACCGGCAGGCGGCAACCTGTTGCATCCATTAGGCGTTGCACGCAACTGTTGCACAACCAAATGCTAGACATTTTTTATTATGTTTTCAGATTGTTATTATGTTCCTGAGGTTCTCGCAACGTTGCAGTGCACTCTACGGGCGCAACACACGCCCAACACGCAACATTTTCCCTGATACATTTCAAGTTTTTGTTATTCCAACTACTTTTCGTTTTCATCCCTCCCCTGCCGCGCCTGGCACGCTTACTGCTCTATACCGGGGTCAGCCAAGGCCGACACCCGGCCCGGCCGCGCGACGGACCCCCAATGCCCTGCGAGGATTGCATGAACACGGTTCTGCTCACCAACACCGGCGACCTGATCCACCAGGGGCGCAATGCCACGGACCAGGCCCTCGGCCTCCTGAACCACGCCGTCACCCTCGAGGATCATCAGGTGCTGCGCAGCTACTTCCGGCTCCTGGAGAATTGCCCGGTGCTGACCCAACTGAACCGCTTCTTCCCCGCCTGCCTGGACCAATACCGGGCGTGCCCGGGGGACAACTGCTGCACCGCCGATTTCCACCACCTGGAATTCAGCAAATCGGTGGAGATGATCGGCTACCCCGGCGCGCCGCGCCTGGAGATCTTCACCTCCCTGCGGGGGGTGCCGGACGGGCGCAGCGTGAGCATACAGCACCAGCCCCTCCAGTGCCTGCTGGACATGCCCCTGCGCCTCGGCAAGCTGCGTCACGTGATTTTCGGCGACCGGATGGACCTCTTCGAGTTCGACACCGTGTTCAACCTTTTCGAATTCATCGACGGCATCGCCTGGGAACTCAGTTTCCAGAACTTACCCCAGACCTGCGCAATCAGGAGGTGACCCATGTTTAAGCAGATCCTCTTCGCCACTACCGGCTCCCCCACCTGCGACGGCGCGGCCAACGTGGCCTTCGACATGGCCCAGAAGTACAACGCGACCCTCAAGGTGCTGCATGTCTACGGGTTCCCCTCCCGGGGCTACAGCCCCTTCGTGGTGGACGTGCGCACGGGGGACACCGAGAGCGAGCACTCCGACTACGTGGAGTGGGTTCGCGAGGAACTCCAGAACACCTATTCCAAGCAGCTGCAGAACAAGAACCCCATCGTCGTCGAGGCCCGCGTGGGCGTCCCCCACACGGAGATCCTGCGCGCCGCCCGCAAGGACGGCGCCGACCTGATCGTCATGGGGGCCCACACCCGGGAGGACGACGTGGGGGCCACGCGCTTCCGCGGGGTGGTGGGCAGCACCATGCAGAAGGTCGCCCGCAAGGCCCGCTGTCCGGTGCTCATTGTGGCCCGGCCCTGCATGACCTGCTTCTGGTACTTCTCCAACGTGATCTTCGCCACCGATTTCTCCAAGGCCGCGGACTCCGCCTTCATGTTCGCCTACAAGACGGCCAAGGAGATCGGCTGCAAGCTGCACATCTTCCACGCCGTGGACATCAGCGCCTTGCAGGTGGGCCGCGAGGAGCACCAGACCACCATCGAGGAGAAGGTCGCCCAGGCCAAGGAGCGCATCGCCAAGAATTACGTCGCCCGCATGGAAGACTTCGACAACTACGACGTGGCGGTCTGGGAAGGCATCCCCTATGTCGAGATCCTCAAGTTCGCCCGGGAGCGTTCGGGGGACATCATCGTCATGGCCCATCACACCCGGGAGGTGGACCCCGAGCAGGCCGAGCTGGGCAGCACCGTGGAACAGGTGGTTCTGCGGGCGGCTTGCCCCGTGGCCAGCGTCAACCACCCCGACAAGGTGGCGGAGGACGCCTGAACCCAGGGCGGCCCACGCCGGCGGATGAACGCTCGGGCGCCTCGCGCGCCCACCAAACCGGGGGGGGGACATGAGCATGCAGGCCCACAAGACGGTCCTGATCGTGGACGATGAAATCGACATGCGCCTCTTCTTGGCGACCCTGATGGAAACCAACGGCTACGCCTACGTGCTGGCCAAAAACGGGGCTGAAGGCCTCCAGGCCGCCGCCGAGCGGGGTCCGGACCTCATCGTGCTGGACATCATGATGCCCAAGGAAGGCGGGGTGCAGATGTACGGCCAGCTCAAGACCCGCCCCGCGCTCAAGGACATACCGGTGGTGATTCTTTCCGCCATTTCACGCAAGACCTTCTACCATTACTTGAAAATGTTGAGTGTCCGCATGGGGGATATCATCCCCGAGCCGCAGGCCTACCTGGAGAAACCGCCGGAGGCCGACGAGGTCCTGGCCGTGGTCAAGCGTCTGATCGGCTGACGCCCGGCGCAAACCGAATCTCACAACAGAGGTGCCGACATGAACGACAGCAGCAACTGGGACTGGAACCCGGGAAAACGGTTGATCGCCCCCATCGGCGCGTGGGCCGCGACCTACGGATGGGTGGAGGAACCCGTGATGAGCGCGGACGGGGAGCAGGTGGCCGCCGTGGTCAAGAGCGACGAGGCCGCTTTTGCCGCCTGCGTCAACGGCGAGATCTGGGAGGCCTCCTTCGACCGGGTCTGGAACCTGCGGTTCACCGCCGACGGGCGCCTGACGGGCCTAGTGAACGACGGCGGGATGTGGACCGTGGCCGTGGACGGTCAGGCCTGGGAGTCCACCTTCGAGTATGCCTGGGATCCGCGCCTGCCGGCCAACGGCGGCCCGATCGCCTGCGCCGCCAAGAACGGCAGCGAATACTTCGCGGTCCTGGACGGCCAGCCCTGGGAGACGACCTTCTCCAACCTCAGCCAGCTGGCCACGAGCCTCGACGGAAAGCACTCCGCGGCCGTTGTGCAGACGGTGGACTTCAGCGAAGGTGACATCTTCAAGTTCCAGGAGGGATGCTACAGCGTGGCCGTGAACGGCCAGGTCTGG
Source organism: Desulfobacteraceae bacterium UBA5852 (assembly GCA_002432195.1). Taxonomy (GTDB): domain Bacteria; phylum Desulfobacterota; class Desulfobacteria; order Desulfobacterales; family UBA5852; genus UBA5852. The sequence continues at coordinate 5,830 of DJGG01000247.1, forward strand.
AAACGCAACTTCATGAATGCCTGGGACCCGATCTTTGCCCCCAAGGGCGACCGGCTGGCCACCACGGTGCGCCTCACTCTCCTCGAGACCACCATCGCCGTGGACGGCGAGCCCTGGCCGGGGACCTACAGCGCCGCCTGGGAGGCGCACTTCCACCCCGCCGGGGAGCGGGTCACGGCACCGGTCAAAACCCCCAAGGGCTGGCAGCTGGCCGAGGACGGCCGCATCCTCTGGGAGCGGGCCTACGCGCAGCTCTGGCACCAGTTGTACAGCCCCGACGCCCGCCGCCTGGCCGCGGTTGTGGCCCCCCGCTTCGGCCGCTGGACCATGGCCGTGGACGACCAGCCCTGGAAGACCACCTTCGGCGACTACGTCAGCGACCCGGTTTTCAGCCCCGACGGCAAGCGCCTGGCCGCCATCGCCTGCCAGGACGGACGGCGCACGGTGGTGGTGGACGGCACGCCCTGGGCGGAATCCTTCGACATGGTCTGGCCGCCAGTCTTCAGCCCCGACGGCCGCCATGTGGCCGCCCGGGTGAAGCAGGACGACCGCTGGCGCATAGTCGTGGACGGCCGCCCGCTGCCCGAGGCCTACACCACCGCCTGGGATCCGGTTTTCAGCCCCGACGGCAAGTACCTGCTCGTCCGGGCCGTGGAAGGCTCCGGCGCCGAAGCCGTCTGCCAGCGCCTGGTGCGCCCCCTCAACGACATCCGCGGTTGAAAGGAGATCGACCATGCACGCCGTCTACAGTTTCCTCACCGGTCCCCTGGCCTGGGTGGCTTTCGGGATCTTCTTCGGCGGGATCGCCTACCGGCTCGTGAGCCGGGCCCTGCTGGCCCGCAAGCGGGACACGGCGGTCTTCGAGTACTGGAGCTTCTACCACGCCCTGCGCTCGATCCTCCACTGGATCTGCCCCTTCGCCAGCGTCAACTCGCGCCGGCGCCCGGTGCTCTCGGTGGTCACCTTCGTATTTCACGTGGCCCTGCTGGCGGCCCCGCTCTTTCTCTTCGCTCACATCACCCTGATCAACGAGGCCTTCGGCGTGCACTGGTGGTTCATGCCCGACGGCCTGGCCGACGTGCTGACCCTGGCGGTTCTGGGGGCCTGCATCTTCTTCTTCGTGCGGCGCAAGGTGCGCCCCGAGGTGGCCTACCTCACCACGGCCGGGGACTATGCCATACTGGCCCTGGTGGCCGCCCCCTTCCTGTCCGGATTCTGGGCCTACCACCAGCTGCCCGGCCACGCCGCGGCCACGCTGCTGCATATCTTCTCCGGTGAGGTGCTGCTGGTGATCATTCCCTTCACCAAGCTCAGCCACATGTTCTTCTTTCCGTTCACCCGCGGCTACATGGGATCGGAGTTCGGCGCCGTCCGGTTCGCCCGTGACTGGTGACCGCCGACCTGCCACCGCCTGCCAGGAGGACCAAGCGAATGTTAGACGAACCCCGTAACACCCAAGAGCAGATTTACGACTCCGGCATCGCCAAGGGCGCCGAGCGCCTGACCCCCGAAAAGATCCAGCGGGTGATCCAGGAGATGCTGGCGGGAGAGGCCGGCGCCCGCCTCAAGACCTACGTGGAGACCTGCGTCCACTGCGGGCTGTGCAGCGAGGCCTGCCATTTCTACCTCTCCAACGACAAGGACCCCCGTTTCTCCCCGGCGGGCAAGGTCAAGCAGACCATCGCCGAGATGGTGCGGCGCAAGGGGGTCGTTTCCGTGGACTTCATGAAGAAGGCCTCGGAGATCGCCAGCACCGAGTGCAACCTCTGCAAGCGCTGCGCCATGTACTGTCCCTTCGGCATCGACGTGGCCTTCCTGATGCTCTTCGTGCGGCGCATCTGCCACAAGCTGGGCATCACCCCCCAGTACATCCAGGACACGGCCCACAGCCACTCGGCCACCTACAACCAGATGTGGGTCAAGGACGACGAGTGGATCGACAGTCTCCAGTGGCAGGAGGACGAGGCCCGGGAGGAGATGCCCAACCTGCGCATCCCCCTGGAAAAGGAAGGCGCGGATTTCATGTACTCGGTGATCGGGCCCGAGCCCAAGTTCCGCGCCCAGCTCATCTACCAGGCCGCCGTGATCTTCAACACCGCCGGGCTCAACTGGACCATGCCGGCCACCCCCGGCTGGGACAACAGCGACATGTGCATGTACACCGGGGACAACGACATGATGGCCCGCATCAAGAAGGCCCATTTCGAGACCGCCATGCGCCTGCGGGTGAAGAAGATCGTCATGGGGGAGTGCGGCCACGCCTTCCGCTCCATCTACGACATGGGCAACCGGGCCCTGGGCTGGCGCATGCCCCCGGTGCCCACCGTGCACGCCATCGAGTTCTTCTATGAACTGCTGAGCACGGGCAAGATCACGGTCCTGCGCAAGTACGACAAGCCCGTGACCATCCATGACCCCTGCAACGTCATCCGCGGCCGGGGCCTCCACGAGATGCTGCGCTATGTGGCGCACGCCATCTGCGAGGAGGTCATCGAGATGCACCCCAACCGCGAGCACAACTTCTGCTGCTCCGCCGGGGGCGGGGTCATCAACTGTGGCCCGCCCTGGAAGATGAAGCGCGTCAACGGCAACAAGGTCAAGGCCCAGCAGCTCTTCGAGGCCAAGAGCAAGGGGGCGGTCACCTGCATCGCCCCCTGCCACAACTGCCACGGGGGGCTGGAGGACATCATCCATGTCAACGAAATCGGCATGGACCTGAAATTCCTCGGGGACATCATTTACCAGGTCATGGAAAAGCCCGAACAGGCTTAGGCGACGGCGGGCCGGTGCGCGTGCGCCGGCCCCGACCTGCGGAAGGAGACGAGAGCATGCGACGATTGCGCCTTGGATTCATGATCCCGGTCCTGCTGGCCGTGGTGTTGACCGGTGGAGCGCTGACGGTCTATTCTCAGGAGGACATGCAGGTGGTGGAGGACAGCGGCTTCGGCACCTCCATGCGCCCGGCCCCGGCGTTCCGCCATGACGAGCACAACGAGGCCGCCGGTCTTCTCGACTGCGCGGTCTGCCACCATGTCTACGACGAGGACGGAAAGCTGGTGCCCGAGGAAAGCTCCGAGGGCCAGGAGTGCTCCGAATGCCACGGCAGCCCGGAGGGGGAATTCCCCATGGAATTGGTGCGGCGTTTTCACCTCAATTGCCGGGGTTGCCACCAGGAGCGCGACGCCGGCCCGGTGACCTGCGGCGAGTGCCACACGCGCTGAGCGATTCCGGTTTCGCGGCCGGCCGGCCCGCCCCCCCCCGCGGCGGCCGGGCCGGCTCGACCTCTCACGTCAAAGGAGTGACCCATGGCAAAAAAGATTATGGTTGTCGACGACGATCCGGTGATCGTCCGCTACCTGCTGAAGGTGTTTGCCGACAACGGCTACGACACCTGTTCGGCCTCCGACGGTCTGCAGGCCATGGAAGTGCTGCAGCGGGAGAAACCGAACTTGATCACCCTGGACCTGGAGATGCCCGACGAGTGGGGGCCGCGTTTCTACCGCAAGTACTCCAAGCTGCCCGAATACAAGGACATTCCCGTAATCGTCATCAGCGGGCTGCCCGGCAAGCACCTGGCGCTGAAGAACGTCGTGGCCGCCCTGGGCAAGCCCTTCGACCCGGACAAGCTGATGGGCCACGTGCGCCGGGCCATCGGGGAGCCGGCCACCGCCTGACCGGCGGTGGACAACCGGGGCGCCCCGGGCCGCGATTCCGCGTCGCGGTCCGCGCGCGAAGGTTTTCGACGTCCCGCCTTGCCGGGCGTGCGGCGCTATGCACGCCGCCCCGCCCTGCTATTCCTCCCCACCGGTCCTCCCCGCCGCCTTGGGTTTGACGCGCGGCGGCCGCTCGCGTTATGAAGGGCGACGCTCCCCGGCCACCCCCGGGGAGCGCCTTCCCGCGTCCCGGCTTTACGGGGCGCCCGCCCACCAGGAGACAGGGGACGGTCCATGAAACGCGAAACCATCCTGCTGGTGGATGACGAAGCCGGCATCCGCCGGGTGCTCACCATCCTGCTGGCCGACATGGGCTACGAGGTCCTCGCCGCCGCCGAGGGGCATGCGGCCATGGAGCTCTTCCACCGGCACCGGCCCCCCATCGTCATCACCGACATCAAGATGCCCGGCATGGACGGGCTCGCCCTGCTGCGGGCCATCAAGCAGGCGTCTGCCGACACCGAAGTCATCATGATCACCGGCCACGGCGACATGGAACTGGCCGTGGAGAGCCTCAAGCTGGACGCGGCCGACTTCATCACCAAGCCCATCGCCAACGACGCCCTGGAAGTGGCCCTCAAACGGGCCCGCAAGAAAATCGCCCTGCGGCGGCGCCTCCTGGCCTACACCGAGAACCTGGAGGCCACGGTGCGGGAAACCTCCGCCCGCCTGGTGGCCGCCGAACGCCAGTCGGCCGCCGGCCAGGTGGTGGAAGCGCTCTTCGCGGCCATCCAGCACATCGGCCGGGACCTCCCCGAGGGCATGCGCACCTTCGACGACATCCCCTGCCTGGTGTCGGTGCACGACCGCGACCAGCGCATCGTGGCCGTCAACCGTTTCTTCAGGGAGCGCCTGGGGGACCGCGTGGGTCAGCCCAGCTGGTCCATCTACAGCGGCTCTGCGGCCGCCCCCGAGCTCTGCCCCGTGGGGGAGACGCTGCGCCTGCAGACCTACCGCCGCAGCGTGGAGCACATCCGCATCAACGGCCAGGAGGTGGCCATGGCGGTCCACACCATGCCCATCCGCAACCGGGCGGGCGGGGTGGAGCTGGTGCTCGAGATCTCCTCGGACATCGGCGAGGTCCAGAGCCTGTCCGAAGACCTGGAATCGGTCCGCCAGCGCTACCGCCAGCTCTTCAACGAGGTGCCCTGCTATATCACCGTCCAGGACCGCGCCCTGCGCCTCACGGAGGCCAACCGGGCCTTCCAGGAGGATTTCGGCGCCGGGCTGGGCGAGCACTGCTTCCGGGTCTACAAGCAACGGGACACGCCCTGCGAGGACTGCCCGGTGATGGCCTCCTTTGCCGACGGCGCCTCCCACCAGTCCGAAACCGTGGTGACCACCCGGGACGGGGACGAGGTCCACGTGCTGATCAACACGGCCCCCATCCGCAACGCCCAAGGCCAGATCACCCACGTGATGGAGATGTCCGCCGACATCACCGCCATCCGCCGGCTTCAGAGCCACCTCACCAACCTGGGGATGATGATCGGCTCGGTCTCCCACGGCATCAAGGGGCTGCTCACGGGCCTGGATGGGGGCCTTTATCTCCTGGACGCGGGGCTCAAGACCGCCGACGAGGGGGAAATCCGCGAGGGGCGCCAGATCGTGGAGCAGATGGCCAAGCGCATCCGCACCATGGTCCTGGACATCCTGTATTACGCCAAGGAGCGCCGCCTGGATCGGGAGCGCCTGGAGGTGGCCGAATTCGCCCAGGACGTGGCCCGCACCGTGGAAAGCCGCATGCGCGAGCAGCGCATCGACTTCGCCGTCGACCTGGAGGCCGCCGGGGGAAGCTTCGAGGTCGACGGGGAGGCCCTGGCCTCTGCCCTGGTGAACATCCTGGGCAACGCCGCCGACGCCTGCGCGGCGGATACCTCGGGCAAGCCGCACCGCGTGCACCTGCGGGCGCGCCAGGCGAACGGATCGGTGGTTTTCGAGATCGAGGACAACGGCATCGGCATGGACGCCGAAACCGTGGACAATCTCTTCCGCCTCTTCTTCTCCACCAAGGGCAAGAGCGGCACGGGGCTGGGACTTTTCATCTCCCGCAAGATCGTGATGCAGCACGGCGGCCGGATCGAGGTGACCTCGGAGAGGGGCGCGGGCTCGCGTTTCACGGTGACCCTGCCGGCGGATTCCCCCACCACCATCCCCGGGACCGCCCCGGGCCGCCCATCAACGTCTTCGCAAGCCTAGCCCCTGCGAATCAACACGTATCCGGTCGAAAGGCCCGGCGCGAGCCGATGGCAAAAGCGCGAGCCAACCTCGCTGGGTCGCGAGCATTGCCCCACGGCGCGCGCCCCCCCGAAATTCCAAGATCCGCCGGGGAGTGCCGCTCTGCGGCCAATCCCGCCGTCGCCGGGACCTTTCGGCCCGAGACGCAGTTTATCCACAGG
>DJGG01000240.1 GCA_002432195.1 Desulfobacteraceae bacterium UBA5852
GCCGCATTTCGGCCTGAGGCGCAGTTTATCCACAGCCTGTTAGCGGCGCGGTGTGGTTCACGCGTTAGACGCCAAGGAGACATCATGACGGTCAAGCGCATGGACAACGTCGGCATCGTGGTAGAAGACATCGATGCCGCCATTGAATTCTTCACCGAACTTGGTCTCGATCTCGAGGGGCGTGCCACGGTTGAAGGCGACTGGGCAGATGGCGTCACCGGATTGCGCGACATGCACGTCGAGATTGCCATGATGCGTACGCCGGACGGTCACAGCCGGCTCGAGCTGTCCCGCTTCCTCACGCCGCCCGTGGCAGCCGACCACCGCTGCGCCCCAGTGAACGCTCTCGGTTACCTGCGCGTCATGTTCACCGTGGAGGACATCGACGATACGCTCGTCCGGCTCGGCAAACGCGGCGCGAAGCTCGTCGGAGAAGTGATCCAGTATGAAAACATATATCGGCTCTGCTACATCCGGGGTCCCGAAGGAATTCTCATCGGGCTCGCCCAACAGCTCGGGCAGCAGACTTCCCGAGAGGATCCCATAGGGCGTAACCGTTGAGAACTTGAGAAGTGGCGTCTAACAAGGCGTTGTAGCCGACGGTCCGATCTGTCACGGGCTATGCGGAGCGTTCGACATCCGCAATGCCATGATGAAAAGCGAAAAAGAGAAAATTTTGTCGGGGCAGGAGCGTGGTGACGCGTGATGTTCCCGCAGGTGCCATTGTGGTTGGAAATCCAGCCAAACCCAACGCGGGAAAGGCCGCCTGACAACTGCTTGCACGGGAGCGCACCCAAGGCACCGCTCCCCGTGAAGCCTATCGTCCGGTCGCGGCATGATTGTGATAATATCCTGAAAAGTGGATTATATGCGAGATTTGAGGTAGGTTTATTAAAGAAGGGAGATCTAAAATGAATTGAGACAAGTGGTAACCGGGAGAATGAACGAAATCGAATGTCGATCACCGTTTAATCAAGGAGGCCATACTGATGAAAAAGCCAAGCAAGTCAGCTTCGAACCTCAAGGATCTTATCAATCATGCTATCCGAGACTTGGAAGTAACCCCAGATGAGTATAATAAAATCATGGAATGTGCTCACGATGATAGTCATATTGACAAGGAGGAAAGGGCCTTGTTATCTCAGTTTCAGCAAATGCTAAGCAATGGGACCATCAAGCGGGTGAAAGGCTGAAAAAGTTAAACATAGCCTAAGAAAAAGATTCACTTTCTGTTCTCCAATAGAGATTGACGTCCCCGTACAGCCGTGCCTCCGGTTACGGCTGTGCGGGTTTAGAGATGCTCCCGACATTTAAAGTTGCCGGATCTTGACCTGCCGGATAGGACGCTTTTGACCGCGGTCGCCAGGCAGTTGGGGATATCGGCGGCGGCGGTGAGCCGATCGATGGCGCGGGGGGAACTGATCGCCACGAAAAGGGGATTGCCCTGGAGCGCGAGAATTGCAATGCAGGGAGCGATCCCTACTTCCCCCGCGCTCGATCAACCGCAGACATCCACTTCCGATTTGCGCTCGGCGTGGCCACCCACCGGCGCGACGGTCGCCGCCGGGTCGCGCTGCTTGGCTCACACGCCGGAAATGATACGTTAGGAGTCGCCTGTGGATTTGAAAAGCGGATATCCGTACTGGGCGGTCAAGAATGGCCTGATGTACGCCTTCCCGCGGCTCGATGCCGACCTGCGTTGCGATGTGGCGGTGGTGGGCGCCGGCATCACCGGCGCGCTGATCGCCGATGAATTGGCTGGCCATGGTCACGATGTCGTCGTGCTCGAGCAGCGCGATGTCTGCTGGGGCAGCACATCGGCCAGCACCGCCTTGCTGCAGTATGAAATCGATACCCACGCGATAGATCTCGCCAGGCGCTATGACCAGGCCACGGCGCTCCTGGCGTATCAATCCTGCCTGCGCGCGATCAGCGAGATCGGCGCAGTTGCCCAAGAGGTCAAAGATGTCGATTTCGCCCCCTGCCAAAGCTTGTACTACGCCAGCAATCGCGCTGATCATTCACGCTTGGCCGACGAATTTGCCTGGCGGGAAAAGCACGGCTTTCCGGTTCGCTGGCTGAGCCGCGCCGCGCTCAAGGACGAGTTCGGACTGACTGCGCCTGGCGCCATCCTCAGTTCGGTGGCCGCTCGGGTTGATCCCTATCGGCTCGCCTCACGACTGCTGCGCAGGATGCAGCGACAGGGCACGCGCGTGTTCGATCGCACGCAGGTGAAATCCATCAAGGCGACCGCGCGTTCGGTACAGCTCACCACCGCCAGTGGCATATCGATCAAGGCGGGACACGCCGTGATTGCCAGCGGCTACGAAGCGCAATGCTGGTTGCGCCGGCGCGTCGCGAAGAATCGCAGCAGCTACGCCTACATCAGCGATCCCGTCGATCCTGCCGAGCTGCGCTGGTTGGCCGGCACGCTGCTGTGGGAGTCCGCGCGGCCGTATCTGTACCTGCGCAGCACCGGCGATGGACGGCTGTTGGTCGGTGGTGAAGACGACGACCGCGACATCCCGGCCCGCCGGGATCGGTTGGTCGACCGCAAGGCTGCGACGCTGCAGCGCAAGATCTCCCGCTTGTTTCCTCACCTTCAGGCACGACCGGCCTTTGCCTGGGCCGGCACCTTCGCTGAAACCAGCGACGGGCTGCCGCTGTTCGGTCGCCACCCGCAGTACGGGGCGCGCGTGCTGTTCGCGCTGGCCTACGGTGGCAACGGCATCACCTACAGCATGCTCGGCGCCGGATTGCTGCGCGCGCAGATCGAACGCCGCCCGCATCCATTGTCCGGGCTGTTTGCCTTTTCCCGGCTGGGTTGAACCGCCCGTTAACCAAGTTCGTTAAAACCGGACGAACCTGAAACAATACCTGCTTCTGGAACCCGACGCCCAGGATGCCCGAAGCTCCCAGGACAAGATCTACGAGTGGGAAGCGATGCTGCAACAATAGCCGGCAAGGTGCCTCGATAGAGGATAGGAGTGGTTCCAGAACCTTTCCTCGGGCCTCATCTCCGCGTTGGGCGCTTGGTTCCAATCCTCGACATACAGGCGTATTTTTCCGGTTTGCGCCTCGCCCCGCGGCCGCCTTTCATCCGCCGCTGAGCCGGAAAGCATGGGGGTTTTCTGTGTTTCTCCGACAGTTCCGGGCCGCACCGTGAACGGATGTCGATTTTCCCCTTTCCGGTTCGATTACAGGGTGTAACCCCTAACAGACTGTGGCTAAACTGCGCCTGAGGCCGAAAGGCTGCGTTGCAGGCCTCGGGAAAATGCTCACAACCCTATTAGGTTGCTCCGCTTTTCCCATCGGCCCGCGCCTTGCCTTCCGACCTGATGCCGGTTTATCCACAGCCTGCGAGCCACCCGGAGGACACCCATGAAGATCACCGTCGAGACGGTCGTAAAAGCCAAGCTGGACCGGGTCTGGGACGCCTGGAACAACCCGGCGGACATCCAGCAGTGGAACAGCGCCCAGGATGACTGGCACACGACCCGGAGCACCGTCGATCTGCGCGAAGGCGGCAAGTTCGCATCGCGCATGGAGGCCAAGGACGGCAGCGAAGGCTTCGACTTCGAGGGCACGTACACCCGCATCGTGCCTTACAAGACCATCGCGTACCGGATGAGCGACGGCCGGGAGGTCACGGTGGAGTTTGCCGAGCGCCCCGGCGGCGTCCGCGTGAAGGAGACGTTCGACGCGGAGACCGAGAACCCTGCCGAACTCCAGCGCCAAGGCTGGCAGGCCATTCTGGACCACTTCGGCCGGCACGTGGAGGCCAAGGGTTGAACCCGCGCGACAGCGCGGTTGTCCCCTGACCTGAGCGGGCGAGGAAGGGGCGGGGCCCATAATTGGGTACATGCCCCGAGGATGGCCAACTTCGCGAGCGTTTCCCGCAAGACCCGGAGACCGCCGCCTTCCCCTGTAGGGCTTTTTCCAGACCGGCCCGGGGGGATACGGCGAGGGCGACCGCTTCCCGGGGATTCGGGCTCCTGCCCGGTCTTTCCTCCGGTGCGCCCCCCACCGGCGGCTGAAAAGGGATTGTCCCGGTGAGCCCCGCGCGCTATACGCATCCCCTGGAACGCTGCACGGCATGGCATATGGATGACCCGGTCAGGGACCGACCGCGGGGAGCCCGGTAGGCCGCCCGACCGATCATCCCAGACGGGCGCGCGGGGCGGACTCGACCCAAGGGGCGCGCCCCCCGGAGGAGGGCACATGACGTTCGACGAATGCGCCGCCCAGGCGCTGATGGAGATCACCTCCCGGCCGCCGCTGGTCTTCGTGCGCGGCGAGGGGTCCTGGCTGTGGGACCACACGGGCAAGCGCTATCTCGACTTCGTCCAGGGCTGGGCGGTGAACTGCCTGGGCCACAGCCCGCCCGCGATCGTCGACGCCCTGGCCCGGCAGGCGCGCCGGCTGATCACCCCCAGCCCCGCGTTCTACAATGCGCCCGCCATGCAACTGGCCCGGCAGATCGTGGAGCACAGCGCCTTCCAGCGCGTGTTCTTCACCAACAGCGGCGCGGAAGCCAATGAGGGCGCCATCAAGCTCGCGCGCAAGTGGGGGGCCTTGCACAAGGCGGGGGCCTACGAGATCATCACCTTCGAGGATTCGTTCCACGGCCGCACCCTGGCCACCATGTCCGCCTCCGGCAAGCCGGCTTTCCGGGACCTCTTCGAGCCCAAGGTCCCCGGCTTCCCCAAGGCGCGGCTCAACGACCTGGCGTCGGTGGAGCGGCTGGTGAGCGCGGCGACGGTCGCGGTCATGCTCGAGCCGATCCAGGGCGAGTCCGGCGTGCTCCCGGCGACGGACGCCTTCCTGCGCGATCTGCGCGCGCTGACCCGCCGGCGAAACCTGCTCCTCGTGGTGGACGAAATCCAGACCGGCGTGGGCCGTACCGGCAGGCTCTGGGGCTACGAACACGCCGGCATCGAGCCGGACATCATGACCCTGGGGAAGATGCTGGGGGGCGGCGTGCCCCTCGCCGCGCTGGCGGCGACGGAGGGTGTGTCTTGTTTTGCCGACGGCGACCAGGGCGGCACCTTCAACGGCAACCCGCTCATGGCCGCCGTCGGTTGCGCGGTGATGGCGGCGGTGCTGGCCCCCGGTTTCCTGGAAGGGGTGGCGGCGCGCGGGGCGTACCTGATGGAGGGCCTGTCGCACCTCTCCGCGCGTCTCGGGCTGGGCGAGGTCCGCGGCCGCGGCCTGCTGGCGGCCCTCGACCTGAACCAGGCCATGGCCCCCAAGGTGACGGAGATCGCCCGGGACGCGGGGCTATTGCTCAATGCGCCCCGGCCGAACTTGCTGCGTTTCATGCCCGCCCTTAATGTGTCCACGGAGGAGATCGACGCGATGCTGGCGCTGCTGGAGGGTTCCTTGCACAGCGCCCTGGAACCTTAGCAGGCTGTGGATAAACTGCGCTTCAGGCCGATATGTCCCGCCGACGGCGGGATTGNNCATCGCGCCGCGCCTTGCCTTGAAACGCCGGATCGCCGCCTCCGTCGTGGCGGCGGCCGAGCGCCTGGGCCTTTCCGGCGAGGATGTCATGATCGTCTTCAACGAGACCCGCTGGGAGAACTGGTCCTTCGGGGGCGGGCGGTTCTTCTACACGTAACTCGAATCCCGGCAGCCCGCATGGCCCGCCCTGGACAGGAGCGGCGCTATCGAGGCCACGCCGCCCGAGGGTCCGCAAGGCCGCGCGCTGCCGCGCCGACCGGCAGGAACATTCGCGCCGCCAGTGGGCCATTGACCGGGCAGGCGATGTCACGGGCCGTCGAGGTGACCGACATGCGCCCCAACCGGCAAGCCGTGCAAGCCTACCTGATGGAAATCGAACCGTAGAAGCGCAGGGAACCGCGACCCGCGCAGCGCCCGGAACCGCGTGGTGAGCACCTTGCGGGTCCGGATCGGCTGGGGGCCACCGCCGGAGCCGCCCCGGCACACCCGGTACGAGCGCGTCGTACCGGTTTTTTGCGGCCGCCGGGTCGACCGGGACTTAACCAATCGGCCCAGGTGCCGATAAGGATCGAGGGATCGAATCTCCCCACATCCGCAAACCCCTCCCGGTGGGGCGGGACGGTTGCCGGCCCGTGTGCCGATCGAAGCCGCGGCCGGCTCAATTTTCGCAAACGGGATGCTTGCCCGATCTGAAGGACCGATGACCGACGACACGCCTTGCATGGGCACCAGGGAAATCAGCTCGATCCAGGACGGAAACCATGAGGTCCAGCGTCTGGCGGCGGAGCTCGAACGCAGCCGGCAGGCGCTTGCCGAGGCCACCCGGGCGCTGGAGCGTCAACGCTCCGCATTGACGGCCTCGGAAAGCCGGTTCCGCCTCCTGGCGGAGAACGTCTCCGACACCCTCTGGATCATGGACCTGGAAACCCTCAAATTCGATTACATCAGCCCCTCGGTGGCGCGAAACCGTGGATTTACAGCGGCTGAAGCCGTGGCCATGAGCCTGGAACAGACCCTGTCGCCCATGTCCTTGGCCGAGGTGCGCAGACTCCTCGAAGCGGAGCTGGCTACCGACGGCCGCCCGGGCGTGGACCCCCAGCGGTCGCGACGGGTCGAAATCGAGCAATCGATAAAAGGCGGCGGCTATGCCTGGGCCGAGACCACGATTACCTTCATCCGCGATCCGAAGGGCGCGCCCACGGCCCTCATGGGCGTCACCCGGGACATTTCCGAGCGCAAAGCGATCGAACGGCGGGTTGCCGAGAGCGAGAAAAAATACCGCAATCTGTTCGAAAACGGTTCGGATCTGATCTGCATCCATGACCTGGACGGCCGTCTGCTGGAAACCAACATCCACTTCAAGACGGAGTACGGTTGGCGGCGTGAGGATCTCGACGGGGCCAATATCCGCGAGCTGATTCCCCCGGGGCGCAGGCCTGAATTCGACGCCTACCTGGAGCGCGTCCTGGCCACCGGCGCGGACGACGGGTACCTCAAAGTCCTCACGCGCTCGGGCCGTGAGGTCCTGCTGGAATACCGCAACCGGCTCATCCTGGACGACGAGGGCCGGCCCAGGGCGGTGCAGGGCGCCGCAAGGGATGTAACCGAAAGAATCCATTACGAAAAGGCGCTCAGGGAAAGCGAGGAGAAATACAAGAATCTCGTCCGGCACGCACCCGCCGGAATATACGAATTCGACATGCAGACCCTGAAGTTTGTCAGCGTCAACGATGTCATGTGCCAATACTCGGGGTACACCCGCAGCGAGTTGCTGGAGCTGGATCCCTTCGCGATCCTCGCGGAGGAGAGCAAGGGAATGCTAACGTCCCTGGTCGCGGAGGTGTTCACCACCAGGCCGTCCCAACTGACTACGGAATACAAGCTCGCCGGGAAGCACGGCCGGGAATTCTGGGTGCTTTCCAATGCACGGTTTTTTTACGAAAATGGAATTCCCACGCGGGCGATGGCCGTGATCCACGATCTCACCGCGATCCGCAAGGCGGAGGAGGAGAAACGGGCCCTGGAAATCAAGCTGCAGAACGCCCGCAAGCTCGAATCCCTGGGGACCCTGGCCGGCGGCGTGGCCCACGACCTGAACAACATCCTGAGCGGCATCGTCAGCTACCCGGATTTTCTCCTCCTGGACATCGAGGAAGGCCACCCCCTGCGGCAGCCGCTGCTGGCGATCAAGCGCTCCGGGGAAAAGGCCGCCGAAATCGTGCAGGATCTGCTGACCCTGGCCCGCAGGAGCACGGCCGCCAAGAAGGTGATCAACCTCACCCATATCGTCAACGAGTTCCTGGCCTCGCCGGAGTACCGCAAGATCGTCGACGACCGCAACGACCTCGCGGTGACGGCCGACCTGGCCGGGGACATGCTGAACGTGATGGGCTCCGGGACGCACATCTCCAAGACGATCATGAACCTCGTGGCCAACGCTGCCGATGCCATGCCCGCCGGCGGACGGGTGACCGTCTCCACGCGGGACTGCTATGTCGACAAACCCCTCGTGGGCTTCGAGGTCATCCCCGAAGGCGAGTACTGCATCCTGGAGATTGCGGACACGGGCATCGGCATACCGCGCGCCGACCTGGAGAAGATCTTCGAGCCCTTCTATACCAAGAAGGTGATGGGACGCAGCGGCACGGGCCTGGGCATGTCCGTGGTATGGGGTACGGTGAAGGACCATGACGGCTTCATCGATATCGTCACCGCGGAGGGGTCCGGCACGACCTTTTCCCTCTATTTCCCGGCGTCCCGCTCAGACAAGGAAACTCCCGCCTCGGTCTATATCGACGACTATCTCGGCAAGGGCGAGTCCGTCCTGATCATTGACGATGCACCGGAACAACGCGATCTGGCCGGGCGCATGCTGCAGCGGCTCGGATATGACGTCCATGCGGCCGCCAGCGGTGAGGAAGCGGTGGCCTTGATCCACGAAAAACGTTTTGCCGTGCTGATCCTCGACATGATCATGCCGGGCGGTATGAACGGGCTGGAAACCTTCCGCGCCATTCTGGAGATCGTCCCCGGCCAGAAGGCGGTCATTGCCAGCGGCTACGCCGAATCCGCACAGGTCCATGAAGCCCAGCGCCTGGGCGCGGGCCGCTATATCAAAAAACCCTACACCCTCGAAAAAATAGGGCTTGCCGTCCGCTCCGAGCTGGACCGGCCGTAACGCCGGCGCCGGTATCGGGGGGGCCACAAAAGGGCGGACGCGGGGTTCGAGGGGGGCCTGGGGAACCTCAGCGAGGGCGCCGACACCAGCGATCGAAACGCCTATTCGGCCTTCGACATCGACCTGGCGGCCAATACCGTGCGCGTCGGCCTTGCCTATACTTCTATCGCGCCTGGGCCAGAACCTGCTCCAGGGCCTCCAGAAAATCCCCTTCCCGTCCCTGGGCGATCAAGGCCGCCGCGGCGAACCGGTGGCAGCCGTCGGCGCTTCCCTGCACCCGGGCGGCCGCCCCGGGGATGAGGGTCATGAAGTCCGGAAGCCCGCCTTGCTGGATCGCGGCTTTCAGGGCCGGGGGCACCCGGGCGGAGATCTTGGTGAGCGCCTGGTCGAGTCGGCCGAGGCCCGGCATCTCGGCGGGCAGGTGCTGGAACCCGATGAGGTAGCGGTCCGCGGTGGCCAGGCCCCGGGCGCCGAGATCCTCGAGGAACAGGCCGATGGCCTTGACCCCCATGGGCTTGAAACGGTCCTTCACGTCCACCCATTGAAAATGGCGGGAGCCGCCCAGGCCCTGCCGGCGGACGGTTTCCTCCTCGCGGCGGAAGGCGGAAGCCTTCAGGTCCGCGAGGCCCTCCGTGACGCGCTGCGCTTCCCCCGCATCCTTTCCCAGAAGAAAATCCACCCCCGTGGCGGCATGGCCCGCGTAGAAGCCCACCGAGCCCAGGAGGTCGAGGAGGTCCACCACCTCCCGGGCGGTCCGGTGCCCCAGGCGGGGGATGGTGAATCCCCCGGGGGACGCCTGGAGGTCGCCCGCCGCCAGGGCGGCTTCCAGGAGCATGCGGTTCAGCCCGCTGAGCGCTCCCGCCGGCATCTGCCCGTCCCCGATGGCCCCGAGCACGCCCAGCAGGGCCGGCAGGTCCGACGGGCCGCTCGCCGGCGGGGAGCAGCCCCCGGCGAGCGCCCGGGCAAAGCAGGCGCCCACGGCGGCCCCCGAGGCGTCCGTGTCCCCGCTGATGCCGAAAAGCTCGGGGTTCAGGTGGATGACGTGGCCGGGCACCGCACCCCCGGGCAGGTGGTGGTCCAGGATGAACACCAGGGGGTTTCCGGTCGCATACCCGCCGATCAGATGGCAGGACTGGCCCCCCAGGTCGGCGTAGAGGACGATGTCCCCGCCGGGGGCATGGATTTTCTCCAGGATGGGCGCGTGCACCTTTTCCACCGGTTGCAGGCGGAAATCCACGTCCAGGCGGCCCAGGGCGTAGGCCAGGGCCGCGGCCGCCGCCATCCCGTCGGCGTCGTTGTGATGCACGAGGGTGACGGGCAGCCTCCCCTGGCGCGCCAGGGGGAGAAAGCGTTCGGCGGCCCGTCGAACCGCTGCCGTAAAATCCGCGATGTTTTGCGCGTTCAAGGGTGCAGGCCTCCTCAGGGCAACAGGTTGCCGGTCTGCTGGTCGAAGACCAGGATATGGGCCGGGGGCAGGTGCATGTGGATCCGGGCCCCGGGGGCCAGGTCGACATCCTGGTGGGCCAGGAGGCTGAACACGTGGGCCCCGTGGCGCACCCGCAGCACCGTTTCGGGTCCCGCGGGCAGGACCGTGCGCACCTCCCCCTCGAGGGCGTTGGGCTGGGGTGTTGCGACGACGGCGATGTTCTCGGGGCGGATGGCCGCCACCACCGCCGTGCCGGCGGGAAGGCCCGCGTGGGCGGTCTGGAGAAAGATCGCCCCGTCGTCGATGAGGATGCCGGCGGCTTCTCCGCGGCGGCCCGTGCGGCCCTCCACCAGGTTGATGGGGGGGCTGCCGATGAAGTCGGCCACGAAGAGGTTGGCCGGTCGCCGGTAGACGGTTTTGGGGGGCGCCATCTGCTCGATGACCCCTTTGTTGATCACGGCGATCTGGCTGGCCATGGTCTGGCCTTCCACCTGGTCGTGGGTCACGTAGACCGTCGTGGCGCCGGTCTGGGAATGGATGCTCTTGATCTCCGCGCGCATTTCCAGGCGGAGCTTGGCGTCCAGGTTGGACAGGGGCTCGTCCATCAGCAGGATCTCGGGGCGGTTCACCAGCATGCGGGCCAGGGCCACCCGCTGCTGCTGGCCGCCGCTCATTTCTTGGGGGTAGCGGCCCTGCATGCCCGCCAACTGCATGTAGGCCAGAATCTCGTCCACCTTTTCCGCGACCTCCCCGGAGCGGACGCGCTGCACCTTGAGGCCGAAGGCGATGTTC
>DJGG01000275.1 GCA_002432195.1 Desulfobacteraceae bacterium UBA5852
CTAATTCCGGGGACCAGCGCCGGGCTTGTGGCTGCGCCGGGCGATGCGGGCGATGGCCTCGGCCGTGCCCAGCACGTTGGTCATGGACTGGGGGGTGAGGATCACCAGGGCCCCGTCCACGTGCTCATCGTGGATCACGGCCGCCAGCGCGTTCTCGTAGCGGTCCGGGGCCGCGTCCCCGATGACGTCCACCGGGTTGTGCAGGTTGGCCGCCGTCGGCAGGTGGCCGGCCAGGGCGGCGATGGTCGCTTCGCCGAACTCGGCCAGGCGCAGCCCGCTGGAGACCGTCATGTCGGTGGCCACGATGCCGGGGCCCCCGGCGTTGGTCACGATGGCCACCCGGTTGCCCTCGGGGACCTTGCGCCGCCGCTTGCCCAGGGCGCTTTCGTTCTTGTAGGCGAACGCGCTGCCGAAGTCGAACAGCTCGTCGATGGATTCCACCCGGATGACGCCGCACTGCTTGAACAGCGCGTCGTAGAGGGCCTCGGAGCCGGCCAGCGACCCGGTGTGCGACGCCGCCGCCGCCGCCCCGGCGGTGGTGCGTCCGGACTTGATGGCCATCACGGGCTTGGGCTTGGCCCCGGAGGTGATCTCCTTGACGGCCTCGATGAACTCCCGGCCGCTGCGCCGCAGTTCCTCGACATAGAGCATGATCACCTCGGTGTCCGGATCGGCGTGCAGGTAGCGCAGCAGGTCGAGCTCGTCCACGTCGGCCTTGTTGCCGATGGAGATGAACTTGGAGAACCCGAACTCGCGGTCGGCGGCGAAGTCCAGCACCGCCGTGCACAGGGCCCCACTCTGGGAAATGAAGGAGATGTTGCCGGCCTTGGGCATGCGGGCGGCGAAGCTGGCGTTCAGGCGCACCTGGGGGTTGGGGTTGATCACCCCCAGGCAGTTGGGACCCACCAGCCGCACCCGGGCCTCGCGGCACAGGTCCACGATGCGCTGCTCGATGTCAAGGCCCTGGCCGCCGACCTCCCGGAAGCCGGCCGAGACGATGACGATCCCCTGGGTCCCCTTGGCGATGGCATCCTCCACGGCCTTGAGGGCGGCCGGAGGCGGCAGGATGATCATGGCCAAATCGACCCCGTCGGGTATGTCGGCAATGGCCGGGTAGGCCCGCACGCTGGCGACACTGCGGGCGCCGGGGTTGACGGGGTAGAGGGTTCCCGTGTAGCCGCCCTTGAGGATGTTGACGAAGATGTCGTGGCCCACCTTGCCCGGGGTGTTGGAGGCCCCCACCACGGCCACCGCGGCGGGGTTGAAGATAGCGTCCAGGCGTTCCATGCCGATAGCTCCTTTGAATCAGATCCCGCGCAATCCTGCGGTGGACGGACATGCCCCGGGAACCTGGCCGTTGCGGAGGGCGGACAGCGGATGCCGCCCTCCCCGGGGCTTGGTGGCCGTGATCGTAAATACGATGACCGTCGATGGCCCGGGCGCCACGTGCCGCCGGCGTTGCCCGGTCCGTGCACACAGCCGGGTATGCACGGGCCGCTGCCGCGCCCACATGGCGCCGCAACCGTCTCGGGACACCGTATTTACGACCACGACCACCAAACCCGCCCACGACCCCTTGCGGCCGGAGCCGCCGGCCGGAGCGCGTCCATGCGCCCCGCTTACATGGGAATGTTGCCGTGCTTCTTGGCCGGCCGCAGCTCGCGCTTGCCGCTCAGGGCTTCGAGGGCGGCGATCAGCCGCGCGCGGGTCTGGCTCGGTTCGATGACCGCATCGATGTAGCCGCGGGCCGCCGCGCAGTAAGGGTTGCTGAAGAGCTGCTCGTAGTCGGCGATCTTCTGCCGGCGGACGGCGTCCGGGTCCTCGGCGGCCCGGATCTCCCGGGCATGAATGACGTTGGCCGCCCCTTCGGCCCCCATGACCGCGATCTCCGCGCTGGGCCAGGCAAAGGCCATGTCGGCGCCCAGGTGCCTGGAGCACATGCCGATATAGGCCCCGCCGTAAGACTTGCGCGTGGTGAGCATGAGCTTGGGCACCGTGGCCTCGGAGTAGCACCACAGCAGCTTGGCCCCGTGGCGGATGATGCCGCCCCATTCCTGCTCGCTGCCCGGCAGGTAGCCGGGGACATCGGCGATGGTGAGCAGCGGGATGTTGAAGGCATCGCAGAAGCGGATGAAGCGGGTGGCCTTGTCGGAGGCGTTGATGTCCAGGCACCCGGCCAGTTTGGCCGGCTGGTTGGCGATGATGCCCACCGTGCGGCCGTTGAGGCGTGCGAAACAGACCACGATATTGGGGGCGAAGTATTCGTGGGGCTCGAAGAACACCCCCTGGTCCACGATGGAGCGGATCACCGCCTTCATGTCGTAGGACCGGTTGGGGTCGTCGGGGATGATGGCGTCCAGGGACGGATCGGTCCTGCGGGGGTCATCGCCGGTGGCCGCCACGGGAGGGTCTTCCATGTTGTTGGACGGCAGGTAGTCCAGGAGCTGCTTGATGCGTGCGATGGTCTCCCGGTCGTTTTCGCAGGCGAAATGGGCCACCCCGCTTTTCTCGTTGTGGGTCATGGCGCCGCCCAGGTCCTCGAAGCTGATCTCCTCACCGGTGACCGCCTTGATGACCTCGGGACCGGTGATGAACATGTAGCTGGTCTTTTTCACCATGAAAATGAAATCGGTCATGGCCGGAGAGTAGACCGCGCCGCCGGCCGCCGGCCCCATGATGGCCGAGATTTGCGGGATGGTGCCCGAGGCCGCGGAGTTGCGGAAGAAGATCTGGCCGAAGCCGGACAGGGAATCGACGCCTTCCTGGATGCGGGCCCCTCCGGAGTCATTCAGCCCGACCATGGGGGCGCCGGCCTTCAGGGCCAGGTCCATGACCTTGCAGATCTTTTTGGCGTGCATTTCCCCCAGGCTGCCGGCCCGGGCGGTGAAATCCTGCGCAAAGGCGAATACCGGCCGGCCGTTGACCCGGCCATGACCGGTGACCACCCCGTCGGCGGGAATTTCCACGGCGTGCATGTCAAAATTCACGCAACGGTGGGTGACGAACATATCGATTTCCCGGAATGTGCCCGGGTCGAATAGCAGGTCCAGCCGTTCGCGGGCGGTGAGCTTGCCGGCCTCATGGTGCTTGGCGACGGCCTTGGAGCCGCCCATCCCAAGGATGCGCTGCTCCCGCTCCTTGAGATTTTTGATTTTGTCTTCCGTCACACCCATTATGCGATTCCTTTCCTGCCAGGGTTGTTCATCAGAGAAGGCGCCCCACGGATTCGACCTCCGGCGCTCGGGACCGACTGAGGCGGCGTCGGAAAACCGCCGAAGCTAACCGGAAAAAGAGATACTTCTAGAGCAGGTTTTGATTGTCAAGCAAAAAAAGCAATTTTTCGGCGGCTTGGGTGGGCGACACCGCCCCGCAGGCCACCTCCCGGCGGAGGTCCGGCAGGCGTTTGCGGATCGCGGGGTGGCGGAAGAACCGCCTCCGCAGGCCTTCATCCAGCAGCTCGTCCAGCCAGTCCAAGGCCTGTCGGCGCCGGCGGGCGGGCAGCTCCCCGCTGGCGCGCAACCGGCGGTTGTGCTCGCAGATGGTCTCCCAGATAGCTTCCACCCCCTCGAGGGTCAGCGCGCTGCAGATGCTCACCGGCGGCGACCAGGAGGGGGAAGCGGGCGCCAGCAGGTGGAGGGCGTTGGCATAGGCGCGGGCGGCCTGCCGCGCCTTGGCCACGTTGTCCCCGTCGGCCTTGGTGATGGCGATGGCGTCGGCCAGCTCCAGCACGCCCTTCTTGATCCCCTGGAGCTCGTCGCCGGCGCCGGCGAGCATCAGCACCAGAAAGAAATCCACCATGGAGGCCACGGCCGTTTCCGACTGCCCCACCCCCACGGTTTCCACGATGATCACGTCGTAGCCCGCCGCTTCGCAAATGAGTATGGATTCCCGGGTCTTGCGCGCTACCCCGCCGAGAGTGCCCCCGGAGGGGCTGGGCCGGATGAAGGCCTGGGGCGCCACGGCCAGGTGCTCCATGCGGGTCTTGTCGGCCATGATGCTGCCGCCGCTGCGCTTGCTGCTGGGGTCCACCGCCAGCACGGCCAGGTGGTGCCCCCGGCCGATCAGGCAGAGGCCGAAGCTTTCGATGAAGGTGCTCTTGCCCACGCCGGGAACCCCGGTGATGCCCACCCGCGTGGCCCGGCCCGTGTGAGGCAGGAGCCGGGCGAGAACGTCCCGGGCGAGATCCGAATGGTCTTCCCGGGCGCTTTCCACCAGAGTGATGGTCTTGGAAAGCGCCCGTCGATCGCCGCCAAGCACACCTTGGACCAGGGCTTCCGGGTCAGCCGGGGTCACGGGCGTTGCTCCAGGGCGTTGAGGATCCGGTTGGCCGAATCGGGGATGGGGGTGCCCGGCCCAAAAATTCCGGCCACGCCCGCCTTCCGGAGGAAATCGTAGTCCTGGGGCGGAATGATGCCCCCCACGAAGACCATGATCTCCCCGCCGCCGTGCTGCCGGAGGGCTTCCAGGAGCTGGGGCACCAGGGTCTTGTGTCCGGCGGCCAGGCTGGAGACGCCCACCATGTGCACGTCGTTGTCCACGGCCATCCCGGCCGCCTCCTCGGGGGTCTGGAACATGGGTCCGATATCCACGTCGAAGCCCATGTCCGCCAGGGCCGTGGCCACCACCTTGATCCCCCGGTCATGACCGTCCTGGCCCATCTTGGTCATCAGGATCCGCGGGCGGCGGCCCTCCTTTTCCAGGAAGCGGTCCGTGCGGAGGCGCAGGGAGGAGACGATCTCGGAATCCCCGAACTCGCCGGCGTACACGCCGGATATGCACTGGGTGGTGGCGACGTAGCGGCCGAAGACCTTCTCCATGGCCTCCGAGATCTCCCCCACCGTGGCCCGGGCCCGGACGGCCGGGATGCAGGCCTCCAGGAGGTTGCCGCCCTCGGCGGCCACCCGGGTGATATGCCCCAGGAGGCGGACGACCTCCTGATGGTCCCGGCGGGCGCGGGTTTCCTGGAGGCGCGCGACCTGCTCATCGCGCACCGCGCCGGGGACTTCGAGCACATCGATGCTCTGCGCGTCGGTGGGCTGGAACTTGTTGACCCCCACGATGACGTCCAGCCCCTGGTCGATGCGCGCCTGGCGCCGGGCCGCGGATTCCTCGATGCGCATTTTGGGCATGCCGGTTTCGATGGCCTTGGCCATGCCCCCCAGAGCCTCCACTTCGGCGATGATTTTCCGGGCGGCCTGGATGATGCTGGCCGTCAGGCTCTCTACGTAATAGGAGCCGGCCAGGGGGTCGACCACGTTGCAGATGCCGGTTTCGTGCTGGACCACCAGTTGGGTGTTGCGGGCGACGCGGGCGGAGGTGTCCGTGGGCAGGCCGATGGCTTCGTCGAAGGAGTTGGTGTGCAGGGACTGGGTGCCGCCGAGCACCGCCGAGAGGCATTCGAGGGTGGTGCGGATGATGTTGTTGTAGGGGTCCTGGGCGGCCAGGCTCCAGCCGGAGGTCTGGCAGTGGGTGCGCAGCATGGAGGAGCGCGGGTCCTTGGGCGTGAAGGGGCGCAGGAGCTCGTGCCACAGGAAGCGGGCGGCGCGCAGCATGGCGATCTCCATGAAAAAATTCATCCCGATACCGAAGAAGAAGGAGAGCCGCGGCGCAAAATCGTCGATGTCCAGGCCGGCGGAGCGGGCGGCGCGCACATACTCCAGCCCGTCGGCCAGGGTGAAGGCCGTCTGCAGGACCGAATTGGCGCCGGCTTCCATCATGTGGTAGCCGCTGATGCTCACCGTGTTGAACCGGGGCATGTGCCGGCTGCAGTAGGCGATGATGTCGGCCACGATGCGCATGGAGGGCTGGGGGGGGTAGATGTAGGTATTGCGGGTGAGGAATTCCTTCAGGATGTCGTTCTGGATCGTCCCGTTGAGCTTCTCCTGGGCGACCCCCTGCTCCTCGGCGGCCACGATGTAGCCCGCCAGGATGGGCAGCACCGCGCCGTTCATGGTCATGGAGACGGACATCTTGTCCAGGGGGATCTGGTCGAAGAGGATCTTCATGTCCTCCACCGAGTCGATGGCCACCCCGGCCTTGCCCACATCCCCCGGCACCCGGGGGTGGTCGGAGTCGTAGCCGCGGTGGGTGGGCAGATCGAAGGCCACCGACAGGCCCATCTGGCCGGCCGCCAGGTTGCGGCGGTAGAAGGCGTTGGATTCCTTGGCGCTGGAAAACCCGGCGTACTGGCGGATGGTCCAGGGGCGTCCGGCATACATGGTGGCCATGGGGCCGCGCACATAGGGCGCCAGGCCCGGCAGGCTGCCCAGGTGCTCAAGGGCCTCCAGGTCCTCGGCGGTGTAGAGCGGCTTGACCCGGATGCCCTCGGGGGTCTCCCAATTGAGAGTGTCGATGGGTTGACCCTTCATCTGCTTTTCGGCCAAGGCTTTCCATTTTTGCAGGTCGGGACGGTCGGTCATGGCACGCTCCTTGTGGTGGTTGGCATGGATTCCGTTTCCGACGGGCGGGCGATGGCCCGCCAGATCATCTCGAACAGGAGGTTGGCCTGGTCGGCCAGGGGTTCCTGACGCCCCCGGGAAACCCACATGACAAAGGACCGCTGGACGATGCCCAGCATGAAATCCAGCAGCACGCCGGCGCGTACCCCGGCCTCCAGGACGCCCTCGCGCTGGCCGGATTTGAGAACCTCCAGGTAGAGGTTGATCATGCGCTTCTGCTGGAAGGTGGCGTCCGCCATCCAGGTTTTCATGGGCAGGGTCATGAACAGGATGCGGCCCAGCCCCTGGTGGCGTTCGTAATAGTCGAGCTGCAGCCAGAGCACCTTGCGCAGCTTTTCCTTGAGGTCCGCGATGCCCTGGAGGTGGTCGACGATCCGTTCGGTGAGCTTGTCCAGCCAGATGTCCAGAAAGGCGAAGAGGAGCCCTTCCTTGCTGCCGTAATGCTTGTAGATGGTGGTGAAGCTCACCCCGGCCAGGTGGGCCACGTCCCGCACGTTGGCCTTGTGGAAGTCGTGGCGGGAGAAGACTTCCAGGACGGCTTTCTCCAGGCGCGCCAGAACGTCCGGGCGCAGTTCGGCCATTCGCGCCGGCGAGGGGCTCTCCGGGGCGGTCATAAAAGCTGCCCCATGGGATCGGGGGTCGGGAATGTGAACACGGGTTATCGTTTCCATGCTTTTGTTATAACGGAAAATTTTTAACCGATGGCCTTGGGCGTCCGGACAGGGTTTAACTGCGTTACACTTCCAGGCCTTAAGCGATGCGCCGTAGGCTGTCAAGCGCATTCGTGCTGGCCTGGGAGGGGCGCGGCCGCGGGTTGGGCCGGAGCTGCCATGGGCCGTGGCAGGGGGTCCCACGGCCGCCGGTGGCCGCGACCGCGCGGGCGGAGCATCGATGAGGCGCTACAGGGATTTGCTCAGCGCTGGCAGAGCTCCACCAGGACGCCGCTGGTGGACTTCGGGTGCAGAAAGGCGATTCTGGCGCCCCCGGCCCCCATGCGCGGGGTTTCGTCGATGAGCCGAACCCCTTTGGCCTTGAGTTCCGCCAGGGCCTCCTCGATGTTCTCCACCCGGAAGGCGATGTGCTGGATGCCCTCGCCGCGTTTTTCGATGTACTTGGCCACGGGACCGTCGGGAGCCGTGGACTCCAACAACTCCACCTCGCTTTCGCCCACCGGGAAAAAGGCCGTGGTGACCTTCTGGGACGCCACGGTTTCAGCCCCTTCGCAGGGCAGGCCGAGCACATCGGTCCAGAAGCGCTGGCCCTCCTCGATGCTGTTGACGGCGATGCCGAGGTGGTCGATTTGCAGGATCTTCATAGGGCCTCCCCTGGTGTTTGAGGTGTGGTTTGGGGTGCAAGAATACAGGCATTCGATGCACCAGATCAAGCGTTTCCGGTGCCGGCGGCGCCGCCTTGGGGACATGCCGGCGGGGCAAAAGAGACGGCCGGTTGCCGCCTTCCGGCGGCAACCGGCC
>DJGG01000102.1 GCA_002432195.1 Desulfobacteraceae bacterium UBA5852
CACGGCCTTCTCGATGACCGGGATCTGCACCTTGAAGACCTGGCCCATGCCGCCCCGGCCGAGGAGGCCTTTGACAACGTAGCAGTCAATGATTCTCATGGCATGGGGGGTTCCGGAAGAGGGCCCGGCGCTTCCGGGGGCGGTGGACCAACCGGGGGTCGCGAGCCCCGGGCACGGCCGGAGGCTTCAGCGCAGACGGTAGGCATGGGCCGGGGGCAGGCCGGCCGCCAGGATCTTGCGCACGGCGCTTTCGATGTCGTAGGGCACATGCCGCAGCTCCACGGTCCANNGGTCCAGGCCTCGGTGTCGAACACGGCGTACTTGGCGCAGTTGCTGCCGTCCCGCGGCTGACCAACGCTGCCCACGTTGATGATGTAGGCGGGCTCCACCTTGAGGGGCTGGGTGCCCGGGGGGAAAGCCCAGCGCTGGACGTCGCCATCGGTGCAGGCGAGGATTTCGGGAAAGTGGGTGTGCCCGGTGAAGCAGATCCGTTCTTCCATCCCGGCCACCACCGCGCGGACGTCCTCGCCGGAGACCTGGAATTGATAGACGGTGGGGGAATCCGGCGGAAACCCGTGGACCAGGCGGCATCCGTGGCGCACGTCGAATCGCGGGAAGCCGTGGATGCGCGCGAGGCTGGTTTCCGACAGCAGCTCCACGGTTTTCACCAGGGACTCCCGGGCGATGGGGTTGAACCAGTCCAGCTCGGCGGGATCGATGACGGCCAGTTCGTGGTTTCCCAGCACCGACGGAATCCCCTCGGCGGCCAGGCCCGCGATTACGCCGTCGGGCTCGGCGCCGTAGCCGACGTTGTCGCCCAGGCTGTAGGCCGCGTCCAGGCCCAGGGGCCGCATGTCCGCGAGGACGGCTTGGAAAGCCTCCAGGTTGGCATGGATATCCGAAAGCACCGCGAATCGCATGGCAAACTCCTGCCCGGGCGGCGGCCAGGCGCGCCGCGACGCGTGAGCGCCACGGGCCGGCGCGGGGGCGTGGGGCGCCTCAGCGCATCCAGCTCAAATACCAGCGGATGACCGGAGGACCCACGAACAGATAGGCCATGGCGCCCACGGCCAGGAACGGCCCGAAGGGGATCCGGGCCTTGGCGGTGCGGCGGGTGGCCAGGATGTAGGCCAGGCCCACCAGGGTGCCCAGGGCCGAGGAAAAGAAGATCGTGAAGAGCACCCCCTGCCAGCCCACCAGGGCACCGATCATGGCCAGGAGCTTGATGTCCCCGCCGCCCATGCCATCGGCGCCGGTCAACAGCCGGTACCCCAGGGCCACCAGGTAGAGGCTGCCGCCGCCGGCCAGCACGCCGATGACCGCATCCCACCCGGTCACCTCCGGGACCAGCAGGCTGCCCAGCAGGGCCAGGGGGATGCCGGGCAGGGTGATGACGTCGGGGATGATCTGGTGATCCAGATCGATGAAGGTGATGGCGATCAGGGCCGCGCCGAAAGCGAAGTAGACCGCGGTCAGAGGCTGCCAGCCGAAGCGCAGCAGGATCCCCAGGGCCATCAGGCCGGTGAGCAGCTCCACGAGAGGGTAGCGGCCCGAGATGGGGGCCCGGCAGTGGCGGCAGCGGCCGCGCAACCAGACCCAGCTCAGCAGGGGAACGTTGTCCAGGGCGCGAATGGCAGTGCCGCAGCGCGGGCAGGCGGATGGCGGGAAGACAATGGACCGGCCGGCCGGAATCCGGAAGATGCAGACATTCAGGAAGCTGCCGATGCAGGCGCCGACCACGAACACCAGCGCATGGAGCACGAGGTTGGGATTCATCCGCGATTGGTTTCCATTCCCGGGGGTGTCAGTGCCGGTGCGACGGGGGCGCTCTCGCCAACGGTGGCCGGTGCCCCGGCGGTTCGTGTCAACCCTTAGTAGGCCCGGAGGCCCAAAAAATCAAGTTGGATATTGTCATTGTGCGGGATTGCTATATTATACGCGTTTGCACTGAACAGCACGGCCCGCGAGCGGCAGGGCCTACCGACGGGCAAGACGGGCAGGGGAGCGATCATGGCTGAGACCGACAAGGACGACCTGGTCAGCATCATCGACGAGGAGGAAAAGGACGTGCACATCGGCGGCGTGCTGCCGCTGATGCCGGTGCGGGATGTGGTCATCTTCACCGACATGCTGCTGCCGCTCTTCGTGGGCCGGGAGATGTCCGTGAAAGCCGTGGAGGAAGCCGTGGGCAAGGACGGCTATCTCTTCCTGGCCACCCAGAAGGACCCCAACGTCGAAAATCCCCGGGTGGAAGACATCTACACGGTGGGCACCATCGGCCGCGTCCTGCGGATGCTCAAGCTGCCCGACGGTCGGGTCAAGATCCTGGTGCAGGGCCTGCGCAAGGGTCGTGTGGTGCGCTACCTGCGCAAACGCGGCTTTTACCGGGTCAAGATCGAGCAGATCAGCGAGCCCGCGGTCCCCGAGGCGGATCTGGCCCTGGAGGCCCTGATGCGCAACGTGCGGGAGCATTCGGAAAAGATCCTGTCCCTGCGCGGGGAGCTCACCAACGAGGTGAGCTCCATCCTGGCCAGCATCGAAAACCCGGGCAAACTGGCCGACCTGGTGGCCTCCAACCTGAAGCTGAAGATCGACGAATCCCAGGGGATCCTGGAGCTCGTGGACCCGGTCCAGCGCCTGCAGCGGGTCAATGAGCTGCTCTCCCGGGAAGTGGACCTCTCGGCCATTCAGGCCAAGATCCAGTCGGACGTGAAGGACGAGATTTCCAAGAACCAGCGGGATTACTTCCTCCGGGAGCAGGTGCGGGCCATCCACCGGGAGCTGGGGGAAGGCGATGAGCGCTTTCAGGAGATCGAGGATTACCAGAAGAAGATCAAGCGGGCCCGCATGTCCAAGGAGGCCGTGGCGGAAGCCGACAAACAGCTGCGGCGCCTGGAGCAGATGCATCCCGAGTCGGCCGAGGCCACCATCGTGCGCACCTACCTGGACTGGATGGTGGAGATGCCCTGGAGCAAGAGCACCCAGGACATGCTGGACGTGGCCAACGCCCGCAAGGTGCTGGAAAGGGACCACTTCGGGCTCGACCGCATCAAGGAGCGCATCCTGGAGTACCTCAGCGTGCGCCGGCTGAATCCCAAATCCAAGGGCCCGATCCTCTGTTTCGTGGGGCCGCCGGGGGTGGGCAAGACCTCCCTGGGGCAGGCCATCGCCAAATCCATGAAGCGCAAGTTCGTGCGCATCTCGCTGGGAGGCGTGCACGACGAGGCCGAGATCCGCGGGCACCGGCGGACCTATATCGGGTCCATGCCCGGGCGCATTCTCCAGGGCCTCAAGCAGGCCGGGGTCAACAACCCCGTTTTCATGATGGACGAAATCGACAAG
>DJGG01000088.1:0-211 GCA_002432195.1 Desulfobacteraceae bacterium UBA5852
GCGACCGGGCCCTGCGGGCCGCGACCGGCCATGCCGACCGCGGCCCACCCATCCCCTCCCGTCCTGTGGGGTCCCATGGAGATCCAGATTCAAGGCGTCAGCAAACGCTACGTGTCCGAGGGCAAGACCATCACCGCCCTGGACAACGTGAGCCTGTCCATTCCGGCGAATCAGATATTCACCCTTTTGGGCCCCAGCGGCTGCGGCAAGA
>DJGG01000088.1:272-4482 GCA_002432195.1 Desulfobacteraceae bacterium UBA5852
GCGAGATCGTCATCGGCGGGGAGACCGTCTGGTCCCGGGACCGGCGGATCGCCGTGCCCCCCGAAAACCGCGGCTTGGGCATGGTCTTCCAGACCTACGCCATCTGGCCCCACATGGACGTCTTCAACAACGTGGCCTATCCCCTCCAGGCGCGGGGGACGCCGAAAGCCGAAATCCGCGAGCGGGTCGCCCGGAGCCTGCAGTTCGTCCAACTGGAGGGGTTCGAAAACCGGCCCGCCACGAAGCTCTCGGGGGGCCAGCAGCAGCGGGTCGCCCTGGCCCGGGCCCTGGTGGCCGAGCCCAAGGTCATTCTCTTCGACGAGCCCCTGAGCAACCTGGACGCCAAGCTGCGGGAGGAAACCCGCAAGGAACTGCGGCAATTCCTCACGCGGCTCAAGATCACGGCCATCTACGTGACCCACGATCGCATCGAGGCCCTGGCGCTCTCGGACATCATCGCGGTGATGCGCAGCGGGCGGATCCTGGAAACCGGGTCCCCCGAAAAGATCTACTTCCACGCGGATCATCGCTTCGTGGCCGACTTCATCGGGAGGGCCAATCTCGTCGACGCCCGGGTGACGCGCCAGGAAGCCGACCGCACCGTGGTGGACTCGGCCATCGGCCCCATGGTCTGTCAGAAGCGGGACCTGGCCGTGGGTGCCCGGGCGACCCTGTGCATCCGGCCGGAATTCATCCGCCTGACGACGGCCGGCGCCGGAAGCGGCTCCAACGTCAAGGAGGCCGTGGTGGAGTCCCTGGTGTTCGTCGGGGAGGCCTTCGAAGGCGAAATCCGGATCGACGACCAGCGCCTGCTGGCCAAGATCGAACCCGACAGCCGCGTCACGGAAGGCGGCGGCATCCGGGTGGGCATGGCGCCGGAGCATTGCCTCCTGCTCCCGGCGGAATGAGCGCCCAGAGGAACGCAGGCCATGGACGGAACAAGGGGCCCGGGATGTTCAACACGCGATCGGCGCTGACCCCCACTCTGATCATCATCGTGGGCTTCCTGACGCTCTGCCCGGTGATCATGCTGGTCATCGGCAGCTTTTCCGAGGGCTTCGGCGCCTTCGGCACCTTCACCCTCGCCAAGTACGCCGCGGCCTACACGGACCCGGAATTCGGCGCCATCATCCTCAACACCCTGGTTTTCGTCCTGGGGTCCTCGGTGGTGGCCACCGGGCTGGCCCTCTTCCTGGCCTACCTCAACAACCGCAGCGACATCCCCTTCAAGTTCCTCTTCAAGATCATCTCCATCATCCCCATGATGATCCCCCACATCCTCTTCGCCGTGAGCTGGGTGCTGCTGCTCAACCCCACCAACGGCCTGATCAATCTCTTCTTCAAGCAGGTCCTGGGCTTTGCCGAAGCCCCCCTGAACATCTACTCGATCCCCGGCATGATCCTGGTGGAGGGTCTGCTGGACCTGCCCATCGCCTATCTCATCATCGCCCCGGCCATGGCCTCCTTCGACGTGGCCCTGGAGGAATCCTCGAAGGTCTGCGGGGCCCGGACCATCCGCACCCTGGTGCGCGTGACCCTCCCGGTGCTGCGGCCGGCCATCCTGGCGGCCTTCATCCTCAGCATCGTGCGCAGCCTGGCCTCCTTCGCGGTGCCCTCGGTCATCGGGATGCCCGGCCGCATCTACGTCCTGGCCACCCACATCTACCAGATCATCTCCACCGGTTACGCGGCCGATTACGGGAAGGCGGCGGCCGTGGGCATGAGCGTCCTGGCCACCTCCGTGACCCTCATCTTCGTCTACCGCCACCTGACGTCGGCCGGGGAGAAATACGTCACCATCTCCAGCCGGGGATACCGCCCCACCACCATCGCCCTGGGCAGGGCCCGCTACCCGCTCTTCGCCGTCGTGGGGGGTCTCTCCTTCCTCCTCATCGTGCTGCCCGTCATCGTGCTGTTCTACACCTCGCTGGTGCCCTACTCCATGGTGCCGAGCGGTCGCGCCTTCAGCCTCATGAGCTGGAAGCACTGGAGCGACGTGCTCAAGGACCCCGTCTCGCTGCTCTCCCTGAAGAACAGCCTCTTCCTGGGGGTGGTGGGCGCCAGCCTCGGCGTGGCGCTGTCCATCCTGGTGGCCTACGTGGTGGTCAAGGTGCGCACCAAGGCCGCCGGCATCCTGGACTCCCTGAGTTTCCTCTCCTTTTCGTTTCCGGGCATCGTCATCGGCGTGGGGTTCATGTGGTTTTTCGTGCGCACACCGCTGTATGCCACCATCTGGGCGCTGCTCGTGGGCTACATCGCCACCTACCTGCCCTACGGCATCCGCCCCCTGGCCAGCGCCTTCGTCCAGATCCACAGCCACCTGGAGGAATCCTCCATGGTCTGCGGGGCCGGCACCTTCTATACCCTGCGGCGCATCGTGGTGCCCCTGCTGGTGCCCGGCATCGTTTCCGGGTGGATCCTCATGGCCACCATGTTCGTGCGCGAGCTGACCCTCTCGGTGGTGCTCTCCCGGCCGGGGTCCGAAGTCCTGGCCGTGCAGATCCTGCGCTTCGCCGAAGACGGCCTCTGGGGACGCCTCTCCGCCTTGGGCATCATGATGATCTTCATCTCCACCGCCCTGGTGGTGGCCGCAAGCCTGATCGGAGCCAAGATGACCCGCGTGGAAGCCGCCGGCTGAAACCCCCCAAACGATGTCCTTGGTCCCGCGACCAGAGCCGCGATGAAACCGCCGTCGGCGGGCCCATCCGCCTGCAGATTGAGAGGTCGACCGCTCATGTCGATGCCGGAATCGCGGCAAACGGCATATTATGGGGGCACCATGCCGACCGGTGGCGGGCTGTCCGGCGGCCGCGGCACTGGTGGTCGCGGCCGCCTGCCGCCTATTGCTCCAGCTTCACCGTCACCGGGACCGCCCGGGTGATGGTGTCGAACACCGGGGAGTAGGCGGGCCCCAACTGCACGATCTCCGCCAGTTTTTCCGGCGGGGCGTCGGCGTCGATTTTCACGAACATCCGGATGGCCTTGTAGCCCCGGGGGACGTCATCCCGGATCCCGAGAAACCCCTGGAGGTCGATATCCCCCTCCAGGCGGGACTCCATGGCGCGGATGCGCACCCCCTTGGCCGCCGCGTGGTACACGATGGAGGTGGTCACGCAGGCCGCCAGGGCGGTCAGGGCGTATTCCACCGGGTTGGGGCCGCGATCCTTCCCCAGGAGCAGGGGCGGTTCGTCGGCATCCAGCACAAAGGGCTCGGCGCGTGCGTGTTCCTGCCGGGCACCGTAGTAATGGCCGATGGTCGTGCGATTGTGGCCGCCGTCCACCCACTGGTTCGCCGCCCGGAAGCGGAAGGTGGCCATGACCGGCGCCCCCTTGACGGCCTCGATGGTCCCGAAGAGCTCATCCACGTTGACCCCGTTGATCACCCTGGCCTTTTCCATGGTCTGGGATGTCTGTGCCATTGGTTGTGCCTCCTTGTCGGGTTGGTCCGTTGGGCGGGCAATCTCGCGGGTTGCCCTGCCCCGACCAAAGCAGATGGCGTGCCAAAAGAGCTTGTGGCGCTTTTTATCCAATTTAACAGGAAGTTATATCTAGAACGGGCCGTCGGGGTTTTTGACGGAAAATCGCGACTCGCGAGTTTTCGCGACGGGAAAAACCGGGAATCCGTCAGCGGCGGGGAGCCTTGGCAGGCTGTGGATTAACACGCACCGGGCCGAAAGGCAGGGCGCGCCGCGAGGGCCGCCATCCCGCCGTCGGCGGGACGTTTCGGCCCGAGGCGCAGTTTATCCACAGCCGGCTATCAGGATGTGGAGAAACAAGGCCGAAAGGCAAGGCGCGGGCCGACGGGAAAAGCGGAGCAACCTCGGTGGGTTGTGAGCATTTTCGCGAGGCCTGCAACGCAGCATTTCGGATTGAGACGCAGTTTATCCACAGGCTGTTAGCGGGGACGGCGGATACCCAGGGCTTTCATCCGCGATTGGAGCGTGGACGGTGGGATGCCCAGCAGATTCGCGGCCCCGTTGGCTCCGGCCACCCGCCAGCCGGCGGTTTCCAGGGCCAGCCGCAGGTTGTCGCGCTCCAGGGCCTGCATCTCCGCCGCCGTCCGGAGGGTGCCGGGCACCGCGGCGGAATCCGCGGGGGGGATGACGGGGGCCCCCGGCGTCTCCGGCAGGGCGTGCGCGAGGTTCGGCCGTCCGCCCCCGGCGGTGATCACGGCGCGCTCGATCACATTTTGCAGCTCGCGCACGTTGCC
>DJGG01000088.1:4531-4719 GCA_002432195.1 Desulfobacteraceae bacterium UBA5852
ACGGCCCGCCCCAGGCGGGCCGCCGCCCGCTCGAGGAAGGCCGCCGCCAGGAGGGCGATGTCCCCGCCGCGGTCCCGCAACGGCGGGGCCGTGATGGGAAACACGTGCAGCCGGTAGTAGAGGTCCGTCCGGAAGCGGCCCTCCCGCACCTCCCGGGATAGGTCACGGTTGGTGGCGGCAATCACCCG
>DJGG01000013.1 GCA_002432195.1 Desulfobacteraceae bacterium UBA5852
CGGCGGCGGCCAGGTCCTCCACCTCGGCCACGGGCACGTGGGCGAACTGTTTGCGGGCCTCGACGGCCCCCATCTTGGCCAGGATCTCCGGTGCAAGGGTTTCAGGCACCTGGCGCAGGAGCGCTTCGGCCCCCGGCACCTCCCGCACGCCTTCGGCCACGGCTTCGGCCATGCGGTAAATATGCCCGTAGGCGGAATAGAACACGACGAGAACCTTCATGGCGGCTTCCTTTCCTGGAGTTGCGAAAAAACCGGCGCTTGAGCTTCCGGCCCCAAGGAGTAAGAACAGCGGAGAGGCTGTCAATCGGTCGGCCGGCGGCCGGTCCCGGAGGTGGGCCCTGCCCCCAGGCGGTCAGGCTGCGGAAAACCGCGGATCAGCGGGCGAAGACATAGGCGATCGCGGTGAGGCGGCCCCGCCAATAGGGCCGAAGACCTTCCGGCAGTTCCCAGGCCGCCTCACCCTCCAGGGGGATGCGGAGCCCGTCCCGCAGCGCGTACCCCCAGACCCGCACCTGCCAGGCAGTGGGCACCAGCGCCCCCCCGACCGTGCGGAAGCGCCCCGCGGCCCGTACGTGGGATATCAGGCCGTCGGCGTCGAAGTGAAAGTCCAGGGACACCCGGGCGCCTTCCATGGCAAGGGTGGCCCGGGCGGAGGCCTCGCCCAGCGCTTCCCAGCGCACTTCCTGGCTGGGGAGCAGGGCCGTGGGGTACCACACCGCCTCGGCCAGGAAGCGCATCAACTCGCCCTGGGCGGCCTCGGGGGTCCCCCGGATCTCCACCACGGGGATGAGCCCCAGCGCCTCGGCGCGCAGCAGGCCCTGACCGTCCACCAGCGCATCGTGGACGAACACCCGGATACCCGGAGCCAGGGCGATGCGCGCGTCCCAGTCGAACCCCGGTTTGCGGGTGATCACCACCTGCCGTGCGGTGAAGGCTCGCCATTGGGCTTGGCCCTCTCCCATGTCGAACTCCCCGGCCTGGGAGAGGCGCACGCCGGTCACCATGGGCTGCCCCTCGGAGAGCACCGCCCGGAAATAGCGCTGCACCGGGGGGGGCAGGCCCTCGAGCTCCCGGAGGTCGTAACGCGCCGGGACCATCGGCAGGCGCGCGGTGGCCAGCCGCGCCTGGAGATCGGCGGTGCCGTGCGCCCAGCGGTAGGCACCGAAGCCCAGCGCTCCGGCGACGATCACCGCCGCGGTAGCCAGGAGGCCGAGGAGAAGCTTCCACCACATCGCGAATTCCTTTCCGCGCCGGTCAGCGGCGGCCTTCCCCACCAACCCCCGCGACGCCCCGAACCGTTTGGACATTATCGGTCAGCCATCGGCCGACCTGCACGATGGTGGATAACCGCCTGTGGATAAACAGTCCCCCGGGCAAAAGTCAAGGTGCGGCGCGATGCGCACGGCGCGCGTCCTCCTCTCTCCCATCGGCGGGGTTTGAAATATTTCCGGCGAAGGCGTACAAAGGCCGTGGGACCTCCGGGCAATACCATCACTCGCCGGGCAACCGCCGCGCGCGGCAGACCAAGGGCAACCGACCATGCACATGAGCGCTATTCCCTTCGGCATTACGGACTGGTCCGGCATCCCGAGGACGGAACACAAGGGCGCCAGGGGTGTGGCCTACTGGCGAACGCAGGTTTTTGCCGACATCCGGGTACGCATGGTGGAGTACTCGCCGGGCTATATGGCCGATCACTGGTGCACGAAGGGACACATCCTGTTGTGCCTCGAAGGCGAATTGCACACCGAGCTGGCGGACGGCCGGACGTTCACCCTGACACCCGGGGTCAGCTACCAGGTGGCGGACAACGCCGAACCGCATCGCTCCTCCACCGTTGGGGGGGCCACCCTGTTTATTGTCGATTAACCCGGTTAGGGTCACAAGGAGCTATAACGAGTCAAGATGACAGATAGGAAACCTTCACGGCCTTTCTGGAAAAGCGTCACGGGGTCCAGGTCGTGGTGGGCACGCTCCCCATACCGAAAAAGTACCTCGACATGCACACCGCGCTGGGGACATGGACGGCGGCCGTCTGGAAACCGCTCATCGCCCCCACCCTGAGCGACGCTGCCACGCGCGCCCGTTGCGACTGAGCCCGCCCCAGGCACCGGAGGCTCCCGGGACACCGCGACATGCATGTTGGATTCCTGCGCTTCCCCATCGCGGAGCGCCGGGTGCGCAACGGCACGATCTGGACGGCGGCGGGGGTTGCCGCCGGCATGGGCCTGGCACCGGCGCTGGCGGCCCGCCAGGCGCCGGCGCCGAATACTACCCGGACCGCGTGCGCCACGGGGATGCCTCTCGGGGGCCCCATGCGCCCGCATGCCTGAAGGCGGCTGCCCATGGATCTCGCACCACCTGATCTGGCCGATCTGCGAAAAGCCAAGGCGCTCCTGGAAAACCCGGGGATGGCCGCCCGGATCACCCATCTCATCGGCATGCCTATTGAAAAGGGCTTTCGCTTCCTTCCCGCCAACTGGCATGCAAAAATCGGGGGCCTCACCCAGGCGGCCCTGCTCAAGGCCATCAAAGTCGCGGTTTTCACGATGAAAACCGTTCCCCACGAGGAGGCCTCGAATACCTGGCACAAAATCGCCGTGGCGGCGTCGGGCGGCATCGGCGGCTTCTTCGGGCTGCCGGCCCTCTCCCTCGAACTGCCCGCCTCCACCGCCGTCATGCTGCGATCCATCGCCGATATCGCCCGCAGCGAGGGCGAAGACATCCGTCAGGTGACTTCGCAACTGGCTTGCATGGAGGTTTTTGCCTTCGGCGGCCTGGGCCAGGAGGACAGGGCCGCGGAATCGGGCTATTTCGTGACCCGCGCCGCCCTGACCCGATCGGTGGCGGAAGCCGCGGAACATATCGCCCGCAAGGGACTGGCGGAAGAAGGGGCCCCGGCCCTCGTGCGCTTCGTCATGATCATTGCCCAGCGCTTCGGCATCCAGGTTTCGGAGAAAATGGCGGCCCAGTCGATCCCGGCCATCGGCGCCATCGGCGGAGCCTTGATCAATACGGTGTTCATGGACCATTTCCAGGACATGGCCCGGGGCCACTTTATCGTGCGTCGGCTGGAAAGAAAGTATGGCCAGGAGGTCGTGAAAGCCGCTTACCAGGCGATCTGACTCCTGGGCGGGGCAGGCCTTGCTTTCGGCGGCGGTTTCCCACGGCAGCGGGTTGCTCACGAACGGACGGCAATACCCCGGAGACTTCCCGAACCGGCATCCGCATTCCGCCAAACGTGTTGGGTATTCTTTGACCGTAAAGCGCGCGCCAGACCCGTTGACACCGGTGGGTAACGAAATATATTGCGCCAAAAGCCCCGACGATCAACGGCCGGCAGATCCCCGCACCTTACCCGCGATGCCTGCGCCGACGCCGCAGCTTTCTTGAACCTTCCACCATCCCTACAGGAAGGTGCCCCATGACCGCATCTCCGTCCGAGGACCTGGTACGCAGCCTCCTGGGGCACGCCGGTATCCGTGTGAACGGCGATCAACCCTGGGACCTTCAGGTGCACCGCCCGGCCTTCTTCGACCGCCTCCTGGCCGGCGGCTCCCTGGCCCTGGGGGAAAGCTACATGGACGGGTGGTGGGACTGCCCGGCCCTGGACGCGTTCTTCGATCGCCTCCTGAGGTGCCGCCTGGATCGGAAGGTCCGCAAAACCCCCCGGGTGCTCCTCGGCTGGGCCAGGGCG
The DNA here is from genome assembly GCA_002432195.1 of Desulfobacteraceae bacterium UBA5852. Taxonomy (GTDB): domain Bacteria; phylum Desulfobacterota; class Desulfobacteria; order Desulfobacterales; family UBA5852; genus UBA5852. The sequence continues at coordinate 3,698 of DJGG01000013.1, forward strand.
GTGCTGTCCGGCTCTCCCGGGCGCCTGAGGGCTTTTGGCATCGGCACCCATCACTACGACCTGGGCAACGACCTGTTCGCCGTGATGCTGGACAAGTGGATGAACTACTCCTGCGCCTACTGGAACGGCACCAGCACCCTCGATGCCGCCCAGGAGGCGAAGATGGAGCTGATCTGCCGAAAGCTCCACCTGCAACCCGGCATGCGCGTCCTGGATATCGGCTGCGGCTGGGGGGGGCTGGCGGCCTATGCCGCGCGCCACTTCGGGGTCCAGGTCCACGGGATCACGGTGTCGCGGCAGCAGGCCCAACTGGCGTGCCACCGATGCGCGGGCCTCCCCGTGACCATCGCGCACCAGGATTACCGGGACGTCAAGGGCACCTTCGACCGCATCGTCTCCGTAGGAATGTTCGAGCACGTGGGGGCCGCCCGTTACCGCGCCTACCTTCAGCAGGTGCGCGCCCGCCTGGCCCCCGACGGGCTTTTCCTGCTCCACACCATCGCCGGCAACCGCTCCGTCCACGCCACCGACTCCTGGATCGCCACGTATATCTTCCCCAACTCCATGCTGCCGTCGGCCCGCCAGATCTCCGCGGCCGCGGAGCAGCTGCTCGTGATGGAAGACTGGCACAGCTTCGGGCCGGATTACGACCCCACCCTCATGGCCTGGTACCGGAATTTCACGGAGAATTGGCACCGCCTCCGCGGCCGTTACGACGACCGGTTCTATCGCATGTGGACCTACTACCTGCTGTCGTGCGCGGGATCCTTCCGGGCCCGCCGGAACCAGCTCTGGCAGATCGTCTTTTCCCGGGACGGGCTGCGGGAGGGATATCGCAGCTTCCGCCAATGGGGGTGCCAAGCCCAGCACGCCCCGCCGTCGCCGACAGATGGAGAGACCCGTTCCGGGACCCCATGCAGCCGCACCCGCACGACGTCCACGTGAAGGCCCTGCTGCGCATCGCCGTGGTCTACAACATCCCCATCGCCTGCAACCGGTCCTCGGCCGACTTCATCATTTCCTCGCCGCTGATCCGGGAGGCTTACGAACCCAAACTGAAGGATTATTCGACGTATCTGAGGCGCAAAATCGGGTGACGGGACGGCCCGGCGTTCGAGGGGGGAGGATCCGGACCTTCCCCCCGTCGGTTTTCAGCCGCCGTAGCGCTTCTCGAAGGCTTCCAGCATGCGGTGCAGCTCGGCATGCTTGCCGTGCCCGATCTTCTCGTTCTCCAGGCGTTCGAAATCCCGGGTAAGCTCCGCGAGGGTGGCGGCCGGCAGCCGTTCCGCGGCGATGCGGAAGAGGACGTTGTCCTCCTTCTGAATGTGCTGCCGCAGGAAGTCCCGGTAGGCGCGCGCGTGGGCGTGGAAGTCGGCGGCCGCCGCCGTTTCCCCGGAGCGATGGGCCTCCAGGGCCTGCTGGAGGCGGCCCATGTGGGCGCGGCCCTCGTCGTGTTCCGCGAGCATCACGCCGATGGGCCCGTTTTTCCGGGAAACGCCGATGGCCTCCAGGGCGGGAAACAGATGACCCTCCTCCTTGCCGTGATGGCAGGCGTCGGTGAAGGTGCGGAAAAAGTCCAGCATGCGTTGGGCATCCCCGGCGGTTTGGGCATCGGGGGTCCCGGCCAGGCGGCCGGCGAGATTCACGAAGATATCCAGGGCCGCCTCGATGGCCCGGTGTTCGGTCTTGAGCTCGTCGATGGGATTCATGCGATCTTCCTTTCGGTGGCCGGCGGCGGGAGGTAACGCAAGTGGCCGCCGCCGGCAAGGGATGGCCGTCAGAAGCCGGGAGACGGCGCCCTGCCGCGCTCCCCCGCCCTGACGCTTGCGGGGCGGGCCGGGTCCGGAACGAACGACCAGCCGGTCTTGAGGCCGGCCACGAACCAGACCAGGGCGCCCACCCCCACGATAAACACGGAATCGCCGATCAGCCGCAGCCACCGGAGCGTTTCCATGGCGGGCAACTGCAGGAAATCCGCGCTGCGGGCGTACCACAACCCGTAGGTCATGCTGGCCCAGGCCTGGGCCAGCCCCACGGGCAGGAGGCTCACGGCGATCATGAGGGCCAGCCCCGCGTTCATGGACCAGAAGGCCAGCCGCAGCGGGCCCTCCCGCCAGGCGCCTTCGGGCTTGAGGCGTCGCAGGACCACGAGGGTCAACCCCAGGGCCAGCAGGCCGTAGACCCCGAAGAGGGCCGCGTGGGCGTGGACCGGTGTCGTGTTCAACCCCTGCATGTAGTAGAGGGCGATGGGGGGGTTGATCAGGAAGCCGAAAATGCCGGCCCCCACGAGGTTCCAGAAGGCCACCCCCATGAAGAAGCGCACCGGCCAGCGGTACTTCGCCATCCAGGGCGCGCGGGCCCCCAGCCGGTAGGTCTCCCAGGCCTCGAAGCCGATCAAGGCCAGGGGCACCACCTCCAGGGCGCTGAAGGCCGCCCCCACCGCCATGATGGAAACGGGCGTGCCGGTGAAGTAGAGATGGTGGAAGGTGCCGGGCACGCCGGCGAACAGGTAGATGGTGGAGGTCATGAGCACGGCGGCCGTGGCGCTGCCCGCCCGGATCAGCCCCATGCGGGAGAAGATGAAGGCCAGGGCGGCGGTGGCGAAGACTTCCATGAAACCCTCCACCCAGAGGTGCACCACCCACCAGCGCCAGTATTCCATGACCGACAGATGCGTGCGGGCCCCGTAGAAGAACCCCGCGGCGTAAAAGAGGCCGATGGCGCCGGCGGCCCCGGCGAAAAGCAGCACGATTTCCCGGCGGTGCCCCTGCTCCTTGAGGGCCGGCCAGAGCCCCCGCAGGACCAGCACCAGCCAGAGCAGCAGGCCCAGGAAAAGCGCGATCTGCCACACGCGGCCCAGGTCGATGTACTCGTAGCCCTGGTGCCCGAGCCAAAAGCCCAGGTCCAGCCCGAAAACCTGGCGCACGGAGAGCCACTCCCCCACCATGGAGCCGCCCACCACCAGCACCAGCGCGCCGAACAGGAGGTTGACGCCCAGGCGCTGGAAGCGCGGTTCGCCGCCGCCCACGGCCGGCGCCAGGTAGAGCCCGGCGGCCAGGAAAGCCGTGGCGATCCAGAAGACGGCCAGCTGGATGTGCCAGGTGCGCGCCGTGGCGTAAGGCAGGATCTCCGACATGGGGATGCCGAAAAAGCCGTGCCCTTCGATGGTGTAGTGCGCCACCAGCCCCCCCAGGAGCGCCTGGATGGCGAAAAGGGCGACGATCACGTAGGCATATTTCTCCACCGCCCGCATGGAGNNCCGCCAGCCGGTCCAGGGGGTCGGCGGCCGGCGCTTCGGGAAGGGGTTCCTCCCGGTCGCCGAAGAGTTTCCACCACACCAGGGCGCCGATGCCGGCCAGCAGCAGGGCCACGCTGGCCAGCGACCAGAGGAGGTTGGCGGCCGTGGGCCGGTTGCCCACCAGGGGCTCGTGGGGCCAGTTGTTGGTGTAGGTCACGTCGCTGCCCGGGCGCTCGGTGCCGGCCGCCCAGGCGGTCCAGAAGAAGAAGCGCGTCATGGCCAGACGCCGTTCGGGGTCCGGTACCGGGTTGTCATGGAGTGCGTAGTCCTCCCGGAGCCCAAGCAGTTCCGGGTCGTTGCCGAAGAGGGCCAGGTAATGGCCGGCCGTCCGGTCCATGGCCGCGGCCCGCTCGACGCTCAGCGCCAGGGTGCCGGTGGCGGCGTCGAAGGTGTTGGCGCGCATCTCCCGCCGGACCGCCGCGTCCACCGCGGCCTGCTCGGCAGGGGACAGGCTGTCGTAGGCGCTTTTATAGGCGCGCGTGGCGCGGGCTTCCCGGAGCGCGAGGGCTTCCCGGTGGAGCCAGTCGGCCGACCAGTCCGGGGCCTGGTAGGCCCCGTGGCCCCAGATGGACCCCACCTGCTGCCCCCCGATGCTTTGCCAGACCTGCTGGCCGGTGAGGATGTCCTCCTTGGTGAAGAGCGTCTCACCGCTTTCCACGACCACCCGCTCCGGAATGGGGGGGGCCTGGCGGTAGACTTCCCGTCCGAACCACCCCAGAATGAAGAAGGCCACGAAAAGGGCCGAGCCGAAAACCAGCCATAGGCGTTTGGTGTTGACCATGGTGGACTCCCTTCCTTCGGGTTGCCATCCCGCGCGCAGCGGCGCTTTGTGCGGGGATGCGGTTGCCCACAGGGAGAGCAAGGGCGATGCCAAATACTTATTTAACATTTGCAGCTACTTACAAACCTAGTTGTATTTGAGACAACTTCAGGCCGTTGTCATTCCGACCACCGTGTTGTACAAAGTACGGCATGGACCCCACGGACATCCTCATCGGCATCGCCCTGGACATCACCCGGGAACTGACGGCCGAGGCCCGCTACCAGCGACTCCTGGAGGCCCTGCGACGGGTGATCCCCTATGACGCCGCCGCCATTTTGCGCCTGGAAGACGGCGAGATGACGCTGGTGGCCGCCCATGGCCTGACCGCCGATGCCCTGGGGCGCCGTTTCCGGCTGCGGGACCATCCCCGCCTGGACATCATCCGCCAGGCCCGGGAACCGGTGCGCTTTCCCGCCGATACCCACCTCCCCGACCCCTTCGACGGCCTCCTGGAGGGCCTGTCCCGGGCCGCGGGCCGGATCCACGCCTGCCTGGGGTGCCCCCTCCGGATCGGGGACCGCCTTCTGGGCGCCCTCACCGCCGACGCCCTGGCCCCCGAGGCGTTCCGCGACCTGGACCTGCGCTTCCTGCAGGCCGTGGCATCCCTGGCGGGGGCCGAAATGCACACCATCGACCTCATCCGCGCCCTGGAACTAAGCGCCGAGCGGATGGGACGCATCGCCCGGGAGCTCATCGACGAGGCCCGCAAGGCCACGGGCCGGGAGATCGTGGGCCGCGCCGCGCCCATGCAGCACCTGCGGCGCGAAATCGAGCTGGTGGCGCCGTCGGATTTCAGCGTACTGGTGACCGGCGAAACCGGCGTGGGCAAGGAGCTCGTGGCCCGGGCCATCCACGCCGCC
>DJGG01000029.1 GCA_002432195.1 Desulfobacteraceae bacterium UBA5852
ATTCCCGAAAGTTGAGTTAAAAGATAAAAAACCGATCCGATCCTGGAGCCAACCAATTCAACCAATCCCACCAACTTTTTTAACGCTTTGGCCTCAAGTGAGGCGACAGCCGAACGCTCCTCCCACCGCCAACCTCAAACGGCGCCGCCGGCGCTCCTGCCCCCTGCACCCTTATCTCTGTGTCCTCTGTGTTCTCTGTGGTGAACAACATCATCTCCGAGAACTTCGGGCGATGCCGTAGCCCCGCAGTTTCTCCCGGCTGGCGGCGTCCCGCAGCTTCCCCCCGAGGTAGGCCAGGCGCTGGAGCAGCAGGGTGTCCGGCCGGCCGTAGGCCACGTTGCGCAGCAGCCACCCCGGGAAGCGCACGCCGTGATAGGCCAGGGCCAGCCCCCGCCCGCAACCCGTCCCCGGGGGGCCGCCGATCCTCCAGGCGTGCCAGCGCGCCCGGAGGTCGGCCCCGGGGGCCTCGGCCCCCAGGATCACCCGGCGGGCCACCCCGGCGTAGCCCGCCAGGTCGCGTGCCAGGAGGCGGTCGGCCGGGGCGGCCGTCCCGATGCGCAGGGCCGGCGCCGTCCCGTCGCGCTCCATGAGGGCCGCGCACTCGGCCAGGTCGGCCAGGCGGATGGCCCCCCGGATCCATTCGGCGTGGGGCTGGGTGGCGTGGAGGGCCTGGTGGAGAAGGCGCCGGGAGGGGTCCAGCCGGCGCACGGGGCGCCCGTCCAGCTCCCCGGCCCGGGAGGCCTGCCAGGCGGCCCCGGTGTCCAGCACCCGGCCGGCCTGGCCGTAGGCCACCTTGTAGTGGAGCTCCAGCGTGATCCCCCGCTCCGGGTGGTGGAGGGCCGGCAGATGGGCGTGCTTGGCGTTGAAGGGGGCCGGGTCCCGGAGGCTCGTGTTCCCCGGCTCCTCGCACCAGCCCTCGGCCTTGAGCCGCGCCTGGGCCCCAACGCACCGGTCTTCCGGCACCAGCAGGTCCAGGTCGGCCATCATCCGGGCGCCCGGGTCCGGGTAGAGCCGGTCCACGAAGGCGGCCGCCCCCTTGAGGAGCAGCACGGGGATGCCCGCGGCCCCCAGGAGATCCACCACCCCCGCCAGCTCGGCCCGCAGCCGGGCGTTGCGCGCCCGGTTGGCGGCATGCAGGTGGCCCAGGTAGGCGGCCAGGTCCCGCGGCAACCACCCCAGCAGCCCATGGTCCCGCAGGCGCACGTACCAGAGAGGCGTGCAGGCGTGACGGTTGGCCGTCGCCAGGAGCACCTCCCAGGCCGGCGCCCCGCGGCCCAGCGCCCAGTCCAGGGCTTCCCGCCGCCCCCCGGACAGGCCGGGGGCCAGACAGGCGCCCACGATGGCAAAGGGGTTGGTCAGGGGAAGGGGCATGCAAATCCGCCTGGCATCAAATGCGAAACCCGAAAGCGTGAAAACCGTTGGCTGGTGCGATAGAAGCCGTTGGTTGGTGCGTTAGTTGATTGGTTTTATTGGTTAAAAGCTAAAAGCGATCCGATCCTTGAACCAATTCAACCAATCCAACCAATTCAACCAACCGATACGCCCCGGCGCTTTACTCCCGCGCTTCCGGGGCCAGCATCCCCAGGACCGGCTCGTAGAGCCAGAACCAGAGGATCTTGACGCCCTCGGGGAGGACCCAGTTGCGGTCCCAGGGACTGGCGAGCCAGAAGCCCGTGGCGGGCTTCTCGTAGGCCGTGGGCACGAAGGCCAGGCGGTAGGCCGCCTCCCCGAACACCCGGTCGGCGATGATCTTCACCCGCCGCATGTGGTAGGGCGAGCTCACCAGGTTGGCCGAGCGGATCCCGGCCGCGTCCATCAGCTCCTTGGCGGCCAGCATCTCCACGTGGGTGCCCTCCACGAAAGCAGGGAAGCGGCGCTTCTGCGCCTCCTGGGCGGGCCGGTGGTAGGTGGCGGCGGGGCTGAAGGTGGCCAGGGGCGGCTGGACCTCGATCACCGCGCGGTTGATGGGCACGATGATGCGCTGCGCCAGGCCGGCGTTCACCAGGTCCACGGCCTGGTCGCCCCGGACCCCGGAGCGCTCCCCCAGGAAGAGCACCACGGCCTCGGCCGCGATGGGTGCGGTGGCAAACCGCAGGTACACCGGCGCCCGCAGGGCCAGGGTCCCCAGGAGCAGGAGAAGCACGAGGATGAGGAGGGCGAAGCGTTTCATGGTCGGATAGGCCCGCGCAACAGTTGGTTGGTGGGTTGGTTTTAAAACAGGTGGTTGGTGCGTTAGCGCATCGGTTTAATTGGTGAAAAGATAAAAAAATGATTCCATCCGTGAACCAACCGACCAACCAACCAATTAAACCAACTCAACCACTTCAACCCATCTTTTCCTGAGGCCTCACTACTGGCTGTTTATGATTTCCGCCCGGCGATTGGCGGCGTGGGCGGCTTCCTCCTCGGGGGGCGCCAGGGGACGCGCCTTGCCATAGCTGACGATGCGGATGCGATGGTCCTCCACCCCCTGGCGCATCAGGAAGCGCCGGACGCTCTCGGCCCGCATGCGCCCCAGCTCCAGGTTGTAGTCTTCGGTGCCCCGGATGTCGCAATGGCCCTCGACGATCACCGCGGCGCCCGCGTGGGCCTTCAGGTGCCCGGCCTTGCGGGCCAGGATCCGACGGGCCGCGGGAGTGAGCGCCGGGCTGTCGTAGGCGAAGTGCACCAGCTCGTAGCGGAAGACGATGGCCTCCAGCAGCTCCAGGGAGTCGGGTGCCGGCAGGGCCGCGATGGGCGTCAGGCGCAGGCCGGTGGCCCCCGGCGCCGAGTCCCCCCCGACCCCCGCAACCGGCTGGGCCTCCGCCAGGGCGGGGAGCAGAAACAGGAGGGCTGCACCAACGACGGCCGGGAGATGCCTGCAGTGGGTCATGGAGCCTCCGATATTGGTTGATAGCTTGTAGCTGATAGCTGATTGCCGGGCGATAGTGTGGTGTCCCGGAAATAAAGCCCTGAATGGTTTGTCCCTCT
>DJGG01000034.1:0-11183 GCA_002432195.1 Desulfobacteraceae bacterium UBA5852
GCCCTCCCCACGGGTGGCCGCAGCCGAACGATCGGCGGGGGTCCTGGTGCGGCGCAGCGTCCCGCCCGCCGCCGGAAAGACGGTAATTTACGAAAGGGTGCAGGTGACCCTGCACCCTTCTCCGATATGCTGGCTTCGGCTTTTCCAGCGCTCTTCCATTGTGTACCCCTGCGTGTCCGTTTCGCACCTCCGAGCGATCCGACGCCCTGCACCCTGCCCCCTTTTTTCCCTTCCCATGGGACGCCCCCTGATCATCGGGCTTGGCGGCCGCCCCCGGCGAATGCGCGCGTCCGGCGCCGGCCGGGTAGGGGATCCTGAAGCGGTAAATGGGTTCCCTCCTCGGCCGGTATACCGGGTCCCCCCCATTCAGCAGCCGTCGCCGCGGACCTAGCATGCGGAAGCGTCGGGCCTTCGACCCGCCGGCCGCGCCACCCGACCAGGGGTGACGGCGGCGGAAAGAAGGCCCGCCAAACGCCTCCGGGTGCGCCTGGAGGATCCGGAAGCCGCGCCCGTGCCCGATGGGGCCGGCCCTCCGGTATTCATGACAGGAAAAGGAGGATCGCGATGAAAAGGCCAAGAAGATGGTTGCCCATGCTGGTGTTGGGGTCCGTCATGCTGGTGGCTGCGGGATGCGGCGATTCGAACACCACCACCTCGGAGGTCACCGGCGAGGACGTGAGGAAGGAAGCCGCTGAGGCCGTGGAGGCCACGGCCCAGTATACCCGACAGGAGATGGCGACCTTCACGGCGCAAGTGGAGGACAAGCTGCAGACGGCCGATCGGAAGATGGACGAGCTCCAGGCCAAGGCCCGGGAACTCCAGGGCGAGGCCCGCCAGTCCATCGACCAGGAAATCCAGGAGCTGAAGGTCAAGCGCGACAAGGCCTCCAGTCAGCTGGCGGAACTGAAATCCGCGAGTGCCAACGCCTGGGACGACATGAAGGCGGGGATGCAGGCCGCCTTGAACGACCTGGACCGCTCCCTGGAGGAGGCCACGGCCAAGTTCCGTTCATAACCCTCGAGCCGCTCCCGGCGGATCGCCGGGAGTCCGGAAAAGATAGGTGGCAGGGGGTAGGGGACAGGGGCAGGATGGGGTAATGCGATGCGCGCTTGAACGTGGCGCTTGTACGTTGACGCGCCTCCGGGCGTCCGATCCCGGAGGTCCTGCCTCCTGACACCTGCCCCCTTCTATCGATCCCGCCCCCGGCACCCTTCAAGGTTTATCAGATTAACCCATTTAAATAATTGACAAATAAAATCCGATTGACCATAAGGAATTCATGCTCCTCATAACCCTCGAAGACCGGATCCTTTACTTCAACCCCGGCCGCCGCCTGGACCCCTTCAAGCTGAACAAGTTTTTCCAGGCCGTCGATCATCACCCCGGGGTTGCCGCGGGGCGCCTCAACCGCTTCGCGGACTTCAGCATCCTTGAGCGCGTCGACGTGGACGCCTCCATCGTGCGGTACTTCACCAAAATCCGCAGCGCGGCGGCCGCCACCCAGCGTCCCTCGAAAGCCGTCCTCTTCTCCAACCAACCCCTCGGCCTGGAATTGGCCTGGATGCTCGAAACGCATTTGCTGTCCGATCACATCCAGTGCCGGGCCATGCACAACTTCGACGAGGCCCTGGAGTGGCTCCATGCCGGCGACCTCAAGGCAAGCATCCTGAACCTGAGGCATTACCCCTGACGTCACGATGATCCAATCAGTTCCGCCGAGTTGTTCCTCGTGGAGTTGACCGCCGGGGAAACCGGCCGGGCCTTGAACTCCGTGTGCACCATCCCTGCCAGAAGCGCTTCCAGGTCGATCTCCTGCCGCTCCGGGTCCAGCCAGTCCCCGAAAGCCTGCGGTTTCAGGATCACCGGCATCCGGTGATGGATCTCCCGGAGGGCCGGGCTGCTGGCCGTGGTCAGGATGGTGCAGGAGACCAGGGGAGCGGTCGCGCCCTTGGGGTCCCAGATTTCCCAGAGGCCGGCGAAGGCAAAAGGGGTTTCGTCCGGCAGGGTGATGAGCATGGGCTGCTTGGGGCTCTTTTCACCTTTCCACTCGTAAAACCCATCGGCCGGGATCAGGCAGCGCCGCTTCCTGAAGGCCGCGCGGAAAGCGGGCTTGGCACTCACGGTCTCCACCCGGGCGTTGATCATCCGGCTGCCGATGGAGGCCTCCCGGGCCCAGAAAGGCACCAGTCCCCAGTGGAGGCGCCGCAGGACGTTCTCCCGGCCCTCCCGCAGGATGGCCAGCACCGTCTGGGTGGGGGCCACATTGTAGTTGGGGGACGCCTCGGCCTCCACCCGGTCGATGGGGAAGTAGAGCTGCAAGGCATCCAGGTTGCTGAAACCCACGAATCGTCCGCACATGGCAGTCCTCCTGTCGAAACCATCTAATCATCAAGGTCTCTCAATACCCGATCCATATTGCTCTGCATCGCGGCATGCGGTACGGTCCCGTCCGGTGTCCGATCGCCAGGGGGTTTTCAGCGGACAAGCCGACGATAGCGTTGCCCTCCAAAGGAATCCGCCGTGATCGCCAGACTGAAAGCTTATGCCAGGACGCTGAAGCGCGAAGCCTACGTGGTGTATCTTGCCGCGCGTGACCCGCGTGTTCCCTGGTACGCCAAGGCCTTCATCGGTCTCGTGCTGGCCCATACCTTCAGCCCCATCGACCTGATCCCCGATTTTATTCCCGTTCTGGGCTATCTCGACGATCTCGTCATCACCCCGCTGGGAATCATGCTGGCCCTTAAGATGATTCCGCCGGAAGTGCTTGGCGAGGTTCGGCAGAAAGCCGAAGAGATCATGCGTCAAGGCAAGCCGACCAGCCGGGCCGGAGCTGTCCTGATCGTCTGCATCTGGCTGTCCATCCTCATCGCGGCCGCCTGGTATTTCATGGGACCAGGGCTCGGAGAAAATGGGGAACTGGTAAAAAGCATTCAATAAGGTACTCGCGTGCGCGTCCGCGATGTCCCCAAGGCCTCCCTGGGGCGGCCGGCGGGTGAGGGTTTGGGCTTGACCCTGGCCGTCCCAAATAGCGATTGTATTTGCAAGGGGAAAGTTTTATGGGAGTAAGGGCGGTCAACCTGGCCGCCCAGCCTCCTCCCGCGGAGGGACTCATGCGTGATTGGCCGCATCACACGAGGCCCTGTGCAACGAGGACCCTGGGGTCCACCAGGGCCTCCGGGCAACACAACGGCAACTTAGAACGACCGCGCTCCCCGGCGCGGTCTTTTTGTTGGCCAACCCTGGATAAAGGAGGCGTCCCATGCGCAGAAGATGGCAGTTGACGGGTTTGATGATCGCTCTGGCCGTGGTGGTGCTCCCGGCGGCCGCCCTGGCGGCCGGGGAAAGCCTGAACGCCTACTCCATCTGGCCGGAGAACTGGGCCCGCCCCATGTTCGAGGAGTTCGAGAAGGCCACCGGCATCCATGTCAATTTCGTGCGCTTCTCCTCCGGGGAGGCCCTGGTGCGGGTGGTGGCCGAAAAGAACAACCCCCAGGTGGATGTGCTCTTCGGCGGCCCCGTGGAAACCCACAGCGCGGGCATCCCGGAGGGCGTGTTCGCGCCCTACAAGCCGCCCACCTACGATGTGCTGGAAGCCCGTTTCAAGGACCCCCAGGGGTATTGGGTGGGCATTGCCGACGACCCCCTGGTCTTCATGACCAACCGGAAATTCCTGGCCGAAAACAAGCTCCAGGCCCCGGCCTCCTGGGAGGATCTGCTCCACCCGGCCTACAAGGGGATGCTCCAGATGGCCGATGCGCGCACCTCGGGCACGGCCGTGACCCGCATCTTCTCCATCCTGGAGGTCTACGGCCGCGACGAGGCCAAGGCCTTCGACTACATGCGGAAATTGCGCGGCAACGTGCAGGTCTACACCAAGAGCGGCGGCGGTGGGACGATCCCGGTGGGCTTGGGGCAGGCCGGCGGGGGCATCTTCTTCATCGTCGACGCCCTCAAGACCCAGCAGGAAGGCTATGACGTGGTGGTCTCCTTCCCCAAGGAGGGCATCGGCACCTCCACCGAGGCCATCGCCCTGATCAAGGGCGCCAAGAACCCCGCGGCGGCCAAGAAACTCATCGACTGGGCGGCCAGCCCGGCCATGCAGAACTTATTCGCCACGTACAAGATCAATTTCGTTCCCTGCCACCCGGATGTCGCCGTGGAGCCGAGCCTGGCGCAGGTGCTCAAAGGGGCCGATATCTTCCCCATCGACAGCGCCTGGGCGGGGGAGAACCGCAAGCGCATCGTGGAGATGTGGGTGGACAAGGTTCTTCCATGACCGCCACAGGCCAGCGAAAATGACCGCCCCTGCGCCTTCCGCGCTTGCCGTCAAGCGCGGCCGGGATCCAACCCTCACCATCAGCGTGGTGGTGATCTGGGGCTTCATGGCCCTCTTCATCCTTTTCCCCCTGGCCAAGATCCTGGTGCTGACCTTCGAGCGGGGCGGTCACTTTTCGCTGGCCAACATCATCGAGATCCTCGGCCACCGCAGCCACTACCAGGCCTTCTGGAACAGCCTCCTGCTGGGGGGGCTGGTGGGCCTGCTGGGCACGCTGCTCGGCTTCTTCTTCGCCTTCACGGCGGTGCGGGCCAATCTCTCCCGGCGCTGGACCCTCTTCCTGGACATGGCCATCATCCTGCCCTTGATCTCCCCGCCTTTCACCACGGCCATCGCCATGATTTTCTCCTTCGGCCCCCGGGGGCTGATCACCTACGACCTGCTGGGCATCGGCCGCTTCAACGTCTACGGCCTGCACAGCACGCTCTTCGCCGAGACGATCACCTACTTCCCCATCGCCTACCTGACCCTCAAGGCCATCCTGGCCGGCATCGACCCCAACGTGGAGGACATGGCCTTCAGCCTGGGGAGCGGCCGCTGGCGGGTCTTCCGCACGGTGACGCTCCCCCTGACCATCCCGGGGCTGGCCAACGCCTTCCTGCTGCTCTTCGCGGCCTCCCTGGCCGACTTCGCGACCCCCCTGATCCTGGCGGGCAACAGCTTCCCCGTGCTGCCCACGGAAGCCTACCTGCAGATCACGGGCCTCTTCGACCTCAAGGGCGGTGCGGTGCTCTCCTTCGCCCTGCTGGTGCCGGCCTTCATCGTCTTCATGCTCCAACGCTTCTGGGTGGGCCGCCGGTACTACGTCACCATCACCGGCAAAACCGGCTCCCAGACGGCGATCAAGAGCGTTTCCCCCTGGGCTGCCCGGCTGCTGCTGGCCGGCTGCATCCTGCTGTCCCTGGTCATCGTCTATTTCTACCTGCTGCTCTTCTACGCCTCGGTCATCGCGGCCTTCGGGGCCAACCACGCGCTGACCCTCAAGCACTACCGCGTGGTCTTCACCGAGGGGTTGAAGGCCATCCAGGACACCCTGGTGATCGCCGGGTGCGGCATGCTCCTGGGGGGGCTCTACGGGGTGGTCGTGGGGTACCTGGTGGGCAAGAAGGCCTTCGTCTCCCGGACGGCCATGGAAATCGTCTCCATGGTCAACTACTCCCTGCCGGGGACCATCGTGGGCATCGCCTACCTCATCGCCTTCAACGACCGGCCCATCATGATCACGGGCACGGCCCTGATCATCGTGGCCGCCTATGTCTTCCGCTACGGCGCGGCCGGCATCCGCACCACGGTGGCCATTCTGCAGCAGATCGACCCCAGCATCGAGGAGGCCTCCCACAGCCTGGGGGCGGGCACCCTGACCACTTTCCGGCGCGTCACGATCCCGCTGATTCTGCCGGGGCTTTTCACGGGCCTGGGAGTGGTCTTCATCCGCTCCATGACGGCAATCAGCGCCACCATTTTCCTGGTCTCCATCAACTGGACCCTCATCACCGTGCGCATCCTGGAGAAGATGACGGAGCTGGAGCTCGGGGTGGCCGCGGCCTTCTCCATCCTGGTGGTGGCCATCGTCATGGCGGTGACCGCCGCCATCGGCGGTTGCCTGCGGCTGTTCCGCCAGCCGGGGGCGCCGTCCATGTCGAGCATCCTGGGAGGCTGAACATGGAAGCCATGGCCATCGGCCTGGATCACATCACCAAGACCTTCCTCCACCGGGTCAAGGGCCGGGTCACCGCCGTGGACGACGTGCACCTGGACGTGGAGCCCGGGGAGCTGCTGACCCTCCTGGGGCCCTCCGGCTGCGGCAAGACCACCACGCTGCGCATGGTGGCGGGCTTCGAGAAGCCCACCCGCGGGCGCATCCTCTTCGGCCGGCAGGACGTCACCGGCCTGATGGTCAACCAGCGCAACATGGGCTTCGTCTTCCAGAACTACGCCCTGTTCCCGCACCTCTCGATCTTCGAGAACGTGGCCTACGGCCTGCGGGTGAAGCAGATGCCGGCGGCTGCCATCCGCTCATCCGTCACGGAGGTCCTGGAGATGGTGGGGCTCACGGGCTACGAGGAGCAGTTCCCCAACCAATTGTCCGGGGGCGAGCAGCAGCGTGTGGCCCTGGCCCGGGCCATCGTCATCCGGCCGCAGGTGCTGCTCTTCGACGAACCCCTGTCCAACCTGGACGCCAAGCTGCGCGTGCACACCCGCGTGGAGATCCGCAACCTGCAGAAGACCCTCCGGATCACGTCCATCTACGTCACGCACGACCAGGAAGAGGCCATGGCCATCTCGGACCGCATCGCCGTCATGAACCGCGGGCGCATCGTCCAGGTGGGCACGGCCGAGGAACTTTACTACCGGCCGGGCACCGACTTCGTGGCCCGCTTCATCGGCCGGATCAATTCCCTGCCGGCCACGGCCCGGCGCGGGGAAGTCAGCCCGCCCCGCCTGGACATCTGCGGGCACCCCTACCCCCAGCCCGGCGGCGGGCGGCAGGCGGCGGCGGGGGAGGCCGTGCGGGTTTTCATCCGGCCGGAGATGGTGGCCCTGGTGGGCGACCCGGCCCAGGGGGATTTCCCGGCCCGGGTGACCGCGCGCACCTTCCTGGGGGAAAAGGTGGAATACGTCCTGGAGGCCGGGGGCGCGCCCCTGGGAGCCACGGCCTACGCCTCGGCCGCCACCACCCTTCACCCCCCAGGGGCCACCGTCGGGGTGCGCCTGCCGGCCGAGCATCTCATGCTGCTGCCCGAGGAGAAAGACCTGCCATGAAAACCGATTCCCTGCGCCTGCCGCTGCTGGCCCTCGTGCTTCTGGCCCTTGCGCCCCTGGGGGCCGCGTCCGGAGAAACCCGGGTTCTCCCCGGCGCCGATGCCTCCTTCCGCAGCGGGGCCCTCGGCATCTGCTGGGGCCTCCTCAAGGAACCGCCGGGGGAGGTTATCCAGGTGGTGACCCGCATCCGGGTCATGGCCCCGGAGGCCAACCCGTATACGAGCTTTGCCGTCCAGGCCTTTCACCCCTTCACGGGGGCCGTGGAGTGGGTGGCCCGGCGGCGGCCGCTGGCCGCCGACAACGATGTGATCTCCCCCCGGGAGGACTTCAAGCGCCNNCTGGTGGTGGAATACCTGGGGATCCCGGACACGGCCCCGGAATTCGCCGCCCCCGGGCCGTTGGAGGATTACTTCGAAATCGCCTTTGAACGCCTGGGGAAAATGTAGAAGGGGTTTCTAAACTCCCCCCCCGGCCCCAATGGGGCCATGAGGTTGGGATTCCCGCGGGACGCGACCCCGTCCGGCAGAGGAGAGTCTAACGCCATGACCAACCCCTGGAACCGTCAGACCCTGGCCACCGCCATCGACCACACCCTGCTGAAACCCGAGGCGACCTCCTCCCAGATCCGCGACCTCTGCCGGGAGGCCCGGGCCAACGGGTTTGCCGCCGTGTGCGTCAACCCCTGGCACGTCCCCCTGGCGGCCCGGGAGCTGGAAGGCTCGCCGGTCAAGGCCTGCAGCGTGATCGGGTTCCCCCTAGGGGCCAACCGCAGCGGCGTCAAGGCCGCCGAGACCCGGCAGGCCCTGGCCGACGGGGCCGGGGAGGTGGACATGGTCCTGGCCGTGGGGGCCCTCAAGGAAGGCCGCCTGGACCTCGTGGAGGCCGACATCCGCGCCGTCGTGGCGGCCGCGGGTCAGGCTGTGGTCAAGGTGATCATCGAGACCTGCCTGTTGACGGACGCGGAGAAGGTCAGCGCCTGCCGGCTGGCCGCCGGTGCCGGGGCGGGGTTCGTGAAGACCTCCACCGGTTTCGGCACGGCCGGGGCCACCGTGGAAGATGTGCGCCTCATGCGCGCCGCGGTGGGGGAGGCCCTGGGGGTCAAGGCCTCCGGCGGCATCCGCACGCTGGAGCAGATGGTGGCGATGCTGGATGCCGGAGCCAGCCGCATCGGGACGAGCTCCGGGGTGACGATCGTCGCCGGGCTGTGACGGGCCCGCCAGGCCTCCGCGGGTGTCGCCTGGCGGAGAAAGCGGCCGGTTGCCCGCATCCCCGGACCCACCCGGCGGCATCCGGGACGCGGGCTTTATTCCAATCCTTCCGGGATGCGACCCTGTCAGCCTTGCCGATCGCTTACTTCCCCCGCTGACCGGTTCAGAAGGCGAAGCGGATCTCGCCGATGATTCCATGGGACTCGTAGGCGGGCCGCACCTCGCCCCGGTACTTGAGGGATGCCGCAAAGCCGCCCTGGCGGGCATAGGTCAACCCGGCCCCCAAAACGGCGCCGTGCGGCTCCACATCCTGGCCCGCGACGGCAAACGAGGTCCCGGGAGCGCCGGTGAAGGAGGCGCGGATGACCCGCTCGTCGAGGTCGAAATCGTAGCTCCAGGCGGCACTCACCTCCGGGATGAGGGAGCCGTTCGGCACCTGCCACTCCCGGAAGACCCGCAGGCCCAGTTCCGAGACCAGGGCGTCCGTGTCCCTCCCGTCCACCCGCAGGTTGACGCTCTCCGCCCCGCTTTCCGTGAAGCCCTCCTCGTCCAGGTAGGTATACTGGAGGCTGCCGAAGGGCCCCAGCCGCCAACGTCCCACATCGAAGGTGTAGCCGCCCCCGAGGAAGGCGGAGAAGACGTCGCCGTCGTGGTCGCTGGAGGCATAGCGCTGGTCCGCCCCGATGGTGATGCGGCGGTGGTTCTTGTAGCGGTTGCGGCCGTAGGCCAGGCTTGCGTCGGCATAGAAACGCTGCGTGAAATAGCTGCCGTAGACAGCGCCGGAGGTGCTGTCGATGCGGCCGTCCCCCCGGTCGTGGTCGAGGTCGATTTGCGTCCCGGCGACGCCGGCGCTGAGGCCCACGATCAGGCCGTCCGCCAGGGCACGGTCGAAGCCCAGGGCCCCGGCCTGGGTGGTGTGCGCGTAGCCGGTGTAACCGTCATCCCCCCCCTGGGCGCCCCACTGGCCGAAGCCGTTGATCCAGAGCCCGGAGCCGCCCTGGACCTGGGCCTGGCGCGGGGACGCCAGGTACCGGCCCAGGTCGTCGTCGGAACCGGCAGAGGCCAGGAGGATGGGTGGGGTGGGCGCCGGGGCCTGGGCATACCCGCCGGAGCGCATCAGGGCCAGGCGCTGCTCAAGCAATTGGGAAAACTGCCGGCTGAGATCGAAGCTGGCGCCGGTGGCGCCGGCGTAGGAATCCGGGCTCAGGGTGGCGAAGGCCTCGCCCAACTCCCCCAGGGTCAGCGCCTGGAACTCGCCCAGGACGTCCAGAAGGTCGCCGGAGGCGGTGGGCGCGATGCGGTCCAGGTAGGCGGCCAGGGCCATTTGCACGGGATTGGCGGCCACGCTGGCGATGGCGGGGGAAGCGACCAGCACCTCCACCAGGCCGGGAAGCTGGTTGATGTCGAACCGCAGGAGGGGCAGGTCCTCCGGCAGCCGCAGCGCGCTGAAGGCGCCGCTCAGGCCTCCGGCGCCGGTGGCTTCCAGCACGGTGTAGCGCGCGCCGTCGCGATAGTATCCCGGCGCCCGGAGGACCTCCAGGGCGCCGTCCAGGGAGGCGGAATCGCCAGCCACCACCAGCCGGTCGCAGGCCCCGGTGCTGAAGACGTCCGCCGTGAAAAGGCCGGAAGCGGTCTGGGCCAGGTTGCCGTCGAGGGTCGTCGTGAGGGGGTTGCCCGCGCCGCCGGGGGACAGGGTCCCCGCGTTGGTGAGGGTGTTGGCCGCGCCCAGCCGGATGGTGGCCCCGGCCTCGAAGAGCCCTCCCGGGCGATTGCGGAAGGCGTTGGCCCCCGCCCCGAGGTCCACCCTGCCGATGACCCGGCCGTAGTTGTCGATCGCGTCGGCGCCGGTGGTGGCGGCAAAGGCCAGGCCGTCGACGGCGCCGGTGGTCGTGACCGTGCCGCGGTTGGTGAAGGTGTTGGCCAGCCCGTCGAGCAGGCTGACCGCCGCGCCGGTGTGGCCCGTGATGGTGCCGCCTTCGTAGACGATGTCCACGCTGCGCTTCCCCGCGGCCCCTTCGCTCTGGGCGATGACGCCCAGGGCGCCTTCCCCCAGGACGGTGATGTCCCCCAGGATCCGGACGCGGACATCCCCGCCGTAATCGGCCCCGCCCACACTCTGGGCGACGATGCCGTGGCTGTAGGCGCCGGTGGTGGTGATGTTGCCGGTGTGCACCACGTCCACGTCCCCGCCGTCGCCCACGTCGCCGACGCTGCCGGCAAAGCCGAAACCCTCGCCGACGCTGCCGCCCACCCCGCCGCCGCCGCCCACACTCTGGGCGAAGATGCCCACGGCGCCGTCGCCGTGGGTGGTGATGTTGCCGGCGCTCACGATGTCGATGTCGCCACCGTCGCCGCCGCTGCCGCCGTCGCCGGCAATGGCCAGGTTGATGCCGAAGCTGGTGAGGCCCTTGTCCGCGTTGCCGGCGTATCCCCCGCCGCCGCCCACACTCTGGGCGTAGACCCCGTGGGCGGCCACACCGTAGGTCAGGATGTCGCCCCGGAGGTCGAGGCCGATCCGGCCGCCGTCGCCGCTGGCGCCGCCGGCGCCCCCCAGGGTCACCGTGGACCCGTCGGCGTCGCCCACGGCCCCGGAACCGCCGATGCCGCCGCCGCCGCCGATGCTCTGGGCCAGCACCCCCATGGAACCGTCGCCGCGGGTGACGATGGTCCCGGTGTTCGTCACCGTCACGTCACCGCCGCGGCCGCTCGCGCCGCCGTCGCCGCCCACGGTGATGTGCAGGTCGCCTTCGTCCTGCACCGGCAGCAGATCGAGGAACGGCGCCACGTCTTCCGAAACCCCGAAATCCTCCCAGTCGAGCCCGTGGTAGCCGCCGCCGCCGATCCCGCCGCCGCCGCCCACACTCTGGGCGAAGATG
>DJGG01000034.1:11254-11418 GCA_002432195.1 Desulfobacteraceae bacterium UBA5852
CGCCGTCGCCGGCGGCCGCGCCCTCGCCCCCCAGGCTCAGGGTCGCGCCGACGCTGATGCTGGCGGGATCGGGCAGGGGCTCCCCGGACGACCAGTTCGAGGGGTCGATGCTCAGGATCATGGAGCGCGCATCCCCGCCGGAGCCGCCGCCGCCGCCCACACTC
>DJGG01000038.1 GCA_002432195.1 Desulfobacteraceae bacterium UBA5852
CCCACCAGCCCCACCAGGCCGCCCTCCAACCCCTTCACCACGGCGGTGGCCAGGATGAACTGGGGGAACCCGATGGCATCCGCCAGGGCCGGCCCCACCAGCCCCACCAGGGCGCCCACCCAGGGACCGTAGAGCAGGGCGGCCGCCATGACGAAGGTGTCCCCCAGGTTGAAGTAGCCGCCGGAAGCCGGGATGGGGATGCGGATCACCGTGGTCCCCAGAAACGCCAAGGTGGCGAAGGCCGCCGTCACACCGATCTGCAGCAGGTGCTTGTAGGTATCGGACAAGGTGTTTGCTCCTTCGGTCCATTGCCGCTGCGCGCGCGGCTTGAACAACCGGCGCCTAGCGGGGAGGCTTGCGTGCGGCGCGGGGTGTCGGCCGGGGAGACCGGCCTTCCGGCAGCCGGGCGATTTCCTTGGCCCACAGGGGCAGATACTGGAGGGACCCGCAAATCCCGGCGACGCCGAGCTGCACCAGGTCGGCACTCACGCGGCGCCAGGCTCCCAGGCCCTGCGGCGCCAGCATGCGTTCCTCCCGCACGATTTCCAGGATTTCCGGTATAACAAAAAAAGTCACGTGGTTGAAGACCCGCAGGGCCATCAGCGCGCCCTTGCGGACCGGCGAAACCGGTCGGCCGCTGCGCAGGAGGGCCGTCTCGGCGCGCTCCAGGGGCAAGGTCATCACCATGGCCACGGCCAGGGGAATCACCGTCAGCATGTTCAGCGCGAGGGCCAGGTAGTGGGGGCTGAAATCCGAGGGTCCGCCGGGATAGGCCCAGCCCAGCCAGTAGAGCCCGCAGGAGACCGTCGCCCCGCTGAAGACCACGGCCAGTACCATCATGGCCGCCACGGTGAGAGCGCCGCCCAGAACCCCCGGGCCGCAAGCCAGGCCGATGACGGCGTTGGCCCCCAGGGCGACGAGCACGGTCCCCAGGGAGGCGCCGGGGATCAGGACCTGGGACCAGCCGGGGGGCCGCCATCCCGTAAAGGCCGGGAGGGCCGCCAGGAGCAAGGCCGCCAGACGCAAGCGCCAGAAGCTCATGCGGCGCCCTCCCCGGGGGCCAGGGAGATGGTGAAGCCCGCGGTGCGGCCGGAGCGTCCCTTGGCCACCTCCAGGCGACTGGCGGCCAGATTCGTCCACCACGTCTTGTGGGAAATGATCACCAGGGGCACCTCCAGGCGGTGGGCCGCCTGCCCTACGGCCCCCACCAGGGCCAGGGCGGCCGGACGGCTCAGCCCCCAATCGGGCTCGTCCAGGATCAGGGCCCCCGGGTGCCGTCGGAGGCGCTCGGCGGCCAGCATGGCCTTGATGGCCACCAGGGTCGGCGGACGGCGGCCGTCCGGAAGCGCCGCGGCGGCCGCCTCCCCCATGGCCTCCCGGTATCCCGCCAGGATCCCCTGAAAAAGCTCCCCGGCCGATCCGCCGCCGTCATCCCCCTCCCGGGCGAGACGGGCCAAGGGACGCATGAGGGTCTGGGCCAGGACGTCCTGAAGCAGCAGGCGCGCCCGGGGGGGAGCCGCGCCCCGGCCGATGCGCCATTCGCCCTGGCGGGCGACGGCCCCTGCCAGGGCTTTGGCCGTGAGGCTCTTGCCGGCCCCGTTGGCCCCGGTGAGCAGACAGGGGGAGCTTAGTGCCGTGTCCGTTTCCGCCACCGCGGCCCAGGCCGGCGGCGACCGCAGCGCCTCCAGGGGCGTGCCCAGGAGGACCTGTCCCCGGCCGATCCGGAGCCGGAACTCCAGGGGCGCCGGGGCAACGCCGGCGGCCGGCGCCGGGTCCGGGGCGTCTTCGCCTTCCAGGGCGAAGATCTCCAGGCGGCGGCCCAGGCGGCGGTAGTGTCCCAGGAGCCGCTCCAGCAGGGGGCGGTTGGCGGCGGCCAGCCAGCTGAAGGGCGAGGCGATGGTCAGGCGCCGGCAGCCCGGGGCCAGGGCATGGCTGCGCGCCAGGGCCAACTTCACGGCCTCGCCGCCGGAAAGGCTGCGCACCGGCTGGTGGAGCTGGTCGCCAAGGCCGTAAACCGCGGCCAGGGCTTCCGGGGAAGGGGCCTCGGCTCCCGGCGGCGGGCCGGCGATCATGACCGCCGCCTGAAGCTCCTGCCAGGGGGTCCCGAACGCCAGGCTGTGGCGCGGGTTGAGGGTGATGCAGGCTTCCTCCGCCCCCGGGGGCCGGGCGGCCGCGCTGTCCCACAGCCGCCGGAAGTCCTCCCAGAAAAGCCGGGCCCCGGCGTGCGTGCGGGGGGTGAGCCCGGCGACCCGGCGGCGGAACGCCCGGTCCAACGCTTCGTAGGTGGGAAAATAGGTAACGGGGGCGTCGAGCCCTTCCACGGCGTCCGGTCCTGGCAATCTGGAGTTCTCCCGCATGCGGCCGCCGGGTGCACCCGTCGGCGGCCGCCGCCCCCCATACCAAGGCCGGCCCCAAAGCACAAGGCCTCGACGGGGGGCTCCTCACATCCGCGTTTCAGGCCGCGGACGCCTGCAGGCTCTGGGCGAAGATCTTCTGGAGCAGCACGCGGGTGATGAGGTAGGTCGGCCGGATACCGTCCAGTCCCATGGGGCCCGAGGCGAGGGTCTGACCGCTTTTGAGGGGATTGTCCGAGGCGTAGTAGGCGTACCGCAGCCGCACGTCCGGGGCCAGGTTGCCCTTGATCAGGGCGGCGTTGATGGCCCGCTGGTAGTGCCCGCCCTCCATTTCCAGCCCCACCGTGTTCCAGCCCACCTGCAGGCGCCGCAAAACGTCGCGGTTCTGGAGCGAGGTCCCCAGGACCGTGATCATGGGCCCCTGGTGCACGGGAATCGCTTCGCTGTCGAAATCGCCGGCCGTCAGGTCGTTGGCCACGATATAGTTGTCCGTGGTCCCTTCGATGACATGCGCGGTGGCCAGCATGATCTCGCCCTTGTTGCCGCTGAGGATGCCGGCCTTGCCCATGATGGAGATGGAACGGATGTCCAGGCGCACCTCCTCGGGAGCCTGCTCGTAAGGCTCCAGCAGGCTTTCCATGAGCTCGAAGGCCTGGGCGCCGAAGGCGTAGTCCATCACCAGGATGACCGGCGGCCGCTCCCAATGGGGGTCGGCCGGCAGCCCCAGATGGGGGTGCAGGGCGCTGAAGTCGATCCGGGCCGTGTCGATGATCTGACAGTCCACGTGCGTGCCGCAGCGGTCGGGCACCTCCCAGAGGCCGTGGTCACGTCCGTAGGCCCGCACCGCCTCCCCGCATTCCCGGACCCGGTGGATGGTCTCGATGAAATCCTCCGGCGCCGCGGCGCACGGGGTGACGGCGCCGTGGGCGAAGAAGCTGTTGAGCACGCTGTGCAGGTTGGCGCTGATGATGTGCAACGGCCGCCGGTGGAGGTCGAGCTCCACGAGTCGGGCCTTGATGTCGGCGGCCCAGACCTTGCCGTACTTGTGGTGGCCGATGCTGTTGATCAGCGATGGCGTCAGGTAGACGATGAGGGCCTGGTCCCGGGCGCGCCGCTCCTCGTCCATGCGCAGCCCCAGATGGTAGACCAGGGAAAAGAGCCCGTTGTTGCTCTGATGGGCGGCGCGGCTGGCCTCGAAGACCTCGTAGGAGGCCCTGGTCTCGTGGAAGGGGCGCCCCAGGATGATGCTGAGGTTCCAGATGGCCTGGTCCAGCTCATGGCCTTCCAGGGGCTGGGCGCGCTGGACCACGGCCGCCAGGTCGCCCCACTCCACGGTGACGTTGTCGGACTCGTCCCACATGCGCTCCTGGATCTTGCCGGCCTCGATGTAAAGGAACGTCAGATGCGTCAGGATGTCGTAGATCTCGCTCAGCCCCCGGGTGATCACGAAACAGATCTCCTGGTCGCTCACCCGGTAGGCGACGCGGCGCCGCTTGAAGGGCGCGATGCGCTGGAAGCCGGTGTTTTCGAAACGGTCCTCCTCGGTGAGGATGATCCGCGAGACCTCCTCGATGCCCCGGGGCAGGCGGTCGATGACGTATTCCAGGCCCTTGAGCTCCACCACCCGGGGATCGGTCATGGAACCGTAGATTTCGGGACTCAGGGCCTTGAGCGCCTCCGCCAGGGTCTGGCCGAAGCGGTCCGATGGGCGGAAACAGCCCCGCATGCCCAGGGCGTCCGCCACTGTCTTGAAGGTGCGGATGGCCATTCGTGAACGTTGCGACTTGGTCATCTCCTGCATGGTGCTTGCCCCGTGTGATCACCCGCCCGCCGCAGCCGGCGGCGCGGCAAAGATGCGAAAGGCCCGGCCTTGGCGCCCGTCCCGGCCAACCCGCCGGCGGCGGGCCGAGCCGGTCCCCGGCGCGGTTTGGCCGCCGCCGGTTTACCCGCAGTCTATGCGCAACCCGCCGGCGGGTCAAGACGCCCGGGCCGCCACCCGGGNNNNGGGGGTCCGGGCCGGCTTGCCGATTGACAGGGCGGGGCCGGTTTTTCTATACTTCGGCACCTTTTCCGCGGCCGCCGGGCGGCGGATCACACGGCAGGACCATAGCCCAGAGGGGGAAACCATGCCCGCAGGTCAATGGGTATTTCGCTTCGACGAGTTGGACCGGGTGCTGGACGCCGCGGGCGGCCGCTGGGACGCCGTGCGGGGGCTGCTGGGCGGCAAGGGCGCCAATCTCGCCGACATGGCCCGCATCGGCCTGCCGGTGCCCCCCGGCTTCACCGTCACCACCGCGGCCTGCAAGGCCTACCTGGCCGCCGGCAATGCGTTTCCCGAAGGCCTGTGGGACGAGGTGCTCCAGGCCCTGCAGCGGGTGGAGGCCGACACCGGCAAGGTTTTCGGCTCCGGCGCCAACCCCCTGCTGGTGTCCTGCCGCAGCGGCGCCAAGTTCTCCATGCCCGGCATGATGGACACGGTACTGAACATCGGCCTGAACGACGAAACCGCCCGGAGCCTGGTGCGCCTCACGGGCGACGAGCGCTTTGTCTACGACGCCTACCGCCGGCTGATCCAGATGTTCGGCTGCGTGGTGATGGAGGTGGGCGACGAGTTCTTCGAGGATGCCCTGGCCGAGGCCCGGCGCCGGGCCGGCGTCGACAGCGACACCGACCTGGCGGCCGACGACTGGCGCGCGCTCACGAAGCGTTTTCAGGAGATCTTCCGCCGCCACACCAGGATGGCCTTCCCCCAGGATCCCTTCGAACAGCTGCGCCTGGCCACCGAAGCGGTCTTCAAGAGCTGGAACGGCAAGCGCGCCGTGGACTACCGCAACGCCGCGGGCATTGCCCACGATTTGGGCACCGCCGTCAACATCGTGGCCATGGTCTTCGGCAACATGGGGGAAGACTGCGCCACGGGGGTGGCCATGACCCGTAACGGCTCCACCGGAGAGAAAATGCTCGAGGGCGACTATCTCACCAATGCCCAGGGGGAGGACGTGGTGGCCGGCATCCGCATGACCCGGGACATCTCCCAGCTCAAGGAGGAGATGCCCGCCGCCTACGCCCAGCTCCTGGACATCGCCCAGCGCCTGGAGCGTCACTACCGGGAGATGCAGGACATCGAGTTCACCATCGAGCGCGGCCGGCTGTGGATGCTCCAGACCCGCGACGGCAAGCGCACGGCCCAGGCCGCGGTGCGCATCGCCGTGGACATGACCGACGAGGGCCTGATCGACGCCCGCGAGGCGGTCCTGCGGGTGCGCCCCGAACAGGTGGACTTCTTCCTCCACCCCCAGTTCAGCCTGGAGTCCATCGAGGTCGCCCGGGAGATGGGGCATGTGCTGGCCAGCGGGCTGAATGTCTCCCCCGGAGCGGCCGTGGGGGTCGTGGCCCTGGACGCCGACCTGGCCGAAACCTGGGCCAAGAAGGAAGGCCGGGCGGTGATCATGGTGCGGCCGGAAACCAAGCCCGACGACGTCCACGGCATGCTGGCCGCCAAGGGCATTCTCACAAGCCGCGGCGGCCGCACCAGCCACGCCGCCCTGGTGGCCCGCCAGTTCGGCAAACCCGCCGTGGTGGGGGTGTCGGCCATGAAGATCGACCTGGCCAAGCGCCTCATCAACGTGGGCGACCAGACCATCCACGAGGGGGACTGGATCTCGCTGGACGGCACCACGGGCACCATCTTCAAGGGCCAGCTCACCACCACGGCCCCGGATATCCGGGATCCCTGGCTGATGAAGCTGCTCACCTGGGCCGACGGGGTCCGCCGCTTGAAGGTCTGGGCCAATGCCGACTACCCGGAGGATGCTCGGCGCGCCCGGGAATACGGCGCCCAGGGCATCGGCCTGTGCCGCACGGAGCACATGTTCTTCGAAACCCAGCGCCTGCCCCACATCCAGAAGATGATCATGGCCGACCTGCCCATCGAGCGGCGCGAGGCCCTGGAAGCGCTGCTGCCCTTCCAGCGCGAAGACTTCGCGGGGCTCTTCCAGGCCATGGACGGCCTGCCGGTGATCATCCGCCTGATCGACCCGCCCCTGCACGAGTTCCTCCCCAGCCACGCCGACCTGCTGCGGGAGATGACCGACCTCAAGCTGCGCATCCAGCACGCCCCCGACTTGAGCGCCATCGACGAGCTGCTGGAGCGCTACCGCATCAAGGAGCGGATTCTCAAGCGCGTGGAGAGCATGCACGAAGCCAATCCCATGCTGGGGCTGCGCGGCGTGCGCCTGGGGATGATGATCCCGGAGCTTACCAGCATGCAGGTGCGGGCCATCTTCGAGGCCGCCTGCCGCGTGAGCCGGCAAGGGGTGGCCGTGCACCCCGAGATCATGATCCCCCTCACCAGCCACGTGAACGAGCTCAAGGCGCAACGGGCCATCCTGGAGGAGGTCGCGCGCCGGGTGATGGACGAGCAGGGCCTGGACATCGATTACAAGTTCGGCACCATGATCGAGATCCCCCGGGCGGCCCTCACCGCCGACGAGATCGCGGCCCACGCCCAGTTCTTCTCCTTCGGCACCAACGACCTGACCCAGACCACCTACGGCATTTCCCGGGACGACGCCGAAACCGGCTTCCTGGTGGATTACATGGAAAACGGCGTGCTGCCCAACAATCCTTTCGCCACCATCGACCGCGAGGGCGTGGGGCAGCTCATGCGCCTGGCCGTCGAGAAAGGGCGGCGGACGACGCCGGGCCTGGAAATCGGCATCTGCGGCGAACACGGGGGGGATCCCCAGTCCATCGAGTTCTGCCACCAGCTGGGGATCGACTACGTCTCCTGCTCCCCTTTCCGGGTGCCGGTGGCGCGACTGGCCGCCGCCCATGCGGCCCTGCGGGAAGGCGCGCCGGCCGCCTGAGCGCGGCCGGCACTTCAGGCGAGGGCACCGATGGCAAACGCCAGCAGAAACTGCCCCAGGTAGTAGAGCGGCAGACCCAGCAGGCGGTTGCGGAACTCCGGCACCACGAAACGCTGGCGGGCCACGAAGAGATCGGAAACATAGAAGCAGAGCGCCCCGGCATAGGCCATCCAGCGCCCCCGGGCCGGCAGGCGCACGTCCCCCAGCAGGGCCCCGGCGCCGATCACCATGAGGGTGATCACCACCACGTAGGCCAGCACGGCCCCCCGCAGGGAACCCAGGTGGGGGAGCAGCCGGCGGTAGACCAGGCTGCTGGCCGCCACCAGCGGAACCGCCAGCGCCCACATGACCGCCCCGGGCCGGGTCAGGCTCACGAAGGCCGCGCAATAGGCCAGATGCCCCAGAAGAAAAGCCGCCAGACCGGCCGCGAACACCCGCCGCGCCCCCCAGGCCAGGCAGACATCCCCCACCAGGCAGCAGCCGAACCCCGCCAGCATGGCACCGAAAAATCCGGGGAAAGTGGCCGGCTGCAGCAGGGCGGCGGCCACGAAGAGCAGGGAGAGGGGGGTTTTGCTGAGCAGCTTCCCCGCCAGGCTCTCGCGCTTTTCGTTCCACAACAGCAGGGGCAGCAGGATGCCGGCCGCCACGAGGATGGCCGCGGTGGGTGTGACGCTCACGGGTGATCTCCTTGCCGCAGGGGGATGTCAGGCGCCCCCGCGCACGCGCGGAAGGGCCGCCGGAAGGGCGGCCGGTCGCCGGGCGATGCCGCCGTTCACTCCGGCGGAGGGAGCGCCGCGGCGATGATCGCCCGGGTGCGCTCCATCAAAGGCGCCAGGTTCTGGTGGGTGAAACCCTCCACCGCCACGGGGGGGTGGATGATCATGCGGACGCTGCCGGGGAACAGGTCCAGGGTGTCGGAGGGCAGAACCTTCCGGGTGCCCGTGATGGTGACGGGCAGGATGGGCAGGCCCAGATCCAGGGCCAGCTTGAAAGCCCCTTTTTTGAAGGCCCGCAGTTGCCCGTCCCGGCTGCGGGTGCCCTCCGGGAAAAAAATCACCGAGGTGCCGTCCACGATGCGGCTCTTGGCGGCGTTGATGGAGGCCAGGGCCGCTTCGTGGCGGGAACGATCGACGTAAATGTGCCCCAGGCGCTCGCAGGCGATGCCGATCACCGGAACCCGCCGCAGCTCCTGCTTCATGACCCATTTGAAGTCGATGTCCAGCCAGCCGTAGAGCACGAAGATGTCGAAATGGCTCTGGTGGTTGGAGACGATCACATAGGATTGCCGGGGGTCGATGTGCTCCCGCCCCTCCACCGTGACCCGCATGGGGGTCACGAAGCTGTTCAGCCGCGCCCAGGAGCGCCCGCACAACCGGGCCACCACGGCGGGGGGGAGGAAAAACAGCAGCGGCAACACCGCCGAGCCCAGGATCACCGTACTCAGCCCCATGATCGGGGCGAACACCAGCCACGCATAGAGCTTGTAGAGTCTGCGCAGCAGCGGCATCAGGGCTCCTTTCCGGGCCTCCGCCGCCCGGCGCAGTGGACGCATGAATCCGTACCCGTCACAATCGCCAGTAGACGCCATGGCGCGCCTCCACCTCCCCGGGGTCGAAAAGGCCTTTCAGATCGAGCAGCAGGGGCCGCTCACCGCGGCAGAGATCGAGCACCGCGGCCGGGCCCGAGTCCTGGTAGGCGCGGTGGCCCACGGCCAGGATCACCGCATCCACCCCGCGCAGCGCCTCCCAGGGGCAGAGCTCGATGCCGTAATAGGCCCGGGCCTCCTCGGCGTCCGCCAGGGGGTCGTGAACCAGCACCTCCACACCGTAATCCCGCAATTCGGCGATGATGTCCACCACGCGGGTGTTGCGCAGGTCCGGCACATCCTCCTTGAAGGTCAGGCCCAGCAGCCCGACCCGCGCCCCCTGGACCCGCCGGCCGCTGCGTATGAGGAGTTTGACGGCCTTCTGGGCCACATGGCGGCCCATGTTATCATTGATCCGGCGGCCGGCCAAGATGACTTCCGGGTGGTAGCCGATGGCCTCGGCCTTGAAGGTCAGGTAGTAGGGATCGACACCGATGCAGTGCCCCCCCACCAGACCCGGTCGGAAGCGCAGGAAGTTCCACTTGGTCTCGGCGGCCGCCAGCACCTCCCGGGTGTCGATGCCCATGCGGTCGAAGATCAGGGAGAGCTCGTTCATCAGGGCGATGTTGAGATCGCGCTGGGTGTTCTCGATGACCTTGGCGGCCTCGGCCACCCGGATGCTGGAAGCCTCGTGAATTCCCGCCCGCACCACCTGCCCGTAGACCCTGGCGAGCAATTCCCGCGTGGGGGCATCCGAGCCCGCCACCACCTTCATGATGGTTTCCAGAGTATGGTCCCGGTCGCCGGGGTTGATGCGCTCGGGAGAGTACCCCACGGTGAAATCCGGCCCGAAGGCGAGCCCGGAGTGCCGGCACAGGATGGGCACGCAAACCTCCTCCGTGGCCCCCGGATAAACGGTGGACTCGAACACCACGCAACTGCCCGCCCGCATCTGCTCCCCCACCGTGCGGGAGGCCTGCCGCAAGGGCTCCAGATCGGGAATGCGGTGCCCGTCGATGGGAGTGGGCACGGCCACCACGAAGAGCCGGCAGGCGGCGAGGGCGGCAGGGTCGTCGGTAAAACGCAGCCGGGCCGCCCGCAACACATCGGGCGCTATCTCCCGGGTGCGATCCTCCCCGGCCTGGAGCTCGGCCACGCGTCGGGATTTCATGTCGAAGCCCACGACGGTGAAATGCCGCGCCAGGTGCACGGCCAGGGGCAGTCCCACGTACCCCAGGCCGATCACGGCGATGGCGTCCCGCCGTTGCTTCAAGGATTCAAAGGTGACCATGGGTTTCCTTTCTCCCGCGGCGGCGTCCCGGAAACCCGGCGGCCGCCCGGACAGGCGGTGGCTGAACGGCGCCTCCGGCCAGGGCCTCACGGGCCTGGCCACCGGGGGCGCACGTTGGCGGCATTCGTTGGCAGCGGTTGGGCTCTGCGATCCGAGGCGATCCGCTCTTCCCCATCGGCTCTCCCCTATCCGTTTTACGGCTTCCCCCATTTGCCCCTGGGGGATGGACACGGGTCGAGCCATCGCCTTTTAGCATACTTTCAGACCCGCGTCACCGTGCGGCCGCCGCCGGACCCCCGGGAAAAAAGGGCTTGACAGCCGGGACCAAATTGCGGAGTATTCTCGCCGTCTACCCACCCAACGGAAACGGCCCATGCCCAACCCGCTGCTGCAACACATTCGCCACCACCTCTACGATTACGCCTATTGAAGGCCTGCTGCTCGCCTTGCCCTGAGCCAGCAGGCCCACTTCCGCCCGGTTCGCCCCTGATCAACCCGAACCAGTCCCACCGTCGCCCGGCACGACGGACGAAGTCCAAGACGTGCACGCTGCCGGTGCGGCACGCACCAGGCCGACGGACGATATACCCGGCCCACCAAGGAGGAGTCATGCGTAGCCACCACCTGTCGACCATCCTGGCCATCGCCGCCCTGGCGTTCAGCCTGCTGTCTCCGGCCGCGGCCGTTGCCGCCGAGCCTCTCACGCTGACCTACAGCGTCTTCTTCCCCCCCACCCACGGTCAGTGCCAGGCCGCCATGGACTGGGCCAAGGAAATCGAGAAACGCACGGACGGACGGGTGAAGATCTCCGTCTTCCCCACGGGGACCCTGACCCCGGCCAAGCAATGCTTCGACGGCGTGGTGAGCGGCATCTCGGATATCGGCATGTCCGTCTTCGCCTATACCCGGGGCCGGTTCCCTGCCATGGAAGCCCTGGACCTGCCGCTGGGCTATCCCAGCGGACTGGTGGCCACCCGCGTGGCCAACGCCTATTACGCAAAATTCAAGCCGCAAGCCCTGGACCCCGTCAAGGTGCTTTACCTGCACGCCCACGGGCCCGGCCTCCTGCACACCCGCAAGCCGGTGCGCTCCCTGGAAGACCTGGCCAATCTCAAGATCCGCTCCACGGGCCTGAGCGCCAAGATCGTGGAACGGCTGGGGGCGGTTCCCGTGGCCATGGACCAGGGCCCGGCCTATGAGGCCCTGCAGAAGGGGGTCGTGGAGGGCACCTTCAGCCCCATCGAAACGCTCAAGGGCTGGAAGCAGGCCGAGGTGATCAAATCCACCACGGAGTGCACGGGCGTGGGCTATACCACGGCCATGTTCGTGGTGATGAACAAGGCCAAGTGGGAGGCCCTGCCCGCCGATATCCAGGCGGTGTTCAGCGACGTCAGCCGGGAGTGGGCGGATGTGCACGGCCGGGTCTGGGACGACAGCGACGCCCAGGGTCGGGAGTTCACGCTCAGCCTGGGCAACCAGATCCTGCCCCTGGAGGAGGCCGAAAACCAGCGCTGGCGCCAGGCGGTCCAGCCCATCCTGGACGACTATATCAAGGATGCCAAGAGCAAGAACCTCCCCGGCGACGAGTACGTGGCCACCCTGCGCCAGCTCATCGATGAGTTCAGCGCGCGATAAGGTCCGTCCCCCAAGGAGACACCGTGATCCTACGCCTGGAGCACTGGCTGCGGCGCCTGGCCGACGCCTTCAACTGGGTTGCCTCGGCCTCCGTGATGGCCATGATGCTGCTCACCTGTGCCGACATCGTGCTGCGGCTCTTCCGGCGCCCCATTCCGGGCACCTATGAAATGGTGGGGCTGTTGGGGGCCGCGTTCGCCGCCTTTTCCCTGGCCTACACCTCCTATCACCGCGGGCACATTGCGGTGGACTTTCTGGTGCAGAAGCTCTCCCCCCGGGGCCAGACGGCCGTCGAAGCGGCCAATTCGCTGGTGGGCGCGGCTTTTTTCGCCCTGGTGGCGCGTCAGTGCCTGATCTACGGCTACCGGCTGCAGCAATTCGGGGAAGTCTCCATGACCCTGCAGATGCCCCTGCACCCGTTCGTCTACGGAATCGCCGCCGGTTGCGCCCTGCTGGCGGCCGTGCTGCTGCTGGGCGCCCTGCGGGCGGCCCTGGAACTGATCCCCCGGCCGCCGCAATGACCATGCCAGCCCCTGCGGATAACCGCCGTCTCCGCCCGGGAGGCCTCATCCCGGGCGGGATGGCCGCACCCTTCCCCATCGAGCCGCTGCCTGCCTTTCCGCCTGAGGCCGTCTCCGCCCCAGGCGGCCAACTCCCAACGCATGCGAGGTTACACCCATGACTCCCACGTCGGCGGGCATCGTCGGCCTGATCGCGCTCTTCGCCATGATCTTCACCCGCATGCCCGTGGGCTTCGTCATGGCCCTGGTGGGCTTTCTGGGCTTCGGCTATGTGGCCTCCTTCCCGGCCGCCCTCAGCATGGTGGCCAAGGACTTCTTCGACGTTTTCAGCTCCTACAACCTGACCGTCATCCCCCTGTTCATCCTCATGGGTCAGGTGGCCTTTCACGCCGGAATCAGCAGCCGCCTGTTCAACGCGGCCTACAAGTTCATGGGCCATTGGCCGGGGGGGCTGGCCATCGCCACCATCGGCGCGTGCACCGGGTTTTCGGCCATCTGCGGCTCCACCAACGCCACGGCGGCCACCATGGCGGCCGTCACCCTGCCGGAGATGCGCAAATACGGCTACCGTCCGAGCCTGGCCGCGGGAGTGGTGGCGGCGGGGGGGAGCCTCGGCATCCTGGTGCCCCCCAGCGTCATCTTCATCATCTACGGCATCATGACCGAGCAGTCCATCGGCAAGCTCTTCATGGCCGGCATCCTGCCGGGGATCTTGCTGGCCCTGCTCTTCATGCTGACCATCGTCATCTGGGTGTGGCTGGTCCCCGCGATCGCCCCCCGAGGGCCCCGGGCCAACCTCCGGGAGCGCCTGGCCTCCCTGACCGGCCTGGTGGAAACCCTCCTGCTCTTCCTGCTGGTCATGGGGGGGCTCTTCCTGGGGTTCTTCACCCCCACCGAAGCCGGTGCCGTGGGGGCCTTCGGCTCCCTGGTGATCGCCATCGCCCGCCGCAACCTCGATCTCCGGGGGTTCGTCCAATCGCTTTTCGAAAGCTCCCGCATCGCCTGCATGATCCTGGTCATCGTGGCCGGGGCCACCATCTACGGCCACTTCCTGGCCATCACGCGCATCCCCTTCGACGTCGCCGGCTGGGTCACCGGCTTGGACCTGCCGCCCTTCGCCGTGATGGGCCTGATCATCGTGGTCTACCTCATCGGCGGCTGCTTCATCGACGCCCTGGCCCTGATCATGCTCACCGTCCCCATCTTCTACCCCGTGGTCCTGACCCTGGGCTACGACCCCATCTGGTTCGGTGTCATCACCGTGCTGGTGACCCAGATCGGCGTGATCACGCCCCCGGTGGGGGTCAACGTCTACGTGGTGAGCGGGGTGGCGCGGGATATCCCCCTGCACGTGATCTTCAAGGGCGTGCTGCCCCTGCTCGCGGCGATCATTCTGGCCACCCTGCTCCTGATCCCGTTTCCGCAAATCGCCCTGTTTCTGCCCGGGCTGATGGGCTAGCCGGCTGAGGATAAACAAGCATCAGGCCGAA
>DJGG01000258.1 GCA_002432195.1 Desulfobacteraceae bacterium UBA5852
CGGATCCCGCGTTCAACAGGCCGATGGAGCGACGCAAGGGCACCGTCACGGACCGGTTCAACCACCAGCTGGCCGCCAACCCCAGCACCACGCCGACCCCGCACGCCAGGACCAGAATGACGTTGGCCTGCCTGTGGATGGCTGCCGCCGATTTTTGATCGTTGGCGGCGAATTCCAGCGACATCCCGGTGAGCTTGTCCAGGTGGTCGCGCGCGGCCTCGAACTTCCGTTGGGCCGGACCCAGGGACAATTCCCGGGCCCGGGCGCGGCTTTCCGGCGTATCCGCCTGCCGCTCCTTGACGACCTGTCGGGACACCGCCTCCCATTCGCCCCTGTCCTTCTCGTAGGTCTGGATGATGGCGCGCTCCTCGGGGGTGGCTACCAGGGCCTTGAATTGCTCAAAGCGCTCGCGGGCCTGGGCCATGTTTTTATCGTATTCCCCCACCAGGGTCTTGTAATCGTCGGACGTGGCCTCCGCGAAAATCAGGGAACGCTCCGCCACCAAGGTCTGCTGCAGATCCCGGTCGGCCTCGATAAGGAAATCGATGCTGGGAAGGCGTCTACGGAAAATGTCATCGAGTTCTCCGTTGACCTTCTGGATGCCGACATAACCCACCGCCCCTACCAGGCACGTCAGCGCGATCATTCCTATGAAACTGGTCAACAACCTGCCCTTCAATTTGAGTCTGTTCAGAAACATCCTTTTCCTCCATTCCCGGGTCCCACTTCCGGACAACCCATTTCGCGACTGAAACCGGACCTCTCGGCCACGGAGACACCCAGCCCCTGATTATTCGCTTGCCAAGCCGCCCGCACCCCCGGCACGGGTCGAACGCTGCGCTGGTGTAAGCGCCTGTGATGGTTATCGTTGATAAATGAAAACACTTTAGAAGTGGTTTCAAAACCTTCCATCCGGTCCCCGGTCAAGGCGGCCGCGAGGTTCCAAGCGGAGGAATACGCCTGTATTTCGAGGATTGAAACCGAGCCCCCAACGCCGCAATGGGGCCCGGGAGGAGGTTTTGAAACCACTTCCAGAACATCCGCAAACCCGTCGATGGGAAGCAGGGGCCGCCGCCCGCTGCGGAATCCTCCGCGGCGGGGGCGGCGAACGGCGCTGGCCAGCGGCCGGGGCTGCTCTCATTGGCTTGCCGCTCTCCGCCGCATCGGAGACGGGAGATGCCATCGAAAGCGCCCGGCGCGTGGATGGCATGCGCGACCCATTGTAATGTATTGACATTCAGCCTATCAGGATGCTACGGGAGGCTCTCAGGAGATCATCGACCCTCTGATTCGGCCAAACCTATCGCGAGGTAGGGGCGGAAAGCCACGGGACTCACGCAGTCAGCCGGGTTGCCTCAGGGTAGCGCACGACCGGCCGGCTCGCTTGTTTGCGGGGCCGGTTTTTTTTTGATGGGGACTTGAGCCCTGTCGATGGGCGGACGATCATCGACGGCGCCTCCAAGTCCCATGCGTGGGGAGATGCCATGCTCGCCTCTGCCCAAAGGGAAATCAGCTGTCGTCTCACCCGCACCCTGCTGATCTACGTCCGGGAAGCCAATCGCGGATCCCTGGGAAACCTGCTGGAAGGCTTGGACCTCAGCGAAGCCTATCTGACCGACACCCACAACTGGGTTTCCCATGCCTGCCTGCAGGAACTCTTCCGCCGGGCGGTGGTCCTGCTGAATGACGAGACGGCCATCTACAAGATGCCTCTGGCCGTGGCGCGCCACCCTTCCCGTGGGCTTCTGAGCCGGGCTTTTCAGCTTCTGGGCAGCCCCCGGCACATCTATGCCCAGGCCCGGCGCTTCAACCGGCTGATCAAAACCGTGGGCGACATCCACGTCCACGAGGTGAGCGATACCCATGCCCTGATCGAGGACCGCTTTCACGGGGACCTCCGCAAGACGCGCTACGACTGCGATTACACCCGTGGGGCCCTGGCCATGGTGCCCACCGTGTTCGGTCTGCCCCCTGCAGAGGTGGAGGAGCTGGAGTGCGAGCTTTCCGCCGAAGAAAACCTCCCGCGGCCGTGGGTCGACAACCCGGTGACCTGGGCCGGTCGTTGCCTCTACCACGTCCGCTGGACACCGGGCGCCAGGGGTCCTTTCTGGCAACGGCTAATGCGGCGGCGCAAGGCCTACCACGAGGCCCTGG
This sequence comes from Desulfobacteraceae bacterium UBA5852, assembly GCA_002432195.1. Lineage (GTDB taxonomy): Bacteria > Desulfobacterota > Desulfobacteria > Desulfobacterales > UBA5852 > UBA5852. The sequence goes on from DJGG01000258.1 coordinate 2,155, forward strand.
AGGATCTCCTGCGCTCCTACCAGAGCATTCAGCTGAAATACGACGAAGCCCGGAGCCTGGCCGCCGACCTGGATGCCTCCGAGCGGCGCTACCGCCTCCTGGCCGAAAACGTCAGCGACATCATCTGGACCCTGCGCCTGGACACCATGGCGTTCAGCTACCTGAGCCCGTCGGTGCAGAAAGTACTGGGATTCACCCCGGAGGAAGTCATCGCCCTGGGCCTGGACCGGTTGATCCCCACACCCTTCCGGGAGCGGGTGTACCAGCGCCTGACCCATGAGCTGGGCCGCGAAGGGCAGCCCGGAGTCCCTCCCGACCGGTGCATCACCATGGAGGTTCAATTGCTGCGCAAGGACGGCTCCTACGGCTGGTCGGAAGTCACCGCCAGTTTCATGCGCGACGAGCAGGGGCGGCCGACGGCCGTCGTGGGGGTGAACCGGGACATCTCCGACCGCAAGCAGGCGGAGGAAGAGGCACGAACCCTCGCCAGCCAGCTGGAGCGGGCCCGGCGGATGGAGGCGGTGGGCAACCTGGCCGCGGGTGTGGCCCATGATCTGAACAACATGCTGGGCAGTATCGTGGGCTACCCGGAGATGCTGCTTCTGGACCTGCCCGCCGACAGCCCCCTGCGCCCGCCCCTGGAGATCATGCGCCAATCCGGCCGCAAGGCGGCGGCCATCGTCCAGGACCTGCTCACCATCGCCCGGCTGGAAACCGGATCCCGCTGCGTGATCGACCTCAACCAGGTGATCGCGGACTATCAGGCGTCTCCGGAGCAGAAGAAGATCCTCGAATTCCACCCCGGCGTCACCTTCGATGCGCATCCCTTCGAGGCTCCCTTGACCATGCAGGGGTCAGCGGTGCACCTTTCCAAGCTGCTCATGAACCTTTCCGCCAATGCGGCCGAAGCCATGCCCGCGGGCGGACGGATGGTCCTGCGCGCCCGCCGGGTCCTACTGGAGGCTCCTCTGCACGGCCACGAGTGCGTGCCGCCCGGGGAGTATGTC
>DJGG01000220.1:0-1748 GCA_002432195.1 Desulfobacteraceae bacterium UBA5852
GGGGTCGTGTGCTGCACCACCAGGACGCCCACGCGCTCCGTGCCGCGCTGGATGGGGACGGCCAGGAGGGACTCGAAGGGATCCTCGTCGGCCTCGGCGAAGTATTTGAAACGCGGGTTGCGGGAAGCCGCGCCCTCCCGGATGGGGCGCCCCTCCTCCAGGGCGGTGCCCACCAGGCCCTCTCCCGGCTTCATGCGCACGCGGCCCACCGCCCGGGGGTTCAACCCCACGGTGGCCCGCAGGACGAGCTCTCCGGCCTCCTCGTCCAGGAGATAGATGGAGCATACCTGGGCCTGCAGGTGGCGCGCCACGAGCTTGACCGTTTCCTGGAGAAACATCTCGATATCGGCGCTGCCCGCCAGGAGAGCGGACAGATCGCTGATGTCGCACAAGAGATTGAGATGCTCCCGCGGTTGGGGCGGCATGGCGGCAGATCCGGGCTGGGGGTGGGTGCATGCCCGGATGGTGCCGGGCCGGTGGTCGGAGGCTTAGAACGGCCAGAACTGCTGGTCGTGCCAGATCTTTTGGGTCAATTCGCGATCCAGGGTGGCCAGGAAATCCAGGTGGGTGCGCTCCCAACGGCTCAGCCAGTGATACAGGGCCTTTTCTTCCATGTCGCCGGCCGCGGCCGAGCGCTGGGCATAGAGATCCACGGCCTTCTGTTCCAGGGCTATGGCGGCGCCGATGGCGGCGGCTTCGAATCCCGCGGCGGCCACGGCCTCCGCGAGGGCGGCGGTCAGGACCTGGCCGGCCACGTCGGCGGCAGGCCCGCCGGCCGCGGGGTAGTCCATGGGGGCCAGGCGCCGGTCCTTTTCGAAGGACTTGAAATGCCGGGACAGAATGCCGATGTGCTGTTCTTCTTCCGCGGCCATGAGATTGAAGAACCGGGCCACTTCGGGGTGGCTCGCCTGCTGGGCCACGTGGGCGTAAAAGGCCCGGCTGCGGCTTTCCAGGAGGATGGCCTGCTTCAGGATCTCGAGGGTGGTGCTGGTGGGCATGANNCATGACGCTGGGCCTCCGGAAAAAAGGGTTGCACGGTCGATTTGCGGGGCCGGGGTGTAGGTACCCGACCGCCGCCGGGGAGTCGCTCCATTTTGCGGAACCCGGTGACAAACCGACCTGGGCCCGGCCCGACTCCCTTGCAAGGTAAACCAGGTACCTCGGAAACTCAAGCCCCACCGCGCCCGCGGAACTTCCTCCGTCAAGCCCCGCAGGCGGGCACAGGGATGCCGACCGGCCATGGCCCGGCGCGGTTTGACAGGCGGCGGCATTCCGGGTAATGGTTTCTGCCGGCCACGGCCGCCGGGGAAGGCGCGGCCGGCCAGGGGAGGAGCTTATGGGGTGGTTCGCAAAGAAGCCGGCGCCGGCGCCTGTGGCGGCCAGCGTCCCGCCGGGTGGCACGGGGCCGACGGTCATCGGCCCCGGCCTTACGGTCACGGGACGGCTCACCGGCCAGGGGGACGTGGAACTGGCCGGCCGCCTGGAAGGGGAATGCCGCATCGACGGCGCTCTGCACGTCCGCGCCCGGGCCGCCTTCAGCGGCGAGCTGACGGCCGCGCGGGTGCGGGTGCGGGGCGGGCTGGAGGGGCGCGTCGATGCGGGCGAGCTGCTGACGGTGGAGCCCGGGGGGCGTGTGGAGGCGGATGTGGCCGCGCCGCAACTGGCCATGGCCGACGGCGCCTGGCTGGTGGGCACGGTGCGCATGCCCCGCTGAAACACGGGAAGCGGTTTCAAAACCGTCAAGCGGG
>DJGG01000220.1:1762-2159 GCA_002432195.1 Desulfobacteraceae bacterium UBA5852
GGCGGCCGCGAGGTTCCAACCGCAGGAGGCACGCCCATGGGAGCGAAGGATCAGGATCGACCGGTCTCATGCATCCGCCGGGGAATCACGGTGGAAGGCGAAGTGGACGGCGACGAGGACCTGGTGATCGAAGGCCGCGTCAAAGGCGTGATCCGCACCACCGGCAAGGTGACCGTAGGGGCCGAGGGGCGCGTGGAGGCCCGTATCCAGGCCCGCAGCGTGGTCATCCACGGCGAGGTCACGGGAGATGTGGCGGCCTCCGAACGCCTGGAGATTCACGCCTCCGGGCGCCTGAAGGGCGACTGCAGCGCGCGGGCGATCCAGATCGAGGACGGCGGCATTTTCGAGGGCCGCTCGGAGATCCTGCGCGGGGCGCGGCCGGAGGCCGGCGGACCCC
>DJGG01000220.1:2199-5853 GCA_002432195.1 Desulfobacteraceae bacterium UBA5852
CCCCCGCCGGGACCCGCCGCCCCCTGATCGGCTGTCGCTGACCAGCGCCCCGGGCCGGAAGGTCCCGCCCCGGGCGGGATCGCTCGGCTTTTCCCATCCGGCCGCCCCTTGCTTTGCGGCCCGATGCCGGTGTAACCGCAGCCCGCTGGGCCGGGTTCAGCGCACCACTTCCAGCAGGTGGACGATGAAGGCTTTCCCGCCCTCGGTGCGCACCAGGTAGAGCAGGACCCCCAGCACCACCAGCATCAGGGCGTTGGCCCCCCGGCTGTCGCCGATATCCCCCTTGAACACCTGCCTGAGGAAGAATAGCAGCAGCAGGGCCAGAACACCGGCCACGATGTTGGGCGCCGTGAAGATTTCCATACGCCTCCTGATTCTCCGCCAAAACCGCCGTCCGTCCTACCCGTGCGCTCCGCCGGCCAGGGCCTTGGCCATCCGCGCGAGACCCGCTTCCAGGGTCGACCGGGGGCATCCGAAGTTCAACCGCAGGAAACCCGGGGCCCCGAACTCCGCGCCGTCGGAAAGCCCCACGCCGTGGTCCTCGAAAAACCGCGCGGGGTCGCACGGCTGCATGGCCCGGGCATCGATCCAGGCCAGGTAGGTGGCCTCGGGGGGGCGGGCGGCGAGGCCGGGCATGCGCTGCAGCGCGGCCATGGTCAGGTCCCGGTTGACCCGCAGGTAGCCGCGCAGGTCGTCCAGCCACTCCCAGCAGGCCGGGTCACCGTAGGCCGATTCGGCGGCCGCCAGGCCGAAAAGGTTCACCGAGGGCACGAAGCCCGCCATGGCCCGCTGGAAGCGTTGGCGCAGCCCCTCCTCGGAGATCACGGCAAAGCTGCAGGCCAGTCCGGGAATATTGAAGGTCTTGCTGGGGGCCATGAGGGTGACGGTCCGGGCCGCGGCCTCCGGCCCCAGGGCGGCCATGGGCACATGCCGCGCCCCGGGCTCGAGCACCAGGTCGCAGTGGATTTCGTCGGCGCAGATGACGAGGTCGTGCGCCTGGCAGACCTCCAGCAGGTCCTCCAGCTCGGCGCGCGTGAACACCCGGCCGGTGGGGTTGTGGGGGTTGCTGAGGAGCAGGAGGCGCGTCCGGGGGGTGAGGCGGGCCCGCAGGCGGTCGGTGTCCAGATGCCACCGGTCGCCGTCGCCGGAAAGGGGCAGGGTGGCGGTTTTCCGCTCCGCCTGGCCCGGGGCCGTGAGAAACGGCGGGTAGATGGGTACGACGGTGAGCACCTCGTCCCCGGGGCGCCCCACGGCCCGGCAGGTCACGTTCAGGCCCGGCACCACCCCCGGCAGCCAGACGATCCAGGCGGGGGAAACCTCCCAGCCGTGCCGCTCCGCCAGGGACCGGCACACCGCGGCCTCCAACCCCGGACCGGGGCGGGTGTAACCGAAGATGCCATGCTCCAGGCAGGCGCGCAACGCCTCCACGACCGGCTCCGGGGCACGGAAATCCATGTCCGCCACCCACATGGGAATCACGTCCCGGCCGGCGTAGCGGTCCCATTTGAGGCTGTTGGTGGCGCGCCGGTCCACCACCCGGTCGAAACGCTGTGTGGGCATGGCTCTCCGTGGATCCAGCGGCGGCCCGCGCCGCGCGTCAGGGGGAAAAGGGCATGGTCGCGGCCCTTAGAACTGATCTTCCTCGGTGGACCCGTCCATGGCCCGCACCGAGGTCCGCCCTTCGGTGACCACGTTCATGAGCCGGTCGAAGTAGCCCGCCCCCACGAATTTCTGGTGGGTGATGGCCTGGTAGCCCCCCTCCTTCTCCTGGGCGAATTCCTCGGTCTGGAAGCGGGCGTAGGCCAGCATGCCGTCCCGGCGGTAGGCGCGCGCCAGGTTGAACATGCCCAGGTTGAGCGCATGGAACCCCGCCAGGGTGACGAACTGGAACTTGTAGCCCATGGCGCCCAGTTCGCGCTGGAAGCCGGCGATGGTGGCTTCGTCCAGGCGGCTCTTCCAGTTGAAGGAAGGAGAGCAGTTGTAAGCCAGGAGCTTGTCCGGGTAGAGGTCCCGGATGCCCTCGGCGAAGCGGCGGGCCTGGGCCAGATCCGGGGTGGAGGTTTCGCACCACACCATGTCGGCATAGGGGGCGTAGGCCCGGCCCCGGGCAATGGCCGCCTCGACGCCGGGGCGCACCCGGTGGAAGCCCTCCTCGGTGCGCGGGCCCTTCAGGACGAAGGGGCGGTCGCGGGGGTCGATGTCGCTGGTGAGCAGCGTGGCGGCATCGGCGTCCGTGCGGGCCACCACCAGGGTGGGCACGCCGCAGACGTCCGCCGCCAGGCGTGCGGCCACCAGTTTGGAGATGAACTCCCCGGTGGGCACCAGCACCTTGCCCCCCAGGTGCCCGCATTTCTTGGCCGAGGCCAGCTGGTCTTCGAAGTGCACGCCGGCGGCTCCGGCCTCGATCATGGCCTTCATCAGCTCATAGGCGTTCAGGGGTCCGCCGAATCCGGCCTCGGCGTCGGCCACGATGGGGGCGAACCAGTAGGGACCGTCCTTGCGGCCTTCGAGCACCTGGATCTGATCGGCCCGGCGCAGGGCGTTGTTGATCCGCCGCACCACGGCCGGAACGCTGTTGGAGGGGTAGAGGCTCTGGTCCGGGTACATCTCCCCGGCCAGGTTGGCGTCGGCGGCCACCTGCCAGCCGCTCAAGTAGATGGCCTGGAGGCCGGCCTCCACTTGCTGCACCGCCTGGTTGCCCGTGAGGGCCCCCAGGGCGGGCACGTAGTCGCTGGTCTGGAGGAGATGCCAGAGGCGTTTGGCCCCCACGGCGGCGAAGGTGTGCTCCACGTTGAGGGTCCCGCGCAGCTTGAGCACGTCCTCGGCGGTATACGGGCGTTGGATGCCCTGCCAACGGGGGTCTTCGGCCCAATGGGCGGTGAGGCACTCCACATCGTCGGGGAAAACCTCGTGGCAGGTGAGGCGCTTCTCCAATTCCACGGCGTTCTCGGCAATCGTTTGGCCCATGCTGAATTCCCTTTCCTGGTGGCGAAATAGCGGCGCCGGCGGAGCCGTGCTCAGTCGAGCAGGTCGCAGGCGCGCAGGGTCAGAAAGTCGTCCAGCTCCTCCCGAGTGGCGATTTCCGCGAAGAGCTGTGCGGCCCGCGGGTAGCCGCCACCGTCTAAGGCGGCGGCGCCGAGCCGTTCACGAAGCAGGTCGAGCTCCCCGGCCATGACCTGGCGGACCAGGGTTTCCGTGACCTGGCGGCCGTCCGCCAGGACTGCCCGGGGATGGTGCAGCCACTGCCAGACCTGGCTCCGGGCGATTTCCGCGGTGGCCAGGTCTTCCATCGAATGGTCGATGGGCATCCGGCCGTGACCCGCGAGCCATCCGGCCAGGTACTGAATACCCACGCGGACGTTATTACGCAAGCCTTCCGCGGTGATGGCCCCCGTGGGGCAGCGCAGCAGATCGTCCGCCGTCACGCGCATGTCCGCGCGGCGTCGCGCGATCTGGTTGGGGGCGGGCATGAGGCGGTCGAAGGCTTCCCGGGCCGGTGCCACCATGCCCGGGTGGGCCACCCGGGTGCCGTCATGGCCGTCGGCGGCCTCCCGCGCCGCGTCCTCGCGCACCGCGGCCAGGGCGGCGGCGTTACGCGCCGGATCGTCCGGCACGGGGATCCGGGCGGCCAGGCCGCCGAGGGCGTGGGCGCCC
>DJGG01000171.1:0-7719 GCA_002432195.1 Desulfobacteraceae bacterium UBA5852
CCATCGCAAGCCTTCCTCCCCTGGTGGTCGGTCGTCGTGTGCGGCCGGGAGACGCGGCGAGGCCGCGGTCCGGCGACTGGGTGCAGAGACGGGATGCGCTGCGGCATAGAAGCAAATGCGTACCATAGCCCATGGCCCGATGCAAGCGAGGACTAAAACGGCGTGGGCCCGGGCCGGGAGGGCCATGCCCTGCAAAAGGTTCTTGACGGAAAAGTTGCCGTGTCTTAAGGGTCCTGAAACAATACCATTCGATTGCATCGATAGGATGTCATCGACACCGTGAAAGGAATACGATTCAATGCCTTATTCGGTTGCCCTGGCCGGCAAGGGTGGTACGGGCAAGACCACGCTGGCCGGTCTGTTGGTCCGATACCTGGTGGAACGCGGCAAGACACCGGTCCTGGCCGTGGATGCGGATGCCAACGCCAATCTCAACGAGGTATTGGGGGTCAAGGTGCCCGACACGCTGGGCAACGCCCGGGAAGAGATGCGCAAAGGCCAGGTTCCCAGCGGCATGACCAAGGATGTCTTCATTTCCATGCGCCTGCAGGAAGCCATCAGCGAGCACGACGGCTTCGACCTGGTGGTCATGGGGCAACCGGAGGGCGCCGGTTGCTATTGCGCCGCCAATTCGCTGTTGGCGGATTTCCTGGACAAGCTCACCGGCAACTACCCTTACCTGGTCATGGACAACGAAGCCGGCATGGAGCACATCAGCCGCCTGACCACCCACAACGTGAACGTCCTGCTGCTGGTCGCCGACGCCTCGCGGCGTGGGCTCCAGGCGGCCTTGCGCATCCATGCACTCGCCCGCGCTCTGCACATCGGAGCGGAGAAGACTTACCTGGTGATCAACCAGGCCAAGTCCGAGCCGCTGCCGGAGGCTGTGGCGATGATCCGGGAGGCCGACCTGGAGTACGCGGGCACGATACCCGAGGATGACCTGCTGTATGCCTACGACAGCCAAGGGCGGCCCACGATCGACCTTCCTTCGGACGCGGCGGTGATCCGCGCGGTATTCGGCATCTTCGACCGCATCATCGCCTGACCCCCACGGCGGACCCATGAACCGAACGGGATTGCTATACGACGAGAGGTATCTGCGGCACCAGACCGGCCCCTATCACCCCGAAGTGCCCCAACGTCTGACAGCCATCTACTTCGGCATCCAGAAGGCGGGCCTGCTGCCCAAGCTGACCCTGCTGTCGGCCCGCCGCGCCGAGCGGCACTGGGTCGAGATGGTTCACGAGCGGACCTACATCGAGCGCCTGGAGGCGGCCTGCCGCTCCGGTGCCGTGGCGTTCGACAGCCCCGACAACCAGATGTGCGCGGAAACCTTCGAAACGGCCCTGCTGGCGGTGGGCGGCGTGCTGGAGGCCGTGGAGCGCGTCATGTCCGGTGAACTGGACAACGCGTTTTGCGCCGTGCGCCCGCCCGGGCACCACGCCGAACGCTCCAAGGCCATGGGTTTCTGCTATTTCAACAATGTGGCCATCGCCGCGCGCTTCATCCAGCAGAAGGGCTGGGCCGAACGGGTGGCCATCGTCGATATCGACGTGCACCACGGCAACGGCACCCAGCACATCTTCGAGCAGGATGCATCGGTATTCTACTACTCCATTCACCAGCATCCGTCCTTCGCGTTTCCCGGTACCGGACGCGATTTCGAGATCGGCTACGAGGTCGGCCAGGGTTACACCAAGAACACCACCGTGCTTCCCGGGATGGGGGACGACGTCTACGGGCAGGCCATGGAGCGGGACCTGTTGCCCGCCATGGAGCTCTTCCGGCCGGAGGCGCTGCTGGTGTCCACCGGATTCGATGCCCACGTGGACGACGAGATGTCCGATATCAGCCTCACTTCCGACGGGTATGCCCATGTGATGCGTCAGATCATGGGCATCGCGGCGCGGTGGTGCGGCGGGAAGGTGGTCTCCGTGCTGGAGGGGGGCTACAATATCGAACGGTTGCCCGAGCTGGCCCGCGACCACGTATCCATATTGCTCGACGTTTGATCCGATACGTCGGGAGACGGTTGCGCTTAGCCGGTGCCGCCCGGGCCCTTGGAGGTGCGTATGTTTGTGCAAAAATCGATGACCCGCAAGGTGATCACCGTGGGCCCGGACTCCAGGGTTCTGGAGGCGCATGACCTTCTCCAGCGGCACCACATCCGGCATTTGCCGGTTGTCGACAGTGACAATATCCTGGTGGGCATCATCACCGACCGGGATCTGCGCAGTGCCCTGCCCGGGGGCCTTTACGGCAAGACCCCGGCCAGCGTGGACACAGGCCCGTATGCCGATCTCACGGTGCGCGAAATCATGACCCCCAAGCCCGTCACCATTTCCCCCACCAACACCATCGAGGATGCCCTCCTGCTGATTCAGCGAATACAGGTGGGCGCTTTTCCGGTGGTGGATGAAGCCGGCCGGCTCCAGGGCATCCTGTCGGTGCGGGACCTTCTGCGCGCCTTTATTGCCGTTCTGGGGATCGAGGAGCCGGGGACCCTGCTGGGGATCCTGGTGGAGGAAAAGCTCGGCCAGATGAAAAAGATCGTCGACGCCATTACCGAGGAAAACATCTCCTTCGGCAGCATCCTGGTGGCCCGCCACTGGGAGCCGAACATGCGCGCGGTCTTCCCCTACCTGCTGACCAACAACGTCAGCCGTGTGAAAAAGAAGTTGACCGCCCTGGGCTTCAGGCTCCTCGATCCCATGGAATGGTATATGGATCGCATTCCCAAGGTGGACTGAGGCATGCCGGCCGTGAACCCGACGGTTTCCGGGGAGCCCCTGCGGCCGCCCTACGAACAGCTCTTCATTTATTACCTGCAAGGTCGTCTGGGAGATGCGGCGTTGCCGCCCCGGGGAGCCTTCCTCGGCAATTGGGAGGAAGACGGGGACACGTTCCTCTTCTTCACGGCCCCCGCCGACGGCTTGGTGGAGGGCTTGCTGGCCGGACGGCCGGACATGGTCCTGGTGGATCGCTACCAGATGACCTACGAGGCCTGGCAGGGCGGCCGGTGGGAGCGGATCGAGACCCCACACCTGGTGATCCGTTCCCCCTGGGCGCCCGCCCTGCCGGAAGACGATTCCCGGGCAAGCCTCAACCTGGACCCCGGCGTGGTCTTCGGCAACGGCCTCCACCCCACCACGCGGGACTGCCTGCGGGCCCTGGAGCGCCTCCTGGGCGACCACCGACCGGAAACCGTCCTGGATTTGGGCACGGGAACGGGAATTCTGGCGCTGGCCGCCCTGCGGCTGGGGATCTCCCGCGGGCTGGCGGTCGACCTGAACCGGCTCGCGGTGGAAACTGCCCGGGACAACGTGCGGCGCAACGGTCTCGAAGCGCGCCTGGCCGTGCTGCAGGGCCGCGCCGAAGATCTCGTGGCCTGCCGGGCCGATCTGGTGATCGCCAATCTGCATTACGCGGCCATGGCGGCATTGCTGCGCGCGGACGGGTGGCGCGGGAAGCGCCATTGCATCCTTTCGGGCCTGTTGCGCAGCGAAGCCGGCCCGGTGGCCGCCGACCTGCGGAGCGCCGGGTTCACGGTGGTGGACCACTGGGTGTGCGACGGAATCTGGAACACTTTCCTGGGATGCCGCCGACCGTGATGGTTGCCGGCCCCACCCCGGCCGGCGACCTCCGGTGGACGGCGGAGGCTGCATGCGGGATCGAATCGAGCTGGCGGCCCGCGAAATTCTCGGGGCGCGGTATTGTGTGGCCCTCACCGGGGCGGGGATTTCCATTGAAAGCGGCATCCCTGCCTTCCGCGGCCCGGGGGGGCTGTGGGAGAAAATCGACCCGGAGATCGCCCACATCGACACCTTCCGCCGGGATCCGGCCCAGGTGTGGCGCCTGTTGATCCGGGGCATGCAGGAAGTGCTCCGGGACGCGCGCCCCAACCCAGCCCATGTGGGGCTGGCCCGCCTGGAAGCCTGGGGGCTGCTCCAGGGCATCATCACCCAGAACGTGGACGGCCTGCACCAGAAGGGCGGGAGCCGGGCGGTGGTCGAGTTCCACGGCAGTTTCGCCCGGCAACGCTGCACCGCCTGCCGGCGCCGGATTCCCACGGAAGCGTTGGATTTGGCCCACGCCGCGTTGCCGCCCCGCTGCGGCTGCGGCGGCATTCTGCGGCCGGACTGCGTTTTTTTCGGTGAGGTCATCCCTCCCGACGCCCTCCAGCGCGCCCACCGCATGGCGGCGGAATGCAATCTGATGCTGGTCGTGGGGACCTCGGCCACGGTGCAGCCCGCCGCCATGGTTCCGCTGCGCGCCAAAGAGGCCGGCGCCCGGGTGATCGAAATCAATCCCGACCCGACGCCCCTCACCCGCCAGGTGAGCGATCTGCTGATCCGCGGCAAGGCCGGCGCCGTGATCGCCGCCCTGGTGGACGCCGTGGCGCGCCTGCGCCAGGCGTCGACGAAGTGAACCGGTAATCGCCTGCCGGCCCCTGCTGGATCGGTCAGGCGCAAGGGTGCGCACGGTGCGGCCGCATCGGGGGTTGTGAGCCCGGGAAGGCGCGCATGGCCGGTGCGTCCGGACCCAGGGGACAGCTATGGCCCCCCACGCCTCGACCCATGGATGGGTAAGGCAGGTGACGGTCGACCCGCCCTCGCTGAAGAACAACACGGCGGACTTCGAGCGGCTGGTGCAGGCGCTCGGGCGTCAGGTACCGTTGCGCCATCTGGACGCGGACCTGGAGTTGATCGGCCGCCTGCCCGCCCTTTTGCGCGACAACGATCACCGCGTGCGCTGCGTGCTCTTCAGGGACCGGGAGCGCTGGCGGCTGGTGGGGCTCCTGGGGGCCCGGGACCCCCGGCCCACCGCCGGCCTGGCCATCGACCTGGGGACCACCCGGGTCGTGCTGGCCCTCGTGGATCTGGTCGACGGACGCCTCCTGGGGGAGGCCTCCTTTGACAATCCCCAAAGAATTGCCGGGCCGGATATACTGGCCCGGATCCACCACGCCGGCACGGAGGAAGGCGGGCGGCGGCTGCAGACCCTTGTGCGGGATGCGCTCAATGCCGAGGTGGCCGCTGTCTGCCGGCGCTGCCGTCTGACGGTGCAGGATGTCTATCTGCTGACGCTGGCCGGGAACACGGCCATGACGCACCTTTTCCTGGGGTTGGATCCCCGCTGGATGATCCGCGAGCCGTACATTCCGGTGGTCAACCGCCCGGGGGTACGGACGGCCGCGGAAGTCGGGCTGGCGGCCAATCGCCACGCCCGCGCGCTGGTGTTTCCCAATATCGGCAGCTACTTCGGCGGCGATCTGATCGCCGGGATCCTCTTCTCCGGTCTGGATCGCGCCGAGGAGGTGAACCTCCTGGTGGATGTCGGCACCAACGCCGAGGTGGTGCTCGGCAACCGCGACTGGTTGATCGGCTGCGCCGGCGCGGCGGGGCCGGCCCTGGAGGGAGGCGTGACGCGCATTGGCGCCACGGCGGGTCCCGGCACGGTGGACCGGGTGCGCATCGACGCCCGGACCGGCCGTTTTGCCTGCCACACGATCGGCGATCAGCCGCCGGTGGGCGTGTGCGGTTCCGGCATCATCGACCTGGCCGCCCAGCTTTTCCAGGCCGGCATGATCGATATCCGCGGCAAGCTGGTGCCGGAAGCCTGTGGGGCGCGGTATGGCAATTCAGAGGGAACGGCGGACCTGGTGGTGGTCCCCGCCCGGGATTCGGGAACCGGCACCGATCTGGTCATCACCCAGGCGGACCTCGACAGCCTGGTGCGTTCCAAGGCGGCCATGTACACCATTCTGGAAACCCTGACCGATACGGTGGGAGTCCGCTTTGCGGATTTGGCCGCCTTTTATGTGGCCGGGACTTTCGGTGCCTACATCGACCCCCAGGCCGCCATCACCATCGGCATGCTCCCCGATCTTCCCATGAGCCGCTTCCGTGCGCTGGGCAACAGCTCCCTGGGAGGGGCCCGCCTGGTGCTCACCGATGCCCAGGCCGTGGACGGTGTCGACCGGATCCGCGACCGGATCACCTACCTGGAGCTCAACGTCAACCAGGAGTTCATGAACCGGTTCAGTGCCGCCAGGTTCCTTCCCCACACCGACCTCAGCCGGTTCCCATCGGTGTCGCGGACCGATCGCCGGGCCTGAGGCCGGCGAGCCCGGCGGCCCCGCCGACCGGGTCCCGGATTTCCCTGTCGCCCGTGAAAGGCAGCGCGATTGCGAGGATTGCCGGATATGGCCAAACTCTACATCTTCACCCGATCGGGGCGAAGCGAATTCAACCTGGCCGATCACAACGTGATCGGACGGCATCCCAAGAACCGCATCAAGGTCATGTCCATCGACGTCTCCAAGGTTCACTGCCTGATCACCGGCGATCACGGGCGTCGTTATGCGGTTAGGGACCTGGGCAGCCGCAACGGCACCTTTGTCAACGGCAAGCGCATTCGCAGCAAGACCCCCCTGCGGGATGGCGACGAGATCCGGCTGGGCAGCACCCGCTGCCTGTTCCGGGAGGAAATCGTCACCGGCGTCTTCCGGACCGTCAGCGAATCGGACGAGGACCTGGCCCGGCGGGTCGTCGCCAAAGTCTCCCCCCTGCAGATGAACCGGTTCTTTCCCGAACACAATATCGTGGACGAGGAAATGCTGCGGAGCGATTACGAGCGTCTGCGGATCGCCTTCGAACTCCACAGCGACATCGGCTTCGATCTCCATGTGGACTATATCCTGGGGCGGGTGCTGGATCGGCTTTTCGAGTTCCTGGATTTCGACCAGGGGGTGGTCTACCTGAGTGACGACACCGAGGCGTTGCGCCCCCAGTCCTACAAGATGCGGCAGTTGGAGCACGAAGTGGTGGTCTCCTCCGCCGTGCTGCGGCTGATCGCCGCGGATCGCAAGGGACTGCTGCTGGGTCCGGCGACGGCCGTCCTCCCCGGGGCGGCCACCGCGGCGGCGGAGGAATCCGGCCACACCGCGCTGGCCGTGCCGGTGCTGGACAACGACGCGCTGCTGGGGGCCATCGTCCTGGATCGCTGGTCCTTGCTGAAACCCTTCCGGGAGCGGGACCTGCACCTGCTCACCAATGCCGCCAACGTGGCGGCCATGTTCATCCGCAATTCCCGGGTCGCCAAAAACGTGACCCGGGAATCCGTGGAGCGGCACCATTGGCGCCGGATGGTTTCATCGGAGATGGCGGAAATGATCGTGGCCGGGCAGCTCCAGGCCGATACCACCGGGCGCCGCTACGACGGTTCGGTGCTGGTGGTCAACGTGGTGGGTTTCGAAGCCATGCGGACCGAAGCCGAGCCGAAGGAGCGGATCGCCTTCCTCAACGATTTGTTCGATCGCCTGGTGGATGTCGTGTTCGGGGCCGAGGGGATGGTGGTGCAGTACCTGGGAGACCATCTGGTGGCGGCCTGGGGAGTGCCCCTGGAGCGCGAAGACCACGCCCAGCAGGCGGTGAGAGCAGGCCTGCGGTGCGTCCAGGCGGTGGAAACCGCCAACGCCGCGCGCCGCAAGCAGGGCCGGCAGCCGTTCGCCGTGCGCGTCGGAGTGGCCTCCGGACCCCTGCTGGCGGGCAACGTGGGCGCCCGCCAGGCGCCGCATTACGGGGTCCTCGGCCCGCCGGTGCTGCGGGCGCTGGGGCTGGCCTCCCAGGCCGCGCCCGGCGAACTCCGCGTGACCCGCGAGACCTTCATCGAGGTGCGCAGCGTGTTTACCACGGAAAAGATCGAGGATCCCGC
>DJGG01000171.1:7816-42524 GCA_002432195.1 Desulfobacteraceae bacterium UBA5852
CGGGGCACCGGCAGGGGCGGGGTTCAGGCGTCCGTTCCCGTGCCGGACGGTTCCATCAGGAACAGCTGGATGTATCGTGGGTCCAGATCGGCCGGCGCCACCCGGCCGAATTCGCCCTGGACCTCCCGGAGGAGGTCATCCAGCGCCGTACCGGCCATACGGTCGATGGAGGCCCGTTCCAGGCCGGAACGGCGTGCCAGCCAGTCCCGCAAGCGGCCGGGGATCTCCTCCCGGAGGCAACGGCCGGCGTCGGGATCGGCCGCCTGGTCCACAAACAGCCGGGTGACGATGGTGCGCAGCTGGGGCAGCGTCAGGGGCGCCACCGGCCGTTCGGCCTCACCCAACCAGTCCCGTGCCCAGGCGGTCAGCAGCAGGTTCTTGTACGTCAGGAAGCCACGGTTCCCCGGGGGCGCCAGCGGTAGATCCAGAGCGGTCAGCAGACGGTCGCACCCCTGGACCTGGTCCAAGCGCGCCTCCGTGGCCTGGATGTCGCTTAGCTGCTCGAATTCCCGGTACAGAACTCCGCTCCGGTAGTTGTCGAAGAACCGCGGGCGCTTCAGCAGCAGCCCGCCCAACAGCCCAAACCACTCCTCGCCCCAAAAGGCCAGGCCCAGCTGCCGGGAGGCAAACCAGCTCCCGGCCAGCCAGGCTTCGACGCTCCGTTTGAGCCGCACGGCCTCACCGTACCCCAGCCGGAAAAGACTTTCCAGGGGGTATTTCCGCAGCAGCCGCGTGAATCCGTGTTTCACAGGGCTTTTCGGGGAGACGGCCCCGCTGGAGGCCTCCAGGCGTTCCAGTGCGATGTCGAGATAGCCCACGGCCTTGCGCACCGCGGTCTTCAGGTCGTCCCGGTTGTGGACCACCTGTCGGTCGGCCACGATGAGGCGGTTGCTCAGGGCGGCGAACTCGGACTGCAGGTCCAGCAACCAGTGGTGGTCGGCGATGCCCCGCAGGGCGCGACCGAAAGCCCCCTCGCCGGTCACCAGGCGCACCGGCGCCACCGCCAGGGCCGATACGCCGACCCCGGCGTTGTCCTCACTCTCGCGAGGCGTGAGCCGGTCCCGGAGCTCGCCCGGGCCGATCGGCTGGTAAAGACCCACGGCTTCCTCGAACGGCAGAAAACCCTTTTCGGCCAGACGAACGCAGCGGAGGCGGTATTCCTCCTCTTCGATCTCCGCGGGGAGGATGCCGGTACTGTGCAGCATCAATTGATGGAACCGGTGGTAATCGATATCGGCCAACTGGGCCAACAGGGCGCGGAGCATCTCGGCATGGCGTTGCGCATGGAGCCCGTCGTCGCCTGGCGTCGTCGGCAGGGGCCGGATGCGAAAATAGAGGGTATCGTCCAACGAAAAGAAGCCCTCGCCGAAGTCCGATGGATCCTGATCGTGTTCCCGGACCTGGATTTCCAGGGAGTTGAAGAGGAAAAAATGGAGCAGATCGATCTTGGAACGGGCCAGCCAGGCGGCCGCCCGTCCGGGAGCGGCGGTTATCAGGCGATCGAACCATAGGCTGGCGGCGGACAGGTCGATGCGGTCGTGCTGCCACACCTCCTGATCCAGAATGTATTCCAACTGCTGGTCGCTGGCCAGGGCGAGCACGGGCAGGCCGTCTTCCGGCCCGATTTCGTGGAGCAGCAGATGCAGGTCCTGCGCCGGGAAGGAATGCACCAGGGCCGCGGAATCCGGGTGGTCCAGAATGCGCTCCAGCGCCTTTTCCGGCGCCAGGTCCAGGATTTGTTCGCGAGTCTGTTGGAGGTAACGGCGCAGGGCGCGGATTTTGGCAATAGGCGAGCGGTCCTCGGTCATGGGGCCTCCGGGTCCTCCGGACGGGGGTGGGGCGCGACGGCCCGGGGATGCCAGGGCGCGAATTTCATCAGCAGCAGGATACCCGGTACGGCGACCAGGGTGCAGGCGATGAAAAATGGCTCCCAGCCGAAGCGTTGGGCGAGATAGCCCGTGGGCGCCGCGGCCATCACCCGGGGAACGCCCATCAGGCTGGAAAGCAACGCGTATTGAAAGGCCGTGAAGCGCTTGTTGGTCAAGCTGGCCATGAAGGCCGCGAAAGCGGCCGTACCCATGCCGCCGGTGAGGTTCTCGAAGGCGATTACCCCGCTGAGAAGCGGCAGATCATGGCCCACGCGGGCGAGAAGGGCAAAGCCGGCCGTAGAGAGCGCCTGCAGGCCGCCAAAGATCCACAAGCTGCGGTGAATTCCCAGGCGCAGCATGAGGATCCCCCCCGCCAGGCCGCCGCCCAGGGTGGCCCAGAAGCCGAACAGCTTCACCACGGTACCGATCTGCGACTTGGAGAAGCCCACCTCCAGGTAGAAAGGGGTGGTCATGGCACTGGCCATGGTGTCGCCGAGCTTGTAGAGCAGGATGAAGGCCAGGATCCATAAGGCATCCCGGCGGGTGAAATAGTCCACCAGGGGGTCGATCACCGCCTGCTTCAGGGTGACCGGTGTGCCCGCCGGCGTGGAGGGTTCCGGCGCCAGGAGGGTGGTGATCACTCCCGGCAGAAGACAAGCCGCCATGATCATGTACACGCCCGCGAAGGGCATGTGATCGGCCAGGATCAGCCCGCCCCCGGAAGCCAGCAGCATGCCCACCCGATAGCCGTTGATCGCCAGGGAGGAGCCCAGCCCCAGCTCCTCGTCCCGGAGGTCCTCCCGGCGGTAGGCGTCCACCACGATGTCCTGGCTGGCGCTGAAGAAGGTCACCAGGAGGGCCGCCAGGGCCACGATCAGGGGGTTGGCGGCCGGGCGCGTAAAGCCCAGACCGGCAATGGCCGCCATAAGGCCCACCTGGGCCACCAGCAGCCAGCCCCGCCGGCGCCCCAGGAACGGCGGGGTAAAACGATCCATCAGGGGGGCCCACAGAAATTTCAGGGTATACGGCAGGCCCACCAGGGACATCAGCCCGATCACCCCGAGGTCGACGCCCTCCGCCTGCATCCAGGCCTGCAGAAGGCTGACGGTGAGCAGGAGCGGCAGGCCGCTGGCAAAGCCCATGATGAGGGCCACCAGCATCCGGGCGGTGAAGACGCGCGTCCAGATGGGCGGATGGGGGTTGGATGTCATGGACGGGCTGCCGGTCGGGGGCCGTCCCTCCGGCCCCGAAGGCCATGGGCCCTCAACGGGACCCGGCGCCGAGCTGGTCCGGTGCAACCACGGCCCCGTGGCGTTGGCGCAACGCGATCAATTCGGCGCGCTGTCGCTTGAGGATCTCGAAGAAGCGCGGCGGGATGTCGGCTTCCTTGCCGTAGGCATCCACCTGCAGATCGAGGCGAGCCACGATGTTGTCGATGTACAGCGCAAACTGCTTGTCGTACAGCGCGCGCGGGTACTCCTTGCCGATGAGGCTCTGGAAGAGGTTCTTCAAATCCTCGTAGACGGGCAGACGTCCGATGGGGGTTTCGATGACGGACACCTCGCCGTGGGCCAGCCGCTCCAGCCAGGCCATCCAGACCTTCACGTCCCGCTTCTCCCCGAGCAGTTTGCTGGACTCGCCCCCCCGGGCCGCATGGGTCAGAAAGTAGTTCAGGCCGGCCATCACGGGGCGGTTGGCGGGCAGGATGCGGGGATTGCCGAAAAAACGGAACTGGGCATCCATGTAGGCCCCCAGAGAACCGGGGATGAAGGGTGCGTTGGCCCAGGGAGAGCGTTTGACCCCCTTGGCGCCGACCTCCGTGGCCGTGGCCGCCGAGACGATGCCGGCGCCGATGACCACGCCGAGCTCGGGATCCCGGGCGGCCCAGACAGGCGGCATGGTGTCGCTGTCCCGTCCGCTGTAGGTGATGACCCGGGTGGTCACCCCGGCGGGGTCTTCACTGAAGTCGGAGTAGTTGTGCAACGCCCGGGAGGACAGGGTGCAGCGTGCGTTGGGGTGGGAGATGGGCACGGGCTTGCCTTTGGGATCCACCATCCCGCGATGCCAGGGGCCCTGGAAATTGACCCCCCGCTCCGGCGGCGGCTCGCCGTTGCCGGTCCAGTGGGGCACGCCCTGGTCGTCGATGAGGACGTTGGACCAGATCACCTCCGTACCCGGCTGGCGCAGGCATTTCATCAGGGAGGGATCGCCTTCCTGGTTGACGTCCTCCAGAATGCCGAAGATCCCGCACTCGGGGTTGATGGAACGGATCTCGCCGTCCTCGTTGATCCACATCTGCGCCAGGTCGTCCCCCACAAACCGGTCACCGGCCATGGCGGTGGTGGTCTTGCCGCAGCCGCTGGGAGCGGCGCCGGTGAACCACGTGATCCGCCCGCCGGGCCCGTTGATGCCGGTGATGAACATGTGTTCGGCCAGCGTCTCTCCGCGGTTTTCATAGACCGCCTTGTCGACGGAGAACCGGTGGTTGCCCTTTTTGAGCAGCAGGGTGTTGCCGGCGTAGGTGCAGAAACAACTGTAGGTGGTGCGGTCCCGCCGGTCCATGAGGACACGGGCGTTGGGCAGGTCCTCGGGCCGGTTGGGGCCCTGGCTGTGGATGTTGGTGTAGAAATGGCCCCGCTGCGCGACCTCCCCATCGAACCCCGCGAACGCATTGCGGTAGAGAATTTCGGCGCTGTGGGATACATAGGCCGAGCTGGTGATCTCCAGGGCCGGGTTGGAGGCCGGTGAGCCGATGGGGCCGCGCATGTAGAAGCCCACCATCATGGTGTGGGTTTTCATGATGCCGGCCATTTTCTGCCGCAGCTCGCCCAGGGCCTCCCGGCGCAGCAGCTTGAGGGCCAGGGAGCTGACGATCTCGTCCTCGTCGACGATGTAGAAGGTGCGGTCGATGATGCGCCCCTGCTCCTCCTTGAGATCGAAGTGAATGGTATGGCGGGGCATGGGGAGCGCCCGCTCTTCGCCCTTGTCCAGGGCGTGTTGGCGGAGCCAGCGCCCGTCGGCCGCGGAGCCGCTGTTGATGAAGACCCCGTCCGGTTCACAGAAGGCGATGGCGTTGGCGATTTTGAGCAGCACGGCCGGTGTTGCGATATGCCGGAGCTTGTCCAGATTCGGAGCATCCAGGCGTTCCCGAAACAAGCGCTTGGCGGCGTCCACCGAATCGATACCGCCGATGATACGGGCCAGATCGATACCCTTTTCCCAAGCTTCCATCTGCGCTCCTTATGGCTATAACTAGGGTGCCGGCCCGCGCGGGTCGACTCAGCGGTGGGCTTCACAGCCTTGTCGCGGGGCGTCGGGCATATGCTGTCGGATCCACACCAGGATTTTGTCGAATTCGTTGCGCAACTCCCGCAGGGCCTGCCCCCGGTGACTGACGAGGCCTTTTTCGGCACGGGTCATCTCGGCGAAGGTTTTCTGCAGCGGCGGGTGGAAGAAGACCGGATCGTAGCCGAAGCCGTTGGTTCCGGCCGGCTGCCGGGTGATAAGCCCCTCGCAGCGCCCTTCGTAGGTCAAGGCCGGGCCGGCCGGCACGGCCAGGGAAAGGACGCAGGCAAAGGCCGCCCGTCGATCGGTCCGCCCGGCGAGCGCATCGAGAAGCTTGGCGCAGCGCTCGGCATCGCTGGCTTCGGGGCCGGCGTAACGGGCCGAATGTACCCCGGGGGCCCCCCCCAGGGCTTCCACCAGGAGCCCGGAATCGTCCGCCAGGGCAGGAAATCCTAGGACTTTCGCGGTGAAATGGGCTTTCTTGTAGGCATTCTCCTCAAAAGTCAGGCCGTCTTCCACGGCCTCCGGCACGGGTCCGAAATCGTCCAGGTTACGGATGCTGACCGGAAAACCCTGCAGCAGTTCGCGGATTTCAGCGGTCTTGCCGGGGTTGCGGCTGGCGATGACCAGGATCTGGCGTGACGTCATGGACTCCTACGGGCGCCCCCGACGGGGGGCGCCGCTCCCAGGGGATGGTGCTCAATGGGGCCATGTCTAATTCAACGGGTTGATCTTGTAAAGCTTTTTCAGGCCCCATTTCGGGCCCCCAGGCGGCTCGCGGCGCCGTCTGGCGGAAGGTTATAAACCTCTTTACAGGCCCCGAAGCCCCATTGTATGAAATCGGGTCGCGCGCGCCCACGGCCTGGGGGGCGGCGCCCAAGAGCGGGTTTCCGCAAGGGGGCGGATGGGCCGCCGGCAGCTTACGGAGTGACCAGAGAGGTACCCGATGCACAGATTGTTGATCGACCAACCGGGGGCCAAGCGGCTCTTGCTGGGCAATGAAGCCATCGCCCGGGGGGCCGTGGAAGCCGGCGTTGCCGTCGCGGCCACCTACCCGGGAACCCCCTCTTCGGAGATTGCGCTCAACCTCTTCCAGATTTCCCGGGAGACCGACCGCTACTTCGAATACAGCACCAACGAGAAGGTCGCCCTGGAGGTGACGGCGGCCGCGGCCAACGCGGGCCTGCGCAGCCTCTGCCTGATGAAGCATGTGGGCCTGAACGTGGCCGCCGACGCCCTGATGACCCTTGCCTACGTGGGCACCCGGGGGGGCCTGGTGATCCTGACGGCCGACGATCCCGCCATGTTCTCCAGCCAGAATGAGCAGGACAACCGGTATTACGCCAAGCTGGCGGGCCTGCCCATGCTGGAACCCTCCAGCGTGGCCGAGGCCCTGGCCATGGTGCCGGCGGCCTTCGACCTCTCCGAAAAGCTCCACGCGCCGGTCCTGCTGCGCACCACCACCCGCGTCAACCATTCCACGGCCGTGGTGGAGCTGGGCCCCATCCGGACGCCCGTCACCGCCGGTTACTTCAAGAAGGATCCGTTCAGCTTCGTCACGGTGCCGGCGGTATCGCGCCAATTGCACGTGCGTCTGCTGGAGCGGCTGGAGGAGGCGGGACGGTTGGCGGAAGCCAGCCCGTTCAACTTCGAGGCGGGCGACGGGCGGCTGGGGGTGGTGTGCAACGGGGTCAGCTACGGATACGTGCACGATGCCCTGGAGGATCTTCAGGCGGGCGGGCGGGTGCGCCTGCTGCGCCTCGGTTTCACCCACCCTCTGCCCGAGGAGCGCATCCGCCGATTCCTGGCCGCCTGCGACAAGGTCCTGGTGGTGGAGGAAGGGGAGCCTTTCATGGAGGAGGCCATCCGGGCCATCGCCCAGGCCGCGGCGCTCACCCTTCCCATCCGGGGCAAGGGGGCGGGGCTGTTTTCGCGCCTCTACGAGTACGACCCAGCCATGGTGCGGCGGGTCATGGCCGCCTATTTCGCCCTGCCCCAGCGGCCGGCCCCCGCGCTGGATCTCAGCGATGTACCGGCCTTGCCCCAGCGGCCCCCCACCCTGTGTGCCGGCTGCTCCCACCGCGCCACCTTCTATGCGGTGAAGAAGGCCACGGAAGGCCTGGACGTCATCCACCCCTCGGACATCG
Source organism: Desulfobacteraceae bacterium UBA5852 (assembly GCA_002432195.1). Lineage (GTDB taxonomy): Bacteria > Desulfobacterota > Desulfobacteria > Desulfobacterales > UBA5852 > UBA5852. The sequence goes on from DJGG01000171.1 coordinate 15,117, forward strand.
GCTGCTATACCCTGGGTTTCTTGCCGCCGCTGTCCATGGGGGATTTCGTGATCTGCATGGGAGCCTCCATCGGCAGCGCCTGCGGCTTCTCCCGGGCCAGCCGGCAGAAGGTGGTGGCCTTTATCGGGGATTCCACCTTCTTCCACTCCGGCATGCCCGGGCTGGTGAACGCGGTGTTCAACAACCATAACCTGACCCTGGTGATCCTGGACAACCGCACCACGGCCATGACCGGCCACCAGCCCAACCCGGGCGTGGACATGGCCGAATTGCAGCTCGAGGGTTTCAACCGGGTGGATATCGAAGGGGTCGTCAAGGCCCTGGGGGTCGCCCACGTCTCCGTGATTCGCCCTTACAACGTCAAGAAGAGCATTGCCGCCCTGCGGGAGGCCATTGCCTTCCCGGGGGTATCCGTGGTGATTTCCCGTGAGAAATGCACCCTCTATGCCCGGGGGCTGCGCCAACTCCATGGGCGCGCCTTCACCGTCACGGACAAGTGCCGCAACCACCGGGAGTGCGTCGATGCCTTGGCCTGCCCGGCCTTCTACCTGGAAGGCGACCGGGTGCGGATCGATGCGGATATCTGCGTGGGATGCGCCCTGTGCGCGCAGGTCTGCCCGGAACACGCCATCCAACCGTTGCGCCAGGAATAAGGGGCCATATGCATACCACGAGATTGATCATCGTTGCGGTGGGCGGCCAGGGCAACCTGCTGACCTCGCGGGTGTTGGGGGAGGCGGCGCTGCTGGCCGGGGTGCCGGTGCGCATGAGCGAAATCCACGGCATGGCGCAGCGGGGTGGGGTGGTGGAGTCGGCCATCGTCTTCGGGGATGCCTTGAGCACGGTGATTTCCGACGGGGAGGCCGACGTGCTGGTGGGGTTCGAGCCCGTGGAAACCTTGCGGGCCCTGAAAAAGTGCCACGCCGGAACCACCGTGATCACCAACCTGGCGCCCCTGCCGCCCTTCACCGTGGCCCTGGGCAAGGGTTCCTACCCCGCCGTCGAACGCATCCAGGACCTGGTGGCCGCCAAAACCGCCCGCCTGATCGCTTTTGACGCCACGCAACTGGCCCGCCAGGCGGGCAATCGCATGGCGCTCAACATGGTGCTCCTGGGAGCCCTGCTCCGCACCGGGCGGGTGCCGGTGCCCCAGGCGGCCGTGGAGGAGACCATCCGCAGCAGTACCAAATCCGCCTTCGTGGAGACCAACCTCAAGGCCTTCGCCCTGGGCTACGCGCACGTGTCCGCCTGAGCCGCCACCGGAGGACGGCCTGCCCGGCGCGCGCCGTCAATCGAGACCCAGGGTACCTCCCGGGTTCATGATATTCCGCGGGTCAAAGTGCTGTTTCAGCGCCCGCAGGACGCCCATGCCCGCCGGACCCAGGTAGGCCGGCATCCAGGGGGCCAACAGGCGCCCCACGCCGTGGTGATGGCTCAAGGTGCCGCCGCAGGTCCGAATGCGCTCGACAATCCCGCCATGGAACCCTCTGAAGGCCTCCAGACTCCCCATGCGCCCGATGAAGATAAAGTAGAGGTTGGTGCCCTGGGGATAGAAATGGGAGGCGTGGGTCAGGCACAGGGTGCGCGGCCGGCTTTTGATGTACCCGCGCACGCCCTGGTAGACCGGGGCCAGGTGCTCCCAGCTGACCGATGTTTCCAGGGTGTCGATGAAGATCCCGAAGTCGTTGAGATCCTCCCGCATATAGGGATCTGAGAAGCGGCCGTGCTCCCAGCGGCGCACGGGGTACCCGCCCAGGTAGACGCCTCCCTGGCGCCGGCAGACACGGCGGATGCAGCGGTGCACATGGCGGGCCAATCCCTTTTCACCGTCGGTGCGGCCGAGGAGCAGGCAGCGGCGACCCGGCCGCAGGCCCCGCAGCCGGATCAGGCGCTCCAGGGGGGTGCCGCTCACCCCGTAGAGCGTCAGGGCGGTGTCGGTTTCTTCCGGGTCCGACAGGCGCAGCACCGAGGGCCGGCCGAACTCTCCCTGGGAGATCTCCCGCACGGCGGTCACCGCCCGGTCCCAATCACCGAAGATGAAACTGAAGCGCCGGCGGTTTGCGGGCTGGTGACGGAAAATTTTGAGGGTCACGGCCACCAGAACGCCGTAGGCGCCTTCGCTGCCGGTGGCCAGCGCCTTGAGGCAGGGCCCGGTGGCGCTGGCCGGCACCTCCCGGGTGCGCAGCACGCCGGAGGGCGACACCATTTCCAGGGCCACCACCAGATCCGCCATGTCGCCGTAATAGGTCGATTCCTGGCCCGCGCCCATGGCAGCCACCCAGCCGCCCACCGTGGAGAACTCGAAGGACTGGGGGAAATGCCCCCCGGTATAGGCGCGCCGTGCATGCAGCCGCCGGGGCGCGTCGTTGAGCAGGGCCTCGTAGTGGGGGCCGTCCAGCCCCGGCTCCACCGTAATGGTCTGGTTGGTTTCGCTGAACCGCAGAACGCGATGCATATGGGTGCGCAGCACCAGGGACACGCCCCCGCGCACCGGGCTCAACCCCCGGGTGACCGATGAACCGCCGCCGCAGGGGTAAATGGGTATGTTCTCCCGGTGGCAGTACGCCACGATGCGGATCACATCCTCCCGGTGGCGCGGGTGGAGCACCAGGTCGGCGGCCGGCGGCAGCTCCCCGGCGCGCAACTGCCAGATCTCCTCGGCGGACTGTCCCACCCCGAAGCGCAGGCGCTCCATGGACGCCGTGGAGGCGTTGGGGGCCTCCACGATGGCCGTCAAGGCCTGAACATGGGCCGCGGCGAGCCGGGAAGGTGGAATGGAGGCGATCGCATCCATGGCACCCGCGGCCGGGCGCCGCCACTCCGCTTCCGACAGGCCCAGTTGGCCCTGCAGCAGGCGAACCAGGCGCTGGTCGGGGTGCTTGACCCGCGCGGGATCACCCCACTTGAAAAGCGCCCGGTAGGACCCTGCTGCCGGGGGGTCTTCGATCCACGCGGGTTTCAACGGCGTGTTACGGGGGACCATGGACGTCTCCTTCCCGGCGGCCGCCGGCCGTGCCGCCCGTTTCGCCTGCGCTGGGCGCAGGCAGCCTGGCGATTGACAGGTTCCCGGTCAACTGGTATGACCTCTTACCAGAACGGGCGACGAAAGAAAAGACGCAAGGAACCCCCATGGACACCCCTTCTCCCCCCCGCAAGCCGGTGGAACGCGCCGTGCATTGCCTGCTGAAGGCCATTCTGCAGGGATCCCTGGCGCCGGGGGACCGCTTGGCCGATGAGCGCCGCCTGGCCGGCGATCTGGGGATCACCCGCCCGACCCTGCGGGAAGCGCTTCACCGCCTGGCGCTCCAGGGCTGGCTGCGCATCCGCCACGGCAAGCCCACCACGGTCAACGATATCTGGCAGGACGGTGGGCTGGGGGTGCTGGCCTCCCTCGCCGCGCATCAGGAATTCCTGCCGCCCGGATTTGCCTGCCATCTGCTGGAGATCCGCTGCCATCTCTTCCCCCCCATGGCCGCCGCGGCCGCGCGGAGGGGTTCCGCCGTCCTGGGCGCCCTTCTGCGGGACGCTCCCGGCGCCGGGGCGGACATCGACAAGCTGGTGGAATTCGATTGGGGGCTGCACCGGTGCATGGCGCGGGAGTCGGGAAACCCGGTCTACGCCTGGATTATGAATGATTTCGGTCAGCTTTTCGCCGTCTTCGCCCGGGATTATTTCCTCAGGGCGGAAGCCGCGGCCGCTTCCCGGCGCTACTACCGCCGGCTGGCCCAGGGCCTGGCCAAAGGCCCCGCGAGCGTGGAAGAGGTGGTGCGCAAGGCCATGGAAGAGAGCCTGGCCCATTGGCGCCACGTGGAGCCGCAGCCATGACCCTTGCCGACCTGGCCGATTCCTGGGACCTGATCGTGGCGGGCGGCGGCGTCACCGGCGCCGGGGTGTTCCAGGCGGCGGTGGCGGCCGGATGGCGTACCCTCCTGCTGGAGCAGCGCGACTTTGCCTGGGGGACCTCCAGCCGCTCGTCCAAATTGGTTCACGGCGGGCTGCGCTACCTGAGCCAAGGCCGCCTGGACCTGATGCGCGATTCCGTGCGCGAACGCGAGCGAATGTTGCGCCAGGCCCCCGGGCTGGTGGAACCTCTGGATTTCCTGGTGCCGCTTTACGCGCACCGGCCGCCGCAACGCTGGATGATGGGGGCCGCCCTGACGGTGTACGCGGGGTTGGCCGGGCGGCGTGCCCACCACCATCACGGCCGCGACGGCCTGCTGACCCTCGAGCCCACCTTGAATCCCGAGGGGCTGCGGGGCGGCTACCGCTTCACGGACGCCCAGACCGACGACGCGCGCCTGGTGCTGCGGCTGATCTTCGACGCCCGGCGGGCCGGCGGAAGCGCCCTCAACTATACGCGTTTGACGAAGGTTGAGCGGCATGGCGACGGGCGGCTGGCCGGTGTCGTGGCGCGGGATGTGGAAAGCGGTGCGGAACGCTTCCTGGGCACACGCGTGCTGATCAACGCGACGGGCGCCTGGGCCGAGGCGCTGCACCCCTGCCCCGACGGCCGGCGGCTGAGGCCCCTGCGCGGCAGCCACTTGATCCTGCCGCGCCGGCGGCTGCCCTTGCGCTTCGGTGTGACCTTCTTCCATCCCGACGACCGACGGGCGGTGTTCCTGCTGCCCTGGGAGGAGACCATCCTCGTGGGGACCACCGACATCGACCATCTCCCGGAGCTCAACCAGGTGGTGCGCACCTCCGCCGCCGAAGCCCGCTACCTGCTGCGCATTCTGGAGGCCTATTTCCCCCACTGCGCCATTACCGCCCGGGATTGTCTGGCCACCATGGCCGGGGTGCGGCCGATTCTCACCCGCGGGCGACGGGCGCCGTCCCGCGAACCCCGCGATCACGCCGTGTGGCGGCGCGACGGTGTCGTGACCGTCACCGGCGGCAAGCTGACCACGTTTCGTCTGCTGGCGCGTGATGCCCTCCGGGCGGCGCGCCCGTGGCTGCCGGTGCCGAGAAAGGGGAGCCCGGGCGGCAGTTGCGCGGCGGGGTCGATGCCCGTGGGACTGCCGGAGGCCATTCCCCCGGCCCTCCGGCGCCGCCTCCAGGGGCGATACGGGACGGCGGTCGAGGAACTGACGCGGGCAGCCACCGCGGGCGACCTGGAGACCATCCCGGGCACGCGCACCATCTGGGCCGAGGTGCGCCATGCGGCGGCCGGTGAGCAGGTGCGCCACCTGGACGATCTGCTGCTGCGGCGGGTGCGAGTCGGCCTGCAGTTGCCCCAGGGGGGCAGCGCCTGCCTGGAGGCGGTGGAACGCCTGTGCGCTCCCGTTTCCAATTGGTCGCCGGAGCGCTGGCAAACGGAAAAGCGACGCTACCTAGACCTCTGGCAACAGGCGCATGCCCTGCCCGGGGGCCTGACAGGTTGACGGCGCCACTTTCGGCCGACCCCGACCCGGCCGGCCGGAAAGGAGCGGTACGGCATGCCCGGTGACGAATTGGTCCTGGCGATCGACAACGGTACCCAGAGCATCAAGGCGGCCCTCTTCGACCTTCGCGGAGGCCTGGTGTGTCTGGAAAAGGAGGTTTTCCGTCCCTATTTCGCCCGACAGCCGGGGTGGGCCGAGCAGGACCCGGAGGTCTTCTGGCAGGCCCTCTGCCGGGTCTGCCAGCGCCTGTGGGCGCGCAGCGAGGTGCCCCGCGACCGGGTCCGGGGACTGGCCTTGACCACCCAGCGGGGAACGGTCATCAACCTCGATGCCGACGGGCGGCCCTTGCGCCCCGCCATGCTCTGGCTGGACCAACGCCGCACCTACGGGCAGAAGCCGGTGGGGGGCCCCTGGGGGCTCTTGTTCCGCCTGGCCGGCGTGCGGGAGACCATCGCCTATTTCCAGGCCGAGGCCGAAGCCAACTGGATTCGCCGCCACCAGCCCGAGGTGTGGCGGCAGACCCGCCGGTACCTGCTCCTCTCGGGCTACCTCACCTACCGGCTGACCGGAGCGTTTGTGGATTCCGTAGGCTGCCAGGTGGCCTACCTGCCGTTCGATTACAAGCGCCTGGCCTGGGCGTCGGACAGGGATTGGAAGTGGTCCTGCCTGCCGCTGGAACGGGCCTGGCTCCCGGAGCTGGTACTCCCCGGGGAATTGCTGGGCCGGGTTTCCCGGGCCGCGGCCGCCGCCACAGGATTGCCCGCCGGCCTGCCGGTGGTCGCCGCGGCGGCCGACAAGGCCTGCGAGGTGCTGGGTTCCGGTAGCGTCGATCCCGCCGTGGGCTGCCTGAGTTACGGTACCACGGCCACCGTGAACGTCACCCATCCCCGCTACCTGGAGGCCATTCGGTTTCTGCCCGCCTATCCCGCGGCCGTTCCCGGCCACCACACCCTGGAGGTGCAGATTTTCCGCGGCTATTGGATGGTCCGCTGGTTCAAGGAGGAGTTCGGCCACCCGGAAGTGGAGGCCGCCGCGCGGGAAGGCCTGGAGGCCGAGGCGCTGTTCGACCGCCTGGTGGCCGAGGTGCCCCCCGGCTCCATGGGCCTGATGCTCCAACCCTTCTGGTCCCCCGGACTCAAGATGCCGGGACCCGAGGCCAAGGGGGCGGTCATCGGCTTCGGTGACGTCCACACCCGGGCCCATCTGTATCGGGCGATTCTGGAAGGGCTGGCCTATGCCCTGCGGGAAGGCAAGGAGCGCATCGAGAAGACCACCCGCATCCCCATCACTTCCCTGAGGGTGTCCGGGGGCGGCAGCCAGAGCCTCCATGCCCTGCAGGTGACGGCGGATGTCTTCGGACTGCCCACGGCCAAACCCCACCTTTACGAGACCTCGGCCCTGGGGGCCGCGGTGGTGGCTGCCGTGGGGCTGGGGCTGCACCCGGATTTCCCCGCAGCGGTAGAGGCCATGACCCGCATCGGCCGGATGGTGGATCCCATTGCCGAGAACCGCGAGCGTTACGAGGCCCTCTACACCCGGGTGTACCGCCGGCTTTACCCCCGGCTGCGTCCCCTTTACCGGAGCATACGGGAGATCACCGGCTATCCCGCCTGAATTCCCGCTCCGGCCGGGCGGCCGCCGGCCCACTCCCCCATGGAGGGCCGCGCCCAGGTCCCGACGGGAGTATTTACAAATCCGCACGCTTATGCAATAATCCCAATAAATTCACAAATTTCAATTGATTGGAGGCCGTAGGGCGCATGCTGCGGGAGCTTTCCATCCGGAATTTTGCCATCATCGATGACCTGCGCATCGCCTTCGCGCCGGGCCTGACCGTGCTCAGCGGCGAGACCGGGGCCGGCAAGACCATTGTCATCGAGGCCGTCAACCTGCTGCTGGGGTCGCGGGCCTCCTCCAGGCTGATCCGTTCCGGCGCGGAGGCCGCCGAGCTGGAGGCCTTGTTCGAGATCCATCCCGACGGGCCGTCCGCACGGGCGATGGCCGACCTGGGATATGACCCGGCCGACGGCTTGCTGATCCGGCGGATTGTTTCCACCAACGAGCGTCATCGTGTCTACATCAACGACCGCCTGGCCACCATGCAGGCCCTGGGGGCCATCACGGAAAACCTGGCCAGCATATCCGGCCAGCACGCCCACCAGCTGCTGTTGCGCGAGGACCAGCACCTCTTGATCCTGGACCAGTTCGGCGGGTTGCTGCCCTTGCGCCGGCGGGTGCGGGAGCTGTTCCAGGCTTTCGCGCCCCTTTTGGCCCAACGGGACAAGCTGCGGCGGCAGGAGCAGCAGCGCCAGGAGCAGCGGGAATGGCTGGAGTTTCAGCAAAGGGAGATCCGGGAGGCCGTCGTGGCACCGGAGGAGGACGCGCACCTGGAGAAGGAGAAGCTGCGCCTGAAAAACGCCCAGACCCTTCTCCAGCTCGTGGGCGATTGCGTGGAGACGCTTTACAGCGGGGAGGGGTCGATCAACGACCGCCTGGGAGAGGTCCGCAAGCAATTGGACGGCGCGGGCCGCATGGATGCGGAGTTGAGCCCCCTGGCCGTGCGGTCGGAGGAAGTGGCGATTCAGATCGAGGAACTGGCCCGCGAGCTGCGCGGCTACTTGCGCACGCTGGAAAGCGATGACCAGCGTTTGGAGGCCGTGGAGGCCCGTCTGGATCGGCTCAACCGCCTCAAGCGCAAGTACGGGGGCACCTTGGAGGCCGTGATGGCCCGGCTGGATGCGGTGTGCCGGGAGTTGGAGGATCTGGACGGCCTGGCCGACCAGATCGCCGCCACCGAGCGCCAGATGACCGAGGTGGGCCAGCGCCTGCGGGCGGCGGCCGAAGAGCTGTCGGCCGGCCGGGGCAAGGCCGCCCGCCGACTGGCGCGCCAGGTGGAGCAGGAACTCGCGGGTCTCAAGATGAGCCGCTCGCGCTTTGGCGTGCAGCTCGAGGGCCTCCCCGCCCAGGCGGCGTCCAGCGCGTATCTGACCCACAACGGCTGCGAGGTCCAGGAAACCGGCCTGGATCGTGCGCGCTTCATGATCGCCCCCAACGTGGGCGAGGATCTCAAGCCCCTGGCGGCCATCGCCTCCGGCGGCGAGTTGTCGCGGGTGGTGCTGGCGCTCAAGGCGATCCTGGCTTCCACGGAAGCCGTGGGCACCGTGGTTTTCGACGAGGTGGACGCCGGCATCGGCGGCGGCGTGGCGGAACTCGTGGGCCTCAAGCTGCGGCAGCTGGCCCGCCACCATCAGGTCATCTGCATCACCCACCTGCCCCAGATCGCCCGCTTCGGCGACCACCACTTCCGCATCGACAAGCAGGTGGTCAAGGGCCGCACAGCCACCACCATCGCGCGCCTGGCGGCAACGCAGCGCGTGGAGGAGCTCGCCAGAATGCTGGGCGGGTTGGAGATCACGCCGGCGACCCTGGCCCACGCCCGGGAATTGCTGAGCGGCGGGGCGGGTGGTACGGACGTCGCTTGACAGCACGGGTGCGACAACATAATAGGGACGGACGCTGCGCCATGGCGGGCGCATGCACGACCAGGAAAAGGACCGGTATCCCATGCCCATATACGAGTTTCGGTGCCTCAAATGCCATGAGCTGTTTGAGATCCTGACCGCACGCGCGGACGAGGCCGTGGAGATGCGGTGCCCCAAGTGCGCCGCGGCTGAGTTTGAACGCGTGATGAGCGCCACGAATTATTCCGTGAGCGGCGGCGCCGGGGGATCCTCGAGCGGCGCCAGCAAACAGAGCCGCAGCTGCTCCGGAGGTTCATGCACGACCTACGAGATTCCCGGCCCCTGAGCGGCCGACGGCTTTCCCGGAAGCGCGATCCATGGCCACCACCGAAGCCTCCCGCTATGTCAAGGCCTTTGAAGCGGGGGATCTGCAGCTTCAGACCGAGCGCGCGCGTCGTCTTCTGCAAAGCTGCCGTCTATGCCCACGGCACTGCGGGGTGAATCGATCGGCCGGGGAGGTGGGTTTCTGCCGCACCGCCGATCGGGCCTGGGTGGCCAGCGCCGCGGCGCATTTCGGTGAAGAGGGCCCCCTGGTGGGCACCGGGGGATCGGGGACCGTCTTCTTCACGCATTGCAATCTGGGCTGCGTGTTCTGCCAGAATGACGACATCAGCCACCAGGGGGCCGGGGAGCCGGTGGACCCCGGCGAGCTGGCCCTCGTCTTGCTTGGCCTGCAGCGCAGCGGCTGCCACAACATCAACCTCGTCACCCCGTCCCATGTGGTGGCCCAGATATTGGAAGCCCTGGTTTTGGCGGTCCCCATGGGGCTCACGATTCCCCTGGTGTACAACTCGGGCGGCTATGACAGCCGGGTGGCCCTTGAGCTTTTGCAGGGAATCGTGGACATCTACCTGCCGGATTTCAAATTCTGGGATCCGGGGGTGGGCGCCACGCTTTGCGGGGTGCCGGATTACCCGGAGACTGCCCGGGCGGCGCTCAAGGCCATGCACCGGCAGGTGGGGGACCTGGTGCTCGACGCCGCCGGCGTTGCCCGCCGGGGGCTGATGACCCGCCATCTGGTGCTACCGGGAGGCCTGGCCGGAACGGCGCCCATCATGGATTTCATTGCGCGGGAGCTGTCGCCGGCCACCTATGTCAATGTGATGTCCCAGTACAGGCCCTGCGGGCAGGCCCGGGAGTTCCCAGCGCTGGGGCGCCGCCTTACCCGCGAGGAGTTCCAAGCCGCACGGGCGGCCGCTGTCGCCGCCGGACTCCATCGGTTCGCGTAGCCGCCCAAGGCTATGGCCGGCCGCGCCGGTCAGGGGTCCGTTCACCGCACCCCAAGGAGAGGGAAACGCGATGCAGCGATGCATGGGCATTTCGGGAGCCGTCATCGTGGCCGTCCTCCTGGCGTCAGCAGGGGCCGCTGCCGAGCGCATGTCGGTGGCGGCGTCCAGCGCCAACATCCGGTCCGGTCCCGGCACCCAAGGCTACGAGGTGTTGTGGCAGGTGGAACAATACCACCCCCTCCAGATCCTGGAGAAGCATGACGGCTGGTTGCGTTTCCGGGACTTCGAGGGCGACGAGGGCTGGATCCATGAGCAGCTGGTGGACAACACGGAAACCGTGATCACCAAAAACGATGTGATCAATGTCCGCTCCGGTCCGGGAACGAGCCATGCCATCGCCTTCAAGGCGGAAAAAGGAGTCCCTTTCAAGGTTCTGGAGCACCGCGGCGACTGGCTGCGGATTCAAAGCGCGGACGGCGACCAGGGCTGGATCCATCGCGACCTGGTCTGGTAGCACACCGGGCGTCACCGCCCATGCCGCCGGAAGCCCCGACGATGCAAAGGTAGTCCATGGAAACCTTGGGCCTCCATCTGAACGGTAAACGCGTGGTGGGAATCGGGTCGGCCCTGGTGGACATCCTCGCCCAGGCGAGCGATGCTTTTATCGACGCCACGGGGGTTCCCAAGGGCGGCATGGTCTATTTTGACGACCAGGGGCTGGAGGCTGTTTTGACCCGCGTCGATGGCGCTCCCCGCATCGTGCCTGGGGGGGCGGCCTGCAACACCCTGGTGGGCCTGGCACAACTGGGGGGCGAGGCGCGCTTCATCGGCAAGCGGGGCAACGACCTCAGCGGCCGGCGCTACGAAGACGGTTTGCGGGATCAGAACGTCGAACCGCTCCTGATCGCCTCCGATTCCCCCACGGGAAGGGTCCTCTCCCTGATCACCCCGGACTCCCAGCGCACCATGCTCACCTACCTCGGAGCGGCGGCGGAAATGCGCCCGGAGGAACTCCAGTGCGCCCATTTCGCCGACGCGGCGGTCGTGCTCATCGAGGGCTATCTGGTGTTCAACCGGGAGCTTTTCCAGGCGGCTCTGGCCACGGCCAAGGCCGCGGGGGCGCGCGTGGTCCTCGATCTGGCCAGTTTTACCGTGGTGGAAAGCGCGCGGGCGCTGCTGGACGCGGCCGTAACCGACTTCATCGACATCCTGCTGGCCAACGAGGACGAGGCCCAGGCCTTCACCGGGAAGGCTTCGTCGATGGAAGCGGTAAAGGCTTTGGCGCGCCGAGTGCCCGTGGCGGTGGTCAAGACCGGGGCCCAGGGCAGCCTGGTGGCGGCGGGCGGGAAGGTCCACGCCTTCGCGGCGGTCCGGGGGGACGGGATTGTGGACACCACCGGCGCCGGCGATCTCTGGGCGGCCGGTTTCCTGTTCGGTCTGGTGGAAGGTTTTCCGTTGCCCCTCTGCGGTCAGTTGGCTTCGGCGTGCGGTTACGAGGTCTGCCGGGTCCTGGGAGCCCACATTCCCGCTGAAGGCTGGCGGCGCATTCATCGGCTTCTGCCCCGGATCGCATCTTCGGGGGGCAACCCCTGACGTCGAAAGGCGGCGGCCGGCTGATGATCGACACTATCCGACGAATATTACCGGGCTGGAGGTAGCATGGCTAAAATGCAGCGCATCTCGCGATCGCGCAAACGGGAACTGGTGGAACCGGACAAATTCATTACCCGCACGGCGCGCCTGTTGAATCTGTTCGCGCGCCATCGCCGCAGCGTCCTTCTGGCCGTGGCCGCCTTTTTCGGGATCGCCGCTGTTTTGCTGGGCGTGCGCTATTTTTCCCAGAAAGCGGACGCCCGTGCCTTTGTCGAGTACACCCACCTGGCGGCCCGCCACCAGGCAATGGGCCCAGCGGCGCCTGCCGAGCAGGTGCTGAAGGGGCTGGAAAGCGATTTCCAAGCCTTCATCGACCGCCACGGCAAACGCCAGGCCGGCCGAATGGCGCGCCTGGCCCTGGCCGATCTCTATTTTCGCTCCGGGAGGGTGGATGACGCCCAGTCGGTATATGAGCGCCTGCACCAGGAGGTTGCGCCGGACGCTTTCGCGCACTGGGCGGGAAAAAACGGGGCGGCCTATGCCTACGCCGCCCAAGGCCAGGTCGACAAGGCCCTGGCCGCCTTCGGTGAGCTTGTCGACGGCCCGGTTTCCGTTTTCCGGGCCGATGCGCTCTACCAGCTGGGCCGGCTCTATGCGGCCAAGGGACAAGGGGACAAGAGTCGGGAAACCTACGCGCGGCTGTTGAACGATTACCCCGGATATGTGTATGCCGACATGCTTAAGGCACAAAGCGAGGGGTAATTTCCCAACCGCTGGGGACCGGCGCCGATAGTGGGGATCGCCGGCCATCCATGGGTGCCGCAGGGGGAGGGAGCCTTCGGGACCGAGCCGCGGTCCCTCCACCGCCGGCTAAGGGGGCTGGCGCCGCGTGGTTTCAGGACTCCGGCCTTTGATCGGTCATATCGCGCGGGCCGGAGTCGGAGTCCATCTGGAACTTCTTCAGCTTCTGGTTGAGGCCGCTCTTGCCGATCCCGAGAATGTCGGCAGCCCGGGATTGAACGTTGCCGGCCATCCGCATGGCCCGTTCGATCATTTTCCGTTCCACCCACGCCAGGGTGTCGTAAAGGGTGGCGTTGGCCGGAATCCCGTCGAGGTGCAGCGTGTTGTTGACGCTGTCCTGAAAATCCTTGGGCAGATCGGACACGGTGATGCGCTCCCCCGGACAGAGGACCATGGTGCGTTCGATGAGGTTTTCCAGCTCACGGACATTGCCCGGCCAGGTGTAGTCGAAAAAAATCCGTTCAACATCCCGGTGTATGCCCACCACCGGGATCTCATACTGCCGTTCGGCTTCATATTTCTTGATGAAATGATTGATCAGAAGTCGAATATCCTCCCGGCGCTCGCGCAGCGGCGGCAGCTGCAGCCGAACCACGTTGAGCCGGTAGAATAGATCCCCGCGAAAGCGCCCCTTTTCCATTTCCGCGCGCAGGCTGCGGTTGGTGGCGGCAATTACCCGGATATCCACGGCAACCGGGTCGACCCCCCCCACCCTTTCGAATACCTTCTCCTGAAGCACCCGCAACAATTTGACCTGAAGGCTGGTGGAGAGTTCTCCGATTTCATCCAAAAACAGGGAACCCCGGTCGGCCATTTCAAAGCGTCCCTTCTTGCGGGCGACGGCACCGGTGAAGGCCCCTTTCTCGTGGCCGAAAAGTTCGCTTTCGAGCAGATTCTCCGACAGCGCGGCGCAGTTGACCGCGATGAAGGGCTGGTCCCGCCGCGGGCTGTTGAAATGGATGGCCTTGGCCACCAATTCCTTGCCGGTTCCGCTTTCCCCCTCGATCAACACCGTGGCGCTGGACGGCCCAACTTTGCGGATGGTCTTGAACACTTCCTGCATGGCCTGACTCTTGCCAATGATGTTCTCGAAGCGGTATTGCGCCGCCACCTCCTCCCGCAGGCGGCGGTTTTCCTTGACCATCCGGTAGAGGTCCACAGCCTTCTGGACGAAAATAACCAGGCGGTCGTTTTCGAAGGGTTTCTGGATGAAGGTGTAGGCCCCCTTCTGCATGGCGGCCACCGCCTTGTCCACCGTGCCATGGGCGGTCATCATGATCACCGGCAGGTCGGGATCCTTGGCCTTGATCCGGGCCAGCAACTCGATCCCGTCCATGCCCGGCATTTTCAGATCCGTCAGCACCAGGTCGACGCTGGCGGTATTCAGTTGTTCAACGGCTTCTTCGCCGCTGTTGGCCGCCAAGGTCTCATAGCCCTCCTCGCGCAGCACGACGCTCAGGACAGCGGTGTAGTTTTTCTCGTCGTCCACGATGAGAACGGTTTCCATATTCAGAACTCCTGTTCGATCGGCAGTCGGATGGTGGCTGCGGTCCCGGCTTCCGGGCCGTTTTCGATGGTGATGCTGCCCCCATGAGCCTCGATGATGTTGCGTACGATGCCCAACCCGAGGCCCGTGCCGATTTTTTTATTCGTGAAAAAGGGATCCCAGATTTTTTCCATGACGTCTTCCGGGATCCCGGGGCCTTGATCGATTATCTGGATGCTGAGCCGATCATCCGCGGGTGTGATGCGAATGCGAATCTCGCCGCCCTCGGGCATGGCCTGCATGGCATTCAGCAAAAGGTTCAGAAACGCCTGATAAAGCATGTCGGCATCGGCCTGGATGTCGGGCAAGGCCGGGTGGATGTCCTTGAGCACGGCGTAGTTCTGGGCGTCAATCTGGGGACCCAGGGCCTGAAGGTTTTTTTCCATGATCTCCTCCAGCCGGCAGGGCTGGAAGATCGGTTCGCGCGGGCGGGCATAATTCAGAAAGTCGGTGATGATGTTGTTCAATCGCGCGGCCTCCTCTTCGATGATCCCGGGGAGACCATTGCCGGGGTCCACCGCCGCCATGCGCTTTTTCAGAACGGCCGCCGAGCTTTTGATAATGCCCAGGGGATTGCGGATCTCATGGGAAATTCCGGCGGTCATTTCACCGATGGTGGAAAGGTGCCGGGCGCGGGCCAACTGCTCTTTGAGGCGCAAGCGCTCCTGGGCCCGCTGTTCGATAATGTTTTCGCCGCGGCGCACCACAAAGAAGAGCACCAGGAAAAGCGTCAGCATCACCAGGATGCAGCTCAGCAGGACTTGGCCCTGGACACGGTAGATGCGGCCGTACTCATCGGAAAGGTCCTGCACCAGTTCCACGACTCCCAGGACAGGGCCGGGAATGCGCGAAAGGGGTTTTTCGGCTCTCAAGGGCGCGTAAGTGACCAGGCGGCTCTCCTCAGGCAGCCCGAAAAGCAGCTGCAGAAAATTGCCGCGCTGGTCGATCTTGGTCACCCGCTGACCCTCAAGCGCCGCGGTGTAGTTGGTGCCGCCGACATTCCTGTCTCCGATGCGGTCCGGATCCAGGCTGTAGGAAATCGTGTTGCCCAGGTCATAAATGTTGACCATGTCCACCTTGAAGCCATGCAGGGTGGTCCGCACGACGCGATCCATCAGTTCGAATTGCTCCCGTTCGCGCAATTGGATCTTGCCGTGCTTGATGATCGTGGGCAACACGAACTGCAGGAAAATCTGGTGGTTCAGATTGTCGATGAGCAGCAGGGCGTAATCTTCGTTCTTGGTGAGCTCAAGCTTTCGGGCCCAGTGGGTGTTGAGCGCGGCCAGGGTCAGCGTGCCGATGAACAGGACGATCAGGCTGCTGAAGGTGAAATACTTGACCAGCCGGAAGGGACGGATCCGATCGTCGAGGGATGGTAAGGGCGGCAGGTTGCTGAGAGGGGCGCTCATGGCCTTCCTTGGCGGGCGGTTGATCAACGGCACCTGGGCCCTGAGGGCCCATCTTGATGAAATCTTTTGGCTCCGATGCAGCGATGAAGCCTTCGTTCAAATGCTCTGTTCCGTCGCCAGAGGAATCGCGAGGCACGGGCAAATGCTCGCAACCAGTCAGCCGTAAGCGGAACCGGCGTTCCCTTTTCCCCAGGGTCCATTGGCCGGTTTTGGGCTATTCCGCGGCCTGCCGGCCGGACGCACCTGCGACGTTCGAGCGTGCTGCCCTATTCGCAGATATGGCACGAATATTGATACTCTTTTTTCCCCGCCCTGTCCACAACGCCAGGGATCGGTCACGCTGTTTCTGGATGACCTAAACTTTTCCCGCCGGCGGACGAAAAGGTATGTGGCGGCCACCTTCATTCGGTCCTCCCGCCGCCAGCCATTGGGCGGCCGGTGCCGCGGTGACAGGACCCGGGCGCGCGAGCGCGGCGAACGGCCACCCCGCCCCTGGAAAAAGATCGACCGCATCGGCCGGCATGAGCCTCGGTGGGCAGCCTGCCCAAGGGCTTGCGAGGGGAGGGGGGCGACATCCCTCCCGGCCCGGGGGGCAACCGGGCGCTAAATATGGGAGGGCGCCAGGCTGGGGGCCACAATATGCTGTAACGGCCACTAATTATATATAATTGCGGTATAATTTGCTTGACTTGGGGATAATACGGTGGAAAAATTTGTCAGGCTGGTAAACCGTGGCGATTCACAGCGACATTTGAGGACTTCAACCCAGAGTACGTGGCGTAATCGATGGGCAAAAATGCGCTTAAGAAGGTCAGGGAGGAGCTCCTGATGAGCAAAACCGAGTTGGCCCGCGCGGCCAATGTCTCTCCCATTACCATCACCCGAATCGAAAGCGGCCTTCCCTGCCGCATGGAAACCAAACGCAAAATTCTTCTGGCGCTGGGGCTGGACCTTTCTGAGAAAAACCGGATTTTCAACGATTAAGAGAAAACCATGCTATTCGGCAAAAAAAATCATCTCGTCGGCTTGGACATTGGTTCCCGCACCATTAAGGCCGGAGAAGTCATTGAAGGCAATCGGGGACCGATATTGAAGAAATTCGGCATGATTGATATCGCCCCGGGGGCCATCGAAGACGGTACCGTCAACGATCCTGGGGTGGTGGCCGAAGCGATCCGCCAGCTATTCCGCACCTATAATATCAAGGAGCAGAACGTGGCGGTTTCCATCGGCGGGTATTCGGTGATCGTCAAAAAGATAAACGTACAGACCATGGACGAGGAGAAACTCCAGGAGACGATCCAGTTCGAAGCCGAGCAGTATATTCCATTCGACATCAGCGATGTCAACCTTGACTTCCAGATTCTGGGGGAGAGCGAACACAATCCCAACCAGATGAGCGTCTTTCTGGTGGCCGCCAAGAAAGAAATGATCAACGATTACATCAACCTCGTAAACATGGCGGGCTTGAACCCCTGTATCATCGATGTTGAAGCATTCGCGTTGCAGAATATCTTTGAGCTCAACTACAATCTGGGCCAGGAGAATATCGCCCTGATCGACATCGGGGCAAGCAAGACTTCCCTCAACATCCTCAAAGGGACCACCTCGGTGTTCATGCGGGATGTGGCCCTGGGTTGCGGGCAGATCAATCAGAAAATTGTGCAGCTGATCGGCTGCTCCACCGAAGAGGCTGAACAGCTCAAGCAAGGCGACCAGCCCGACAAAATTTCGCCCGACGACCTCAAGAACATCGTGACTGCGGTGGTATCGGATTGGTGCACGGAAATCCGTCGCGCCCTGGACTTCTTCTACTCAACCTATCCCGAGGATCAGATCACCCAGATCATTCTGAGCGGCGGGGGCGCCAATATCGAAAAATTCAGGCAGCTACTGGCGCTTGAGACCTCCGCCAAGGTCGAATTGATCAACCCGTTTCAGAGTCTCATCGTCGAAGAAGACGCCTTCGACGCCGCTTACATTCAGCAGATTGCCCCCCAGGCGGCCATTTGCATGGGACTCGCGATCAGAAGAGTGGACGATAAATGATACGCATCAATCTACTACCGTATCGCGCATTTCGGAAAAAGGAAAACGTCCGCCGGCAGGTGTCGATCTTCTTCCTATCGCTGCTGCTCGTTATGGTGGTGCTGGTCTGGGCCCATTTTTATCTGGGCAGCAAACAGCATAGGTTGAAGACCAGCGTGGAAGACACCCGGAAAGAGCTGGCCAGCTTCAAGGAAAAGGATCAGCGCATTCGCGACCTGCAAGAAAAATTGGCCGATTTGGAGAAGCGCACCCAAGTGATAAAGGATTTGGAGCAAAACCGGCACGAACCCGTCTATGTGATGGACGGCTTGACCCAGAAAGTGGTGGAGAGCCGCATGTGGCTGACACGTCTGGCCATCGGGGACCAGCAGATGGACTTGTCGGGCGTGGCCGTGGACAACAAGACCGTGGCCGACTTCATGGACAACCTCCAGGCGCTGCGCAAGCCCGGCCAGGCCGACGCGCCCATGTTTCCGCAAATCGACTTGAAGCAGGTCCAGAGCGAAACCATTCAAAATGCGAGTCTGAAAAGCTTCCAGATCATTGCTCGCAAGACCGCAGCCGCGCCAGTGGCCGAAAAGAAAAAATGACCTGAGGCGCGCATTGCCCGCCACCACGGTCCAACGTGAAGCGAGAGCACATGAAAGCTAGAGAAAACGTGCTGCGAAATCTGGATACCTTCATCGAACGGGTGGAAGCGCTGAGCCGGATCCAGCGCATCCTGATCTATGTCGGCGTCTTCGCGCTGGTGTTCCTGCTGTTCGGCTACCTTTCCTTCTGGCCCAGGTACCAGAATATCGAACGCCTCAGCACGGAATACGGAAAGCTATCCGCCGATCTGGCCAAGTCGAAGAAGAACGCCGAAAAACTTGCGGCCCTCGAGATGGAATTCGAGTCCAAGCAGCGCGACTACCAGATTGTCCTTCGATCCCTGCCGGAAAATGAGGAAATATCCTCCCTTTTGGCCAGCGTATCCCAGTCGGGGCAGGATGCAGGGCTCGAGTTTCTCCTGTTCCAGCCCGGGACCGATGTGAACAGGCAATTTTACGCCGAGATTCCGGTGTTCATCAAAGTCACCGGGGGCTTCCACAATGTCGTGATGTTCTTCGACCGAGTGGCCAATCTGTCGCGTATCGTCAATATCCGTGACATCGAAATCGCCAGGGATAAGTCGGGGGTTTTGTCCACCGCGTGCAAAGCCGTTACCTATAAATTCGTTGAGGCCGCCCCCGAGGTCAAACCCGACCAGAAGCCAAACCAGAAAAAGAAATAGAATCGACCATCATGAAAGCTATGCGACCCTACGCCCGAACCCTCACCGGCTTGCTCTGCCTGTTGCCGCTGGTCTGGAGTTGCGGTGAGCAACCGGCCCCGCGCAAGGATGCCGTGGTCACCCGGCCGATTCAAAGCCCTCCGGCCACCAGCCCCACAGTGCCCGGGTCTGTTGCGCCCGCGCCCGAGGTTCCCAGCGGCCTCCCGCAGACGGCCCCTCCGACAACGACCGCCTCGGCGGATCCCGGGCGAACGGCTTACAACCCCCTGGGCAAGCTGGATCCCTTCCAGCCCTTGTTCAAGGAGGCACCGCCGGAGGCTCAGGACAAGGCGCTCGAAAAGCCCAAGGAGCCGGAACGACCGCGAACGCCTCTGGAAAAAATCGATCTGGCCCAGTTGACATTGAAGGCCGTTGTTTTCGCCGAAGGCGGTAACCGCGCGCTAGTGGAGGAAGCCACCGGCAAAGGTTTCATCATTCGACTGGGGACATCCATCGGGTGGAACCGGGGTACCGTGGTCGATATTCAAAAGGAAGCTGTCATCATCGAGGAAGCGGTGGAAAACGCTTTCGGCGAGAAGGTGGTCCAAAAACGGGAACTCAAACTTCAGAAACCGCCTGGAGAGTAAACAATATGTGCCGGACTGCGCGAAAATCAGCCAGAAAATCGTGGATTTACCTTTTGCCGCTCTTAGCGCTCACCTGGGTGTGGGCCTGTGCCGCCAACCATCACGTCGGGGACACGGAGCCCGGCCAAGTGGGCGCGGCGGACCACAAGGTAATCCAGGGGATCCAGGTGGCCGAATCCGAGGCGAGGGTTTCCGTTCGCATCCAAGGCGGACCGGATCTATTCTATTCTGAAATCCGGAAGCCGTCGCCGCCAAGCCTGGCCCTGTGGTTTCCCAACACCGGCCTGGAAAATGTCGACGCCCGCTATCCCGTGAACAACGAATTCATCCAGGAAATTCAGACTTCCGAGCTCACGGAGGACGGTCGCACGGCCAAGGTGTCGTTCCTTCTGGCCAAGGACGTCCAGCACCAGGTGGAAATGGTAGCCGATGGCCTGGCCGTGACCTTCCTTACCTCACCGGCGGTTCAGGAGGAGGTGATCCCGGAAGGTGTCACCCCGGCCGCTGATTCTCCGGCGCCCCCGGCACCGGCCGCGGCGGAACCCGCCCCTGCGAACACGGCCACCACACTGGAGGCGGTTAACATCAACCATTTGGCCGACGGGGTGGAGGTTGCCCTCACCGCCGACGGGGCCATCACCGACTACAGCGCCTTCACCATCGACGACCAAAATCCCCGTATCGTAGTGGATCTGTATCGTTTGGGAAGCCCCTACAAGGGACTGCAGAAAATCGACGTCGCGTCGGAGTGGGTCAAGGGCCTCCGTCATTTCAGCTACCCGGACAAGGTGCGCGTGGTTCTGGACACCGACCGGGCGTTGCTCACCGCTTTCCGGGTGCAGCCGGTGGCCGATGGCCTGGTCATCAACGTGAGCCGGAATCCGCAGGTCAGCGAGGCGCCGGTGGTTCCCGCGGCCGCTCAGGTGGAAACCGTCGAGGCCCCGGCAGTCGCGGAGGCCGCCCCCCAAGCGCCGCCGCCCCCTGTGTCGACGGACCCCGCCCAGCCGGCCTGGCTCAATCGCATCGAATTCACCGGCGAGGACAATGGGGCCTCGGAGATCCTCATCGGTACGACCGGCGTGGTGCAGTATGAAATGGAGAAGATTTCCGCGCGCCAGTTGCGCCTCAGGCTCAGGAACACCCGCGTGCCCGAATACCGCAAGCGCCCGTTGATCACCACGCGGTTCAAGAGTGCCGTGGATCGCGTGTTGCCGGTGCAAACGCCCCAGATGGGCAACGAGGCGGCGGTAACCTTCGATCTGCGCGAATCCGTGCCCTTCGAGGTGGCTCAGGAAGACAGCGCCATCCGCGTGCGGTTCGCCGCTTCCAGCATACCGCCCAAGCCCTTGGAGCAAAGCGCTCTTCCCGAGTGGAAAAAGGCCTTGGAGGCGCCGGTGGCCGCGGGACCGGCGGTCCCGGAGGTAGCCGGCAGGCGCGACGCTCTGCCCGCAGGCGCCGGGGGCCCCGGCGCGGGGCCGCGTTC
Source organism: Desulfobacteraceae bacterium UBA5852 (assembly GCA_002432195.1). Taxonomy (GTDB): domain Bacteria; phylum Desulfobacterota; class Desulfobacteria; order Desulfobacterales; family UBA5852; genus UBA5852. Next base: position 36,028 of record DJGG01000171.1, read on the forward strand.
CGAGGCGTGGCCCGCGGATTCGGCCTATGGCGCGGTGGCGGACGTGCTCGCGGATGAGGGGACCTACAAAAAGCGGATTGGTCCGGAAGCCCTGGAGGAGCGGCGGCTGTACACGGGAGAAAAAATCGCCCTGAACTTCTTTGAAACGGACATCAAGAACGTCTTCAGGATCCTCGGTGAAATATCCCAGCAGAACTTCGCCATCGACAAGGATGTCACGGGGCGGGTCACCTTAAGTTTCGAGAAACCCGTGCCCTGGGACCAGGTACTGGACCTGGTGTTGAAAATGAACCAGCTGGGACGCAAGGAAGAGGACGGCATCATCCGCATCGCCACCCTCACCACCTTGGCCAAGGAAGAGGAGCTGGAGAAGCAGAAACTGAAGAACAAGCGTGAGGCCGAAGACGAGCAGGAATTGGTGACCGAATTTTTCCTGATTGGCTATGTGGACGCCCGCAGCCTGGCTTGCCGGCACCTTGCGGCCTTGGAGGGCGAGGACTGTGGCGATACCGTGGCCTGGCAGAGCCGCTTCAGTCCGCGCGGATCGGTGTCCGTGGATGACGACCGGCAGATCATCGTGATCAACGACGTGCCCAAAGGCATCGAGCGCGCCCGGGAGATCATCCGCATCATGGATCGGGTCACACCCCAGGTGCTTATCGAGGCCCGCATCATCGAGGCCAATTCCGAATTCCGACGCGAACTGGGCTTCGACTGGGGGGATGTGTCCATCGGCTCCTTCGCCCTGGGTAGCGTGGCGCAAATCACGGGGATCACCCTTGGGGCCGACAACATCCCCACCACGCTGAGTCCCACGGGCAGCATCGGCTTCGGCGTGAGCAAGCTCAGCGGCACCTCCTTCGACATCGTGGACGCCCAATTGCAGGTCTCCGAAACGGAGGGCAAGAGCCGCATCGTGTCATCCCCCAAGATCCTGACCTTGGACGGCAAGGAGGCCAGCATCCAGCAGGGGTTCGAGTTCGCCTACCTGGAGCGGGATTCCGCCGGCGGCTCCTCGGTCAAGTTCAAGAACGTGGACTTGAAGCTCACCGTGACGCCCAAGGTGACTCCGGACAATCGCATCCATATGACGGTCAACCTGAAAAAGGATGATGTTATCGACAGCTCGGCAGAGACGCCTTCCCTGAGCACCAATACGGCGCAAACCGTGCTTCTGGTGGAAAACGGGGACACCATCGTCATCGGGGGCATTCTCAAGGCCAGGGTGGACGACAGCGAACAGGGCCTTCCGGGTCTGCGCAAGATCCCGGTCCTGGGCTACCTGTTCAAGGGGACCGTCAAGGCCGACGAGCAGAATGAGTTGCTCATCTTCCTGACGCCCAAAATCGTCACCCTGGAATCCAAGCGCACCGTTTCCCAGATCGTTCCGTAAAGGCTATTCACCCACAACGCGTTGAAAAATCAGACCCCCCGCGCCGGGATTCCGGCACGGGGGGTCTGATTTTTATCGCCGGGCTTTCCTCGGAAAGGCCATCAAGGCTCCCGGGGAACCAACGGAAGGGTGCAAGACGGTGCGCGTACCGGAGGGCACTCCGTTTTCAGGGGTAACTTATAGGTAGGGGGAGGGGCCCACCGCGAAAAAGTGCAACACGGTCATGTTCCGGGGGACGGTTCGGCTTCCCGCGACGCCCTCGGCCTCTGGGAACCTGAACCGGGACTCTCCTTAGTGCTGGTGGACCCATATCCCGCCGTGTGCCATGGGTCCTTGGGGCAAGCCCCATGTGGGGCCTGCCCGAGGAAAATGCTTTGGTGGGATGACGCGGATGGGCTGTTTCCCCGGGGCCGGCGGGCCATCGTAGCGCTAGGTGGCCTCAGCGCAGGATCTGGGATTCCTGTCGCGCTTCGGCGGCCAGGTCACTTTCCGGCGCCAATTCGATGACCCGGTTGTAGGCTTGGACGGACTGCTCGGGCCTGCCGGCCTTGCGGTAGAAACGGGCCAGGTCCAGGTAGATTTCGGGCACCTTGGGGTAGGCCTCGACGGCCCGCTCCAGGTGGCGGATCGCCGTAGCGGTGTCGCCCTGGGCCCCGTAGGTCAGGCCGAGCCCCCGCAGGATCTCGACATAGGCCACGTCTTTGGGGATCCCGATGTCGTAATAACTGAGGGCGGCGAGGAACTGCTTTTCGGCCTCGCCGTACATTTTTTTGCGATAATAGGCCCATCCCAGGGAGTTCTTGGGGAAATGGGGGGTGGCATACAGATCGTAGGCGCTGTCGGCCACCAGGGCGCTTAAAACCGAGATGGCTTCATCCAACTGATTGTCGAGCAGGTAAACCGTTCCGAGGTAATTGCGCGCAACAGCATAGTCCGGCTTCAGGGCCACGGCGCGCTGGAAGTGCTCGATGGCCCGCGTATAGCTCTTCTTCTTCATAAAGGCGATGCCGATGTAGGTCTGCAGAATGGCATCGTCGGCGAATTTGTCCTGGGCCTCCAGAAAGGCCCGCAACGCTTCCGTGAGGTTGCCCTGGGCCAGATAGGCTTCCCCAAGGTTCCGCAATACTTGAGCGTCGCTCTGGCGTTTGTCCATTTCGTAAGCCGTCGGCGCGCAGGATACAACCAGGAGCGCCAACAGAAGGGCGATCGGGAAGGCATATCGGTTCATGGCCGTCTCTCGATGATGGGGTGATTGTCCCCAAAAGTGCCTTAGGGCGGCAGCGCCAGACCCATGCGGCCAAGGGGGCGCCCATTTAGCCGGATGCCCGCAGGTTAGGCGGTTCCAACCCGGGCGCCGCAACCTGCGGTCAGGCCTGCCGGGGCGTCTCGAGGCCCAGGGCCACGGCGATGGCGCTGGCCGTCTGCCGCACAAAGCGCTCCAAAGGTTCGCCCGAAAGGGGGCGACCGGGCTCGGGCACGGCCTCCAGGGAGTCCGGCCGAATCAATACCGGTGCGTTCATCAATTCCGCTTTGGGAACGACTTCGTATTCGTCGGGAATACGATTTTGGAAATACATGTCCTGAAAACCGGAAAATTTGAGGGCATGCGCCGTGGCGTCCAGCACCGCCACCTCATTGGTGCGGATATGGCCGGCTTGCCGGGCCGCCATTAGCCCTGCCAGGCATTCGCCTCCATGGGTACAGGCGATGTGGCCGTGGCGGTTGGCGATCAGTTGCCAGTCCATGATCTCTTGTTCCCGCACATCGACGAAATAGACATTCGATCTGCCGGACTGTTGATTGTAGCGTTTGACCAGATGAATCACCCGCGGCATGGAGACCGGGTTGCCAATCATGGCGGCTTGGGCCACGCTGGGCTGCACGTCGACGGGCGCAAAAACGCGTCGTGAGCCCTCCGGTTGCCGGTAATAGCGATACACCGGGTTGGCATGCCGGGACTGTACGCCGATGATCTTGGGCAGCTCCGTGATGATGCCGATGGCCCGAAATTTCAGGAATCCGTTCAGGATGGCGGTGATGTTGCCGGCGTTGCCGATGGGAACGACGATAACCTTATCGGTGAGGTCATACTCAAAATCTTGGGCGATTTCATAGGAATAGGATTCCTGGCCCAGTATTCGCCAAGGGTTCTTGGAGTTCAGCAAGGCCACTGGAAAATGCTCGGAGAGGTGCTCCACGACCTTCATGCAATCGTCGAAGACGCCGGGAATCTCAAATACCCGGGCGCCGCTGCCAAGGGGTTGGGAGAGCTGTTGGGGCGTCACCTTGCCATGGGGCAGCAGAACCGCCGATTTGATCCGGGGCTGAAGATAGGCGGCATAGAGCGCGGCGGCGGCGGACGTATCGCCGGTGGAGGCGCAGACCGCCAGCACATCGCGGAGGCGACCGCTGGCCATCAAATGGTTCAGGTAGCTGAAGGCACTGGCCATTCCGCGGTCTTTGAAGGATGCGCTGGGGTTCTGGCCCTCGTTTTTGAAATAGAAGGACATCCCCACGAATTCCTGGAGAACCCCGCTGGCGGCGATCATGGGAGTGTGGCCTTCCCCCAGATAAACCACATGTTCCAGCGGCAGGACGGGGCCGATGAATTCGTGGTAGCGATAGATGCCCCGCAAGGACGCCTGCGGCAGCATCTTGCGATAGTCGAAGATCCGCCTCCAGGTCTCCGGCGGCAACCGCGTGAGACGCTCGAAAGCCTGATCCACGATCAGCAATACTTCCCCGCACCGAGGGCAGGTGTACAACAGGCGGTCGATGGCGAAAATGCGCTCGCATCCGAGGCAGCGGTATGCCAGCGCGCCGCCGGGAGCGGGCACCAGGTATGGCTGCAGGTCGGGGGGAAATTGTTCCAGTTTCACTTGGCCAGAGTGCCTCGCTCACCCATGTAGGGCCTCAGGGCAGGCGGGATGTGTACCGATCCATCGGCCTGCTGGAAGTTTTCGAGTATGGCGGCGACCGTGCGTCCCACGGCCAGCCCCGAGCCGTTGAGGGTATGCACCAGTTCCGTTCCTTTGCGGCCCTTGCGCCGGAAGCGGATGTTTCCACGGCGCGCCTGGAAACTTTCGAAGTTGCTGCAGGAGGAGATTTCGCGGTAGACGCCCTGCGCCGGCATCCAGACCTCGATATCGTAGGTCTTGGCGGCGGAAAAGCCGAGATCACCGGTGCACAAGCTGACCACGCGATACGGCAGTTCCAACTTCTGGAGGATGGCTTCGGCATTGCTCAAAAGACTTTCGAGCTCATCGTAGGAGGTTTCGGGAGTGGTGAACTTGACCAGTTCGACCTTGTTGAACTGGTGTTGACGGATGAGGCCCCGGGTATCCTTTCCATGGGATCCGGCCTCGGAACGAAAACAAGGCGTGTAGGCGGTGAAACGGACGGGAAGGCTCTCCTCGTCCAGGACTTCGTCGTGGTGGATATTGGTGACCGGAACCTCGGCCGTCGGCACGAGGAAGTAGTCCCACCCCTCGAGTTTGAAAAGATCGGCCTCGAATTTGGGGAGCTGCCCGGTGTGGGTCATGCTTTGGCGGTTGACGATGAACGGCGGCAGGACTTCCGTGTAGCCGTGCTCCCTGGTGTGGGTATCCAGCATGAAGTTGATCAGGGAGCGCTCGAGGAGCGCCCCGGCGCCCAGATAAAGTGGAAACCGTGCACCGGTGATGCGCGCGGCGCGCTTGAAGTCGAGTATGCCCAGCTGTTCACCGATGTCCCAGTGGGCCACGGGTTCGAAGGTGAATTGGGGGGGCGTGCCCACCTGCTTGATGACCGGGTTGTCGGCGGCCTCGCGCCCGATTGGCACCGAGGCATGGGGAATATTGGGCAGGCCTAGGAGAAATTCGGCCATTTGGGCGTCGATCCGGGCAAGCTCGCCGCCCAAATCCTTGATGCGGGCCGAAACCGCGCGCATTTCCGACAGCAACACTTCCGCCGGTTCACCGGCCTTTTTCAGCGCCGCGATTTGATCCGATACCACATTGCGGCGGTGGCGAAGCTCTTCGCTTTCCTGCAGTAGGCGGGTGCGATCCGCGTCTCGCGCCGTAAAGTCGGCCAGATCCACTTCCGCCCCGCGTCGACGTAGGGCTTCCTGCACATGGGCCAAATTTTGCCGCACAAACTTGATTTCAAGCATACCTATTCCTATATTCTCTAAGATTTTTGGATCTTTTGTGATAGTAAGGGTTGGGGTCTTTATTAAATTTAGAAGCGAAAACTACCATTTACACGGCACTTAGTCAAATGCATTCGATTCGAAACGCGCCTCGTCCTGTGGAGCCAGCATTGAACCTTCAGAATTGCGACCGGGGGATTTANNAGGAAATTCAGGAAACCAAGCAGGAGATCCGCAATCGAATTGAAAAGATCGTCGCTGAACTGGCTCCGGCCGAACGTCAGGACAAAAACGAGAAAATCGAGGAGCGGCTTTTCGATTTCGCCAATTTCCTGGAAGCACGCATCATTCTGATGTACTCCAGCCGCCCGGTGGAGGTGCCCACCGCAAGGATTATCCGCAAAAGCTTTGAATTCGGGAAAATCGTGGTTTTGCCGGCGTTCGATGCCGACAAGCGGGAAGCCCGTTTGCTGAAGATCGATGACCCCGGAAAAGATCTGGTTCCCGGACCTCGCGGTGGCATGCAGCCGAACCCCGAACGCTGCAAGCAGGTTCCGCTGGAGTGCATTGACATCGCCATCGTGCCGGGAGTGGCCTTGGACGAGAAGGGCGGCCGCATCGGCTCCGGTGGGGGGTTCTACGACCGCCTGATCCCCAAATTACCCGCCACTACCCGTAAAGTCGCTTTGGCTCTGGAGGAGCAGATCATCCCTCAGGTTCCTACCGAGCACCACGACCGTTTTGTGGATATCATCATTTCCAACGAACGGACAATTTACAAGATTTGAGCTCCGCCGCAAGGCGACCCGCGGGTTTTCAAGGCAAGGCGGGCGCCGAGGGTCGGGGCGCCAGCACCGCGGGGCTCGCCATGCGCCGGGAGGTTGACCCCCTTGCCGGTTTCAACAGCGCAAGGTCGTCTGCAATTGATCCGGTGATCCGCTTGGTTTCATTCCGCCTAGCAGCCTGTGGATAAAC
>DJGG01000023.1:0-1828 GCA_002432195.1 Desulfobacteraceae bacterium UBA5852
ACCGCGTGCAGATCGCCGTGGGATACGGCATCTGGACGGCAGGCGCCGGCTTCCAGGGCGCCTGCGAGCGCCTGGGAGCCCTGGCGATACCGGCCGGCCCCGGCAACGTGGACCTCCAGTGCCAGTTCATGGTGGACCTGGAAACCACCGTACTCTGCTGCACGGCCTCCATGGGACTGCTGCTGGCCGAAGAGATCCACCGGCGCGGTCTCGTCGACCGCATCCGGATCCGCAAGGTCATTTACGGGTCCGAGCGCTCCTCCCGCTCCATGCGGCAGAAGATCTCCGAGCTGCTGGGGGGCGCCGAGCTCTTCGACATCACGGGCATGACCGAGCTCTACGGGCCGGGGGCGGGCATCGAATGCTCCCACCACGATTGCATCCACTACTGGGCGGATTATTACATCCTGGAGATCCTGGACCCCGAGACCCTCGCACCGCTTCCGGAAGGCGAATGGGGCGAGATGGTGGTCACCACCCTCACCAAGGAGGCCGTACCCCTCATCCGCTACCGCACCCGGGACATCACGCGCATCATTCCCGGACCTTGCACCTGCGGCTCGATCCTGCCCCGCCACTCGCGGATTCTGGGGCGCAGCGACGACATGTTCATCTTCCGGGCCGTCAACATCTACCCGTCCAACATCGACAGCATCATCTCCGCCATACCGGGGTTGGGATCGGAATACCAGATCCATCTGCGCCGCGATGCCAGCGAACGGGAGATCATGCGCCTGCTGGTGGAGTGCCGCGAAGCAACTCCCGCCGAGTCGCATGCCGAGCTGGCCGACCGGCTGGTCCGGCGGATCCGGCGGGAATTGATCGTCACCCCGGAGGTGGAGATCGTGGCCTACGGAAGTCTGCCACGCTCGGAGCGCAAGAGCCAGCGCGTGTTCGATGCCCGCATCCTGGATTCCATCATCTGATCCGGAGCGCGGCGCGGCCACCGGAGACCTATGCAGCCCTTCGATCTCAACCGGGCCCCCCTCCAGGGGGCCTGTCTCATCGAGGCCTCCGCCGGTACCGGGAAAACCTACACCCTGGCGGGGGTCTACCTGCGGCTGGTGACGGAGCAGGGGCTGCTGCCCGAGCAGATCTTGGTGGTGACCTTCACCACGGCCGCCACGGCAGAGTTGCGCGACCGGATCCGCCGCCGGCTGGCCGGCGCCCGGGAAGCCCTGGGACTGACGTCTTCGAACGACGCGGTGCTGCGGGCGGCCCGCGAGCGGGGGGAAACCGAGGGGCACTTGCGGCAGCGCATCGAGGAGGCCCTGGTCAACTTCGACCGCGCCGCCATCTTCACCATCCACGGTTTCTGCCAGCGGGTGCTCCAGGAGCAAGCCTTCGAGACCGGCAGCCTTTTCGACACCGAACTGATCCAGGACCCGGCAGGCCTCGTCCAGCAGGCAGCCGATGATTTCTGGCGGCGCCACGTGGACCGTCTGCCCGGCGAATTGGCCGGCTACCTCCTGGCCCGCCTCAAAGGACCGGAGGCCCTGGCGGCGCTGGCCCAGAGCCGCAGGTCGCCCGGCACCCAGGTGCTTCCCGAACCTTCCGCCCCCCGGCTCCCGGGCCTGGAGGCTTTCCGGACGCACCTGGCCGAGGTCCGCCGCTGCTGGCGTGTGGGGGGTGCGGCCGCCATGGCCAAACTTCTCAGCCCGGCCCTCAACGGAAGGGTATACGGCACCCTGCCAGCGGGTGCGGATGACGCCGGCGGCACCGGGCGCCGGCGCAAGGTGGCGGACCTGGCGCGCTGCCTGGAGCGGTTGTGCCGTGCGCCGGCGCCCGGTCCGCCGCTTCCGGAAATTCTCGACCTGCTCACCCGGGG